>JACRMA010000039.1 GCA_016235085.1 Candidatus Zixiibacteriota bacterium
AGAGCGCGGACAAGAGTGGGCGCCACTGAGAGAAGCTCCCACCTTAACGCGTGGGGCACCAAGACGTGCGCCCTCGCATCCGCGTCCCCTGCTGGCCGGTGCGGGTCAGCCCTTCGGGCTGACCGTGTCTGCGCCGACCACAGCGCCCGCCGTGGCCACAGCCGTCAGCCCAGAGGGCTGACCGGCACTCGTGCACTAACATAAACTCAAAAGTGTTACCTATCAGCCCGGTCTAGAGTGTTACCTATCCAACCCACCTATGGAAGCAACCGCGAACCGGCGATGCTGCGCGACCGGCGCAAGGGGCTGAAAGCCCCTTGTCCGCGACTCTGTCGCCAGTATGCCGTACTTAGACGGCGCCGGTGTCGGGTTTCTTGTCGTGGGACTCGTCGGCCCAAGAGACGCCGGGGATGTCGTGCTCGGGGGAACCCGGCGGAACTGGCGGGTATGTGTCGCGTACCCAGCGGAAGACGTGACGGGAGAGTTCGAGAGTTTCCTGGAGCGAGCGGGTTAAACGCTCGAGCGTGCGCTCGTCCGGGACGCCGATGCCATCCCACTGCCCCTGGGGAAGCTGCGATGACGATCCGGCGCCGGCGCGCCCCTTTTCGATGGCGGTCACCGCTTCGGAAACATCCTGCGAAACCCGGGTGACACGGGCCACCAAATCGAGAATATCGTCGTTTAGACGGGTGCGGCCCATCCCCTGCTGTTTGAGCTTGGCAGCAATCACCGCCAGGTTCACGGCGAGGAATCGGGCGCGTTCGCCCAGCGCCTTCACTGCATCCACAAGTTCGCCGACGGCCTCCGGCGAGGGCTCATGCTCCGGTGTGCTATCCGGTCGTTGCGTGCTGTGAGTGGTTTTCTGTGTCATGGCTCTGCGCACCTACTGTGGATGGGTGACGGGGTGAATCACCGGATCGGCGGTCTGCACCTCCGGTGACCTTTCTACTCTGGCATTGCGCTGGGGTTCGGCAGTAATCGCGGCCAGTCGCGGCGAACGGAACACGTCGGAACAATAGCCGGAGATGATGGCGGCCGCCTGCCAGTCGAGACGGCGCTGGCGGTGATGGAGTTCGACCTGATCGTTGTTGTAATACGGGTCGAGCGGCTCATCATCAACCACCTGCCAGGTCGCATCGCCGCGATCCGATAGTTGCAGCCGTTTGGATCCGACCATCTCACGCAACGCGGAATCGTAGATGCGCACATCAAAGAAGACATGCTCATCGAGACGCCGATGATTGAACAGATACGGGAATGACAACAGCCGTTTGGGCTGGATGTCACGCGAGACGAGTTTGACCCACACGACCCAGCGCGCCGAACAGGCATGGGCCAGTTGCCCGGCGGTTGCCGGTTCGAAAGAACTGCGCGGTCCGAGCCCGAGGGCCTGGACGGCAGCGCGTACGGTCAGCGGATCGACCGCAATGCGTTCGCCCGTCGCTCCCAGTCGGTCGGCCAGAAATTCCTCCAGATCGCCGGCAGGCTGCATTCCTGCTCCATCGGCCATCCAGCAGAGGACGGTCTGCGGCGGCGGCGGCGGCAGCGCCGGCTTCTGTTTCTTCGCAAGGCTCGGCGCCGGAGCAAGCAGCAGGAGAAACGCAGCCGCCAACCCGAGACACCCGGCAAGACCGGCGTGCGGTATGGGACAGCATCGGTGATTGTGCATTCGCCTCTCCCCTGTCTCCCTGTCGCAATGGCGCTGACTCATTTGGACTTCGGCTCTGTTTCGACCTGGCGCTGGAACACAAAGCGGGAGATCAGGCGGCGCAGGCTGTCCGAGAAACCGAGGGGGTTGTCAGACAACCGCGACAGCGAGGTTGCCAGCACCGGATCATCGACTTGTTCCGGCGTGAGGAATTCGACTCCCACCAGCCGCTCGCCATCTTCGCATTCCTCGACGCGCTTCACTCGTCCGAGAACGCTCGTGAGGGCGTCGAATCCCTTGATTTCGAAGGTGAGCAGGACGAACTCATTGGAGAGGACATTGTCCGTGGTGGAAATCAGGACACCACCGCCGGACAAATTCAGCAGCAGCCCCGCCTTCTTGGCCGGATGCCGGCGGGCGCGCTGCGCCTCATCGGTGACAATCGAGTAATAGCTGACCGGAGAGAAGATCTCCAGCCGTACGTAGCGGCGCTTCTGCTCCAGCGGCGCGTGCTTGTCTTTGCCCTTCGAATTGGTCGTGGGCGCTGTCGTCTCTTTGGTTTTGGATCTGGTAGTCACGTGTGCCTCCCTATGGCAATTCCCGAAATTCGATTCCCAGGCCGCTCAGCGAGCCGCCGCCAGTGTTTCACGGATTGTGTGCATTTGTTCAACGGCGAGATCCACGACGTGGCGCGCCAGCGCCGACTTGGTCGGGTCATCGCCCATCTTGTGCAGCCACTCGCGCCCGGTGCGGATCGCGAGGTTGAAGTACTGCTGCGCCGTCTGGTATTGTCCCACACGCCGGGCAAGTTCGCCGATCATGTAAGTGAGCTGGATTTGTGCGTTGCCCGCGGGGATATCGCGCGCCTCTTCGAAGGACTTCGTGTAATGATCCAGGGCCAGAGTCAGGGCGTCCCATTCATTGGTGGGGACCAGCAGCCATTTGGTGCGCAGCTCGCCGAGAAAGGCCTCATAAGAGGTGCTTTCGCCGAAGGTCTCCGCGGTGCCGGAAGCGGTGTGACACTCGCCGTCTTTCGAGTTCAGCCGGTCCTGGAGCGATTCGACGCCGCTCGTGATTCCTTCGAGGTGGTCGATGATGCCGCTGATGGCGCGATGGCAGCGGTCGGGACCGTCGGTGTCATCGGGCCGCGAGGCACCGGTATCCGGATTCGAGTCGATCATTTGCTTGATATCACCGACCTTGGCGGACAGGCGGCCGATATCTCCCGTCAATTCGCGCAGGGCGGTGCTCATCCGGCTCATCGTGAGTGCCCGCGGCGACGGACTCGCGGTGTCCCCCGGACCCTGTTCGCGGAACAGCCAGCCGATGCGCAGATACCAGCGGCCGACGTCAAAGTGCGAAGGCTGGTCGAGCATCAGTTCGTCGTAGACACCCAAGATCAGCTTGTTGATCGCGGTGGGGCCGGGATACGATGCCGGCCAGAGGGCCGCACCGAGCCGCTTCAGCAGGGAGTCCTCCGACGCCAGCTCGTTCAGATGCCGCTGGCGAACGACCTTCTGGCGGTATGTCTTGAAGGCCGCGTCATCCTTCCATTCACGGAACTTGCGATTGAACTCCCGTGTGTAGAAACAGGAGGAGCAAGTCACCATGAAGTAGAGCAGCGGATTGACGGCCTGGTATTTCTGGTTGCGCCATTCGCGTCCGGTCGGACAGAAGTCGGTGTCGCGTCCCGATTCGTTGTACGCCCCCATCTTGATGGTTTCGAAATCGTTGATCGTCTTGCAGACGGGGCATTCGACGCGCGTGATGTAGAATGGTGACTCGTCGGTCTTCATGAAGGAATCCTTTCCATCGCGCGACGCTGCACATATTGCATGAGCCGGTCATGAGTCACATTGTGCTGGGTGCCGGCCACGGCCGTCACCGGGCGAGGTTTAAGGTTCACGAAAGATGGTTCTGTTGCGGCAGGGGCGGCGGCCGGTTCGATGCGGTGGCGCGTCACGGCGGATGGAGTGTACTCCACATTGCGGGGCGCCGGCGGAGACGCCGGTCGCGTACGATTCACCGCCATCCGCGCCACCCACACCACGGCCGCCAGGAGCGCCAATTTTGCGGCGGCCGCGAGCCCCACCTCTCCCCAAAACGTTGGATCCATCAACACATCCATTGTGATCACTCCTCATCCGTGAGTTTGCGAGTCCTCACACTGTGATATCCAGCACCGGCGGCGGGAGGGGCGGTTCCTCATCCATGGCAGGAGGAATCTTGTCCGCGTCTTCGTCTGTGCCCTCTTTGGGTGCCTTGTCGCCTTTCTTTTCCTTCTTGCGCTTCTTCTCCTCTTCCGGATTCCGGTGGAGGATGACTTCATCGGGGTGGACCGCCGGAGTTGCTTTGTGCTGCGCCTCGCTGGCTTTCTGTCCGGCGATCAGGAGCGATTGCCGCTGATCGTTTTCCGGACTCGCTTTCTGCAGCTGAGTGATTCGTTCCGCTGCCTGCGTCTTGGCGAGTACGTCCTGCAATTCGATCGGCTGGACCATTGCCCATCTCCTTACTCAGAGTCCGAAGCGCTCCCGGACCATGTGCCGCAGACGCCCCACGGACTTGGTGTGGATCTGCGAGACACGCGATTCGGAGATGCTCATCACTTCGCCGATTTCCCTGAGTGTCAGTTCTTCGTAGTAGTACAATGCAATCACGAGCTTTTCCTGTTCGGTCAGATCGGACACCGCGTTGATCAGGAATGCACGCAGTTCCTGGCGTTCGATGTCGCCGAGCACGGTGTCGCCGCGCGGCGCTTCGAGTGTTTCGACACGCGGCACCTGGCGGTTGTCTTCTTCACGGTAAACGAGTTCGTCCAGGGACAGAAGCGTGGTGCCGGAAACGTCCTCGAGGGCCGCCGCCAGATCCTCCATGGAGATCTTCAGATCATCGGCGAGTTCTCCCCTGGTCGGGACACGGCCGAGGCGGTTTTCGAGGCGGACAGTCGAACGGTCGATTTCGCGCGCCTTGGCCCGGGTCGAACGCGGCACCCAGTCGAGCGAACGCAATTCGTCCAGAATGGCCCCGCGGATACGCGGCACGGCGAACGTTTCGAACTTGACGCCGCGTTCGGGGTCGAAATTCTTGAGCGCTTCGATGAGCCCGATCACGCCGGTCGATACCAGGTCCGACACCTCTACCGACTTGGGAAATCCAAGGGCCATGCGGCCGGCAACGTTGCGCACAAGCGGCAGGTAGTGATTGAGCAACTGCTGGCGCACATTGGGATCGCCGGAGTGGCGGTATGCTTCCCATTGGCGCTGAACCTGAATCGGCGTGGTTCCGCGTTTCCGCGTGGCAGTTGCGCTGTTCGTAGTCGCCGCAGTGGCGCGGCCGGAAGTGGTTGCTGTCGGCATGTAATCAGCTCCAGGTTATATTTTGATATCGGCAAGAATCGCCGCGTCGATCATTCGAGGTTGATTGTGCGCCAGAAGCAGCGAATCCGTTTGAGACGCCGCCAACTCGGCACCGCCCGGCACCCATTTGGCGACCGCGGCCGAACGGCGCGATTCGGGTCCATCCGGGACCACGCCGATCAGCGGAAACGTGCGCCCTAAAAACGCGTTCGTAATCTGGTCAAAGCGCTGGCGGAGGGATTCCACGTGCCCTGGGTCGGTGAGGTGATTGAAAACCAGAGCAAGGCGGTCACCCCAGCCAAAGTCGAGCAGATGCCGCATCAGCGCGTAGGTGCGCGACACGCATCCCAAATCGTCATCGATTACCACCGCGAGAATTGCGCAGGACTCCCAGGCAGCGCGCGCCCGTCGCGGGTCGGTGTGCCCGAGATCGATGACGCATTCCGCCCAAATCCCTGATGGAAGTGCCTGCATGAGCTTCGTGAGATTCGCTGGATCGTCGCATCCGTGAACCGCCCACTCGTTGCCGGCAGCCAGCACGTCGAGATTCGAACCGGCCTCGACCGCGGCGGCAACCGGGGAAACGGTTCCCCGGGCTGCGTCTTCGGTGAACTGCCGCGGCGACACGCCGGCCATCCAGGCCAGATCGCCACCGGCGATTTCCAGGAGCAAGGTGCGCTGCCCACGGGAAGCAAGCGCGCGCGCCCAATCCAGACTGATAGTGCTTTGGCCGACGCCACCCTTGGCGGCGGCGATTCCCGTAATCCGGAAATCGGAGGAAGTCTGAACGCTATTGGCGATCACTTCCCCTCCTTTCGGACGGTTTCGCCGTCGGTGGAACCGAGCGAATGGGTAACGTAATCGGAGATACCGGCTTGCAGTTCTGAGGGGGTGAAAGCGTCGATTTCGCCCAACGCCTCGAAGCCGCTCACCCGGTATGCCAATGGCAGGCGGCTCTGACCGGAAAACATGATCGCATCCCACCACGGCTGAGCTTCGTCCCAATGCGTGAATGCCAGATGGGTCGGTGCAAGGATTGCGAACCGGTTCAGTTGCTGGCGCCAGACGGACGGCGCGGCGGTCGCGTTGAGCACAAGGACGACAACGTCGGGTTTCAAACCGCGGCGAATCACTCGAATCGGAATCGAGGCGAATCCGGCGCGTCTGACCCAGCGCGAACGCGGAGCAATCCACGCCACAGCCGATGCTGAGTGCTTGCATCCGTTCGTGGCCATGCTCCGGGGAGACGCTCAAGATCACGAGCGACGGCTTCCGCTGAATCTCCTGCCAGCGGGCGGCAAGCGCTTTGAACGCAAAGGTCGATTTCCCGACGCCGCGGGCCCCGACCACGAGCACGCTCTGGCTGCGTGAGGGGGCATTCAAGAACGAACTGTAAGGCGGAAGTGTGTCGATCAGATGGGTGACAAAGGTTTCAATGATGCCGGCGGATAGCGAGGGCTGACCGGAAAGCCAGTGGCGCATCGTATCCCACAAAGTTCCGTTGCCGTTGCCATTTCCGTTCCCAGTGGACGAATGAAAGGCCCGGCTGATTGCCTGCAGTTCGCGCAGCACCGCGTCGAACTGTTGCGGAATCGGAGCGGTCGCCGGTGATGCAACTGGGGCAACCGGCTCTGCGACGATCTGCGGTGGATCGATCTCAATGGCGGGGGCAGACACAGCAACCGGCGCCGGAGAATCACCCAGGGTTCCCTTGAGATGCAGTGAGCGCGGACCATCGGCCAGGGGCTGCGGCGGGCGCTGTGGCTCGGCCGCTGCGGTGATGATCACTCCACCGCGGGAGATTCCCAACTGCCGCGAGCCGCCTTCATCCATGCGCGTCTCGAGAATCACCGCGTCGGCGCCGAAGGCATCGCGCACCATCTGCAGAGTCTCGCGAACGGATGGACCTGTGAAGGTTTTGACGATCATGATCTTGTCCCCAACTACTCAGCGTTCGCAGTCATCCGTCCGGGCATGCCGGCCGGCGACATCGGTTTCACGCCGGGCGATGCCGGGCGCACCACGTGCACGATTTCGATCTTGGTATTCGGCAACAGATCGTTGTAAGAGAGCACGACCAGCGACGGATAGCGCGGCTCGACAAAGCGGCGGAAAAGCAGCCGCAGGTTCGGCGCCACGAGGGCGATCGCGGCCTGGCCCTGCGCGACCATGCGATCCACCGCCGCGCCGGTCGACGAGAGAATTTCCTCGGCGACATCAGGCGGGACGGCGAGATGGAATCCGGCCGGCGATTGATTGACCGACTCGGAGAGAACCTTTTCGACCAGAGGGTCGAGCGAGAACGCCGTGACGGTGCCCGACTGATCCGAGTACGTCTGCGTGATCGACCGTTTCAGCGAGCGGCGCGCGTACTCAGACAGGACGTCAGTATCTTTCGTCAGTGCCCAGTAGTCGGCGATCATTTCCAGGATCGTGACCAGATCCTTGACCGGGATGCGTTCGCGCAGCAGGTTTTGCAGCACGCGCTGTATCGGGCCGGCGGAGCCGACTTTCGAGAGCGCTTCGTCGACCAAGACCGGATAATCGTGCTTGAGATGATCGAGCAGAGTCTGGACATCCTGGCGCGACAGGATTTCGGCGGCGTGACCCCGGATGATTTCGGTCAGGTGGGTGGCGAGAACGGACGCCGGCTCAACGACCGTGAATCCCTTCAGTTCGGCCATTTCGCGCGTAGCCGGCGCAATCCAGCGCGCCGACAGCCCAAACGCCGGTTCCATGCCCGGAATTCCGCCGAGTTCGTCTTCATTGAGCCCACCGGGGTTGATCGCGAGCACGTAGTTCATCATCAGCTCGCCGCCCGCAACTTTGACACCGCGCAGCTTGATCACATAGGTCGAAGGATCGAGCGAAACGTTGTCGCGGATGCGCACGGGCGGGACGACGAATCCCATTTCCTGTGCCATCTGACGCCGAATCACGGCCACCCGGTCGAGGAGATCTCCGCCGGCATTCGTGTCGACGATCGGAATCAGGCCGTAGCCGATTTCCACTTCGAGAATGTCGAGCCGCAGAAACTCTTCCGGCCTCTGGACGGGAGGCGGCGCCACCTGCTTTTCCACTTCAGTGGCGGCCTTCATCTTCTTCTGCGAGCGGTCGGCGGCCAACGCACCGGCGCCAACCATGAGGCCGAGGCCGAGGAACGGAATCGTCGGCATGCCGGGCACGAAGCCGAAGAGAATGAGCATCGCGGCGGCCACACCCAGTGCCCGCGGCTTGCGGGCAAGTTGATTGCGCAGATCCGAACCGAGATCGGACTCCGAGGCGGCGCGTGTGACCAGGATACCGGAGGCGACCGACACGAGAAGCGCCGGAACCTGGGTAACCAGGCCATCGCCAACGGACAGCAGCGTGTAAGCCCGCGCCGCATCCGAAAGGCTCATGCCGCGCTGGAGCACGCCGATGATCAAACCGCCGATGACGTTGATGACGGTGATGATGATGCCCGCCACCGCATCGCCGCGCACGAATTTGCTGGCGCCATCCATGGCGCCGTAGAAGTCCGCCTCCCGTGCGATTGTCGTGCGGCGTTTGCGGGCCTCATCATCACCGATCAGTCCGGCGTTGAGATCGGCGTCGATCGCCATCTGCTTGCCGGGCATGGCGTCCAAGGTGAACCGGGCCGCGACTTCCGATATGCGGCCGGCGCCCTTGGTGATGACCACGAACTGGATGACAACAAGAATCAGGAATATGATGAAGCCGACCACGTAGTTGCCGCGCACGACAAAACCGCCGAATGAGCTGATGACGTCACCGGCGTAACCATCAGCGAGAATCAAACGGGTCGAAGCAACGTTGAGCGACAACCGGAATAAGGTCACGATCAACAGCATGCCGGGGAACACCGACAACTCGAGTGGTGCCGTGACGTAGAGGGACGCCAGCAGCACGACGAGCGAGAAGGCGATGTTAAAGGCGAGCAGGAAGTCGAGGAGTTGCGGGGGGATCGGAATCACCAGAACGCCGATAATTCCGATCACCCCGACAGCGAGCATGATGTCGGCATTAATCCCGAAGGAACTGCGTGAGCGGCGTTTGGCGCTCATGTGGCCTGCCCTTCGGTGGCGACTTCAGCCGTGGCGCCCGGCGCCGTCTGGCCGCGGAGGCGGTAGACGTAGGCGAGCACCTCGGCTGTAGCCTTATAGAGTTCCGCCGGAACCACGGCGCCGATTTCGACCGACGCGTAGAGCGCGCGCGCCAGAGGTTTGTTCTCGACGATGGGGACACCGGCGTCACGTGCGAGTTCCTTGATCCGATCTGCGATCAGACGGGCGCCCTTGGCGACGACGGTCGGAGCGCTCATGGTTTCGGAATCGTATTTCAGCGCCACTGCAAGCGAGGTCGGGTTGGTCACGACCACGTCCGCCTTGGGGATTTCCTTTGACATGCGCATCCGCGACAGCTCGCGCTGGACCTGGCGGATGCGGGATTTCATCTGCGGCGAGCCTTCGTACAGTTTGTATTCTTCCTTCAATTCCTGCTTGGTCATGCGGATGGAGCGTTCGTATTCCCAGCGCTGGAAAGCGTAATCGAAGAGCGCCAGTAGCAAGAGTGCGAGGACGACTTTGATCGACACACGGAAGAGCGCCCACGCCGTGATCGTCAGAATTCCCGCCGGTTCGGCGTCGGTGAGGACGATCAGGCGATCCAATTCCACGCGGACCGCGTACCAGGCGACCCAGCCGATGATGACAAGTTTCAGCAGGTCACGCACCAGCTCGATCAGCGACCGCCGCGAGATCAGGCGTTGCAGACCATTGACGATATTGAGCTTGTCGAATTTCGGTTGCAGAACCTCGGCGGAAGCGCTGAATCCGACTTGAGCGACATTGATCAGAAGCCCCACGCAGATCAGAGCGACGAATACCGGCGCGAGAATCACGAGACAGCGGAGACTGAGGTGAATCAGCAGCCGGTTGTAGTTCTCGACGCCGCCAGCGATGGCGGTCACATTGGTCAGCAATTCGCGTGTGACTTGCGCCATCTCGCGAACCATGGTCGGGCCGGCAAAGAGCAGGATCAGGACACCAAAGAAGAGAATGGCGAAGGAGTTCAACTCCATCGAACGCGCGACCTGCCCCTTCTTGCGCGCCTCTTCACGGCGGCGCGGGGTCGCCTGTTCGGTTCTTTCCTGGTAGGAGTCTTCAGCCATGGTCGGATCTATCGAGCGTTATGGATGCGCGAGCGCGGCAATGACGCGCTGAGTGTCCAACTGCAATTGCCCCAACGAGCGTCCGAATACCTGGGTTAGGAACGGCAACGACGCGGACAGGAGCAGAAACCCCATGCCGATCTTCAGTGGGAAGCCAACGATGAAGATGTTCATCTGCGGCAGCGTGCGCGACACGATGCCCATCACCACGTCGGTGAGCAAGGGCGCCGATCATCAGGTGATGGCCGTCGAGAATCAGCAGGATCAGCATGGCCAGGATGTATTTGAACTCGCCGATCAGCGAGACCTGCTCGGTGCTGGTCGGGTCGATGACGTTGACGATGGAGAAGCCCATTTGCAGGCCGATGAGGTCACCGGCCATGCGAATCGCCCAAAACAGAGTCGCGAAACAGAAGCCGATGAGCGCGCCGATCACGACTTCGCGCAGGGCCCACCCACCCGCCACCCAAAGCGATTCGGGCTGCACGGGACCAAGCCCGGCCACGATGGGGCCGATGGCAACTGACAGCGCGAGGATGACTGGAATCTTGATGGCACGGGGAATGGCCGCATGGCCCCAAAACGGCGCCAAGAGGAAGAAGCCGGTGACCCGCAGGAGGGTCCACATCACGGACCAGATCCAATCGAAGCTAAAGGGTAAAGGTGTGCTCATCCGGCGTCTCGGGTCTCCGAAACGGGCGTAGATCGTCCGTTTCGACAAAACCTTTAGCAATGCTGGTGCCGGGTGGCGGAGGGACGGAATGGACCGTTGTGGGACAGCGACTTAGATGAAGCGAGTGCTATTGGGGGCCAGGAGCCAAGGCGAGGGGGCGGAAATTCTTTCCGGGGTCGTGGACGACATAGACATAGTGGACGGAGTGGGCATCGTGGGCCGGAATTAGCCGGTCAGCATCGGGATATTGGTGAATAGGCGGGTGGTGAAGCCCACCAGGAGATTGATGATCCAGGGCAGGAAGAGCAGGAATGCCAGGGTCACCACGACGATCTTGGGCACGAAGGTCAGAGTCATTTCCTGAATCTGGGTCACGGCCTGGAGGATGGAGATCGCCACGCCCACCAGAAGGCCGAGCACCAGCATCGGCGCGGAGACCAGCAGGGTCAGGGTGATCGCCTCGCGTCCGAGGCCCAGCACAAATTCCGTCGTCATCGAAGTCTATCCTTTACGGCGCGAAACATCCGTCGTCAATGGAACGAGGTCACCAGCGACTGGACCAACAGGTACCAGCCATCGACCAGAACGAACAAGAGAATCTTGAACGGCATGGCCACCATGATGGGCGGCAGCATCAGCATGCCCATCGACATCAGCACCGAGGCCACGACCATGTCGATGATCAGAAACGGAATGAACAGCACAAATCCGATTTGGAATCCGACGCGCAGCTCGGAAATCATGAATCCGGGAATGAGCGCACGAAGGGGAACGTCGGCCGGCGTGGCCGGTTTGGGAAGATTGGCCAGATTGACAAAGAGCGCCAGGTCCTTCTCCCTCGTCTGCCGCAGCATGAAATCGCGGATCGGCGCCATCGCCTTATCGATGGCGACCGTGCGGTCGATCGTGCCGGCTGTATAGGGCTTGATCCCCTGCTCATAAGCGGTCATGAAGACCGGCGACATGATGAAGAAGGTGAGGATCAATGCGAGCGCGATCATCAGTTGCGACGGCGGCATCTGCTGGGTGCCCATCGCGTGTTTGAGAAACGAAAGGACGACGATGATCCGGGTGAAGGACGTCATCGTGATGACAATCGACGGCGCCAACGACAGGACGGTCAGGACCATCAGTATCTGCAGCGTGGTCGAGAGGTCTGCCGGATTGTCGCTCTTCTCCACGCCGATGGAGATCTTGGGCAAACTCTGGGCGTGGACCAAAGCCGGCGCCAGAAGCACCAGGGCAACGATTCCGATTACGAGCCATTTCGTGTATGATCTTTTCGACAGCATTACTCATCCATGAGTTGCAAATCGTGTGATCAGGCTGCGGGTGGCGACCCCATCGGGGTCACCCGCGCCGACCGAAAGAGGTCCTGCATTCGGGTGCGTGCCTGACGGAGCAGATCGCGCTGCCTTTGTTCCTGGGTCTGGGACAACGTTGTACGTGCCGCGACGCTGTTGGGCGCCGGGGCCAGATCGGCGGGGGTGAGTTCGGTCAACATCGAGATCTGATTCTCGGTGACACCGAGCACCAGCACGCGGTCACCGATGGTCACGACTTCGATCGACTTTTTCGGCGCGAGGAAGAGCCGCTCTCTGACTTTGAGCCCTGCTTCGCCCCGTCCGGTCACTTTCCCCTTCAGGAACCGCCGCGCCACCCAAAGCGTGGCCCAGATCAATCCGATGACGAGGGCCAGGGTGAGACCAAGCCGGCCGAGCGAAGACCACAGCTCACCGGTTCCGAAGGATGTTAGCGAGGGGAGCGGATCCTTGGCGGGAGCGGTCGTGGGCTGCTGGGCGCAGGCAGTGGCGACCGTTGCCGCAACGGACACGGCACTGGCTGCGGCTCTACGGAACAGTTGAGGAATATTCATTGGCATCCTGCCATTCTCCTGACGCGCCGGGCTAGAGGCTTTCGATACGTTCCTTCGGCGAAACGAGGGCGGTGATGCGCAAACCGAAATTCTCGTCAACGACGACAACCTCTCCCCTTGCCACCAGTTTGTTGTTGACCAGCAGATTCACCGGTTCGCCCGCGAGCTTGTCGAGCTCGACGACGGTCCCCTGAGCCCAGTTGAGGATGTCCGAAATCGGGAGCACCGTCCGGCCCAGCTCAATCGAGACGGGAAGTTTCACGTCGAGCAGCAGATCGATATTGCCGGCCGCGTGGGGTGCGGCACCACCGGTCAATTGGGGGAATTCGGCCGGGTGAACGAGCATGGGATCGTCGGCCTGCGGCATGGCGCTGGCGAAGGCCATGGTCGGTTCCTTGATCACCTGCGTAGGCGTTCCCGAAGCTTCCTCGGCTCGCAAAGCGGCCACATCGCTGAAAACATCGGCGATGGCTTCGGTGCCCAACGGCGGGATGGCGGCGGCAGGCGTGGTCTCCGTCACCGGCTGCAGGCCCGGAGTGGCGGTCAAGTCGTCATCCGGCGGCGGGACGGGCGTCGCGCCCTCAGCGTTGTTCTGTTCGTCTTGTTCATCGGCCATATCGTTCCTCTGATTCCCAGGCTCGCGGGAGCCTGCCCTTATTTTTCCGTTTCCACAGAGAGTATCTCAACCGCCCGGTGGCGGCCACGCAGTCCGGGACGGGCCAGAAACTTCCCAACTCCGGCGATCCGGATCAGCGAGGGTTCAACCGATTTGGTGTCGGTCAGAAGCACATCACCGACGCGGATGTTCAGAAAATCGCGCACACAGATTTGCGTTTCGGCAAGTTGCGCGACCGCACTGGTTTCCACTTCCAGCAGGTTATCGTGGAGGGAGACACGGTCGCTGTCGCTGGCAGTGGCGCGGGCCGAATCGGTCCAATTCTGGCCGAGCAGTTTGGTGATGATTGGCTCCAGCGTCATGTAGGGATAGCACAACTTCAGAATGCCGGAGGTCTCGAGGACATTCAACTGGAGGGTCGTGACCAGAACGGTTTCCCCAGGAGGAACGATCTGGATGAACTGGGGCGTGGTCTCAAAACCCGCGGTGACGACCTCGACCTCGGCGACGCGGTTCCACGCCAGCGCCAATTCGCGCCAGGCGCGATTGACGATCTTGTCGACAACGCTGAGCTCGATGCCGGTCAGTTCCCGGTCGGCATCCATCGATTTGCCCCGGCCGCCGAACATGCGGTCGACGAAGCCGAAGGCGAGCGCCGGGCTGATGTCGGCGACACACAGGCCCTCGAGCGGTTTCATCGAGAACGTGTAGGTGCACGACGGTGACGCGAGCGACATGAAGAATTCGGAATAGGTGATCTGATCGACGCTGACCAGATCGACGTCAACGACGGCCCGGAGGATTCCGGAGAGGGCGGAGCCGAGATGCCCCGCAAAGTTGTCGTGGATATTTTCGAGAGTGCGAACCTGGTCTTTGGAGATCCGGTTCGGATGCTTGAAGTCGTAAACGGCGGCACTGCGCTGGTTCACGCGCGAACCGGCGGCATCGGAGTCGATCGTCGTGCTGCCCACGGTAGACAGCAGGGCATCGATTTCTTCCTGGGTGAGGAATTTGGCCATAGTCCGCTACTGCAGCACGTAGTCCACGAAGTAGACCGCGGTCAACTGCTCGCCTCCCATTAACTGATTGAGCCGCCCGAGGATTTCCCGGCGCATCTGTTCGCGTGCATGAGAATTGGTGAGTTCATCGACTGTCCGCGACGACAGCACCAGGATCAAAAGGTCTCTCACCTGCAAATCACGCAACCGCAGCTTCTCCAGCACCGCCGGGGATTTCACTTCGATACCGACCGAAGCCGAGAGATAACGCGTGCCGCTGGTTCCCGTGGGGTTCACGAGCAGATTCGAGACGAGATAGACTTCGGCCTTTTGTTCGGCACCATGCTCGGCGTTTTCCGCGGGCTCCTCCTCCTTGGGCGCGGCGGTTTCGGCCGCGTGCGGGGCCATGGCAGGCATGATGACCAGCTTGGTCACCACAAACGCCGTGGTCGCCATGACCACGACGACGCCAACGAGGATCAGGATTGGTTTCATGTCCGCGTCAATGCGTGGTGCCGGGCATTTTGGCCATGCGGCACAGGCGACGGTACTCGGCCGTCAGCCTCACGATCTCCTCGTCGGACTCGCGCACCATAATCTTCTTGCCCGTCGTCAGACTGACAAGCGTGTCCGGCGTCTGTTCGACAAACTCAATCAGATCGCTGTTTACGACGATCGAATGTCCGTTCAACTGAGTGAGTTTGATCATAGTGTCGGTGGGGCCGTTCCGGTCACCAGACCGGAACGGCCCGCGCCAGCTATTGCTTCAGGTTGACAAGTTCATTCAGCATCTGATCCGAGGTCGAGATCACCCGGGCATTGGCCTGGAAGCCACGCTGTGACACGATCACATTCGTGAACTCTTCGGCCAGATCCACGTTGGATCCCTCGAGCGCTCCGGAGGAGATGCTCGCGTTAATTGTCGCACCCGCCACGCCCCGGACCGGATCGCCGGAGTTTGCGGATGCGGTAAACATCGTATCCCCGGCTTTCAATAAACCGGAGGCGTTGTTAAAGTCGGCGAGAATGATCTGCGCCAGCGTGCGCGAAACACCGTTGGTGAAAATGCCGGTGATCACGCCACGGTCGTCGATCGAGATCTTGTCCAGCATACCCATGCCGTAGCCGTTCTGATTTTTGGCAATCGCCGAGAAGCTGGCGGCAAAACCGGTCAGGCCATCAAAATCGCCGCCGGTACCGGGGAACAACTTCATGTCCATGACCGCGGCGCCGTTGTTGGGATCGATCGACAGGGAGCTGGAAAGATCGTCAAAGGTGAAGTTTGCCAGCGAACCGTTGCTGTTGAAGCTCAACGTACCCTGATCACCGGACCGGGCGATTTCGTTGCCGGCCATTGTGGCCTTCCATCTCCACATATTCGGCGTCACCTGCTTGGTGAACGTGAAGACGACCGTGTGTTTGCCGCCCTGCGAATCGTAGACGGAGATCGACGTGGCGTGCTGGGTATCCGCCGTTCTGATGACCGCGGTACCGGCGGCCAACTGGGAGGATGAGATAATACTGACGCCGCCTTTGCCAAGACCGGAGATGCCGGTGACCAGTCCTGTGGTGCTGTTGAGCGTCACGCCCAGGTTCTGGGCGGGCAGCGGCGAGAGACCGCCGTTGGGTTGGAACACATCACTGACCACGAATGTATTGGCGGTTCCGTTGTTGATGTTCAACGCCGAACCGGCCGTGGCACCGAATATCCGGTTGGCGATATCACCGGCGACCGACACGTTGGTTGTGATGTTGTAGGCGCTCCCGGCGCCCGCATACGAACGGGTGAGTCTGATCTGTCCCGACGCGGTAACAAAGGTGGACTCCACGCCTTTGATCTTGCTGATCGCCGCAACCAGGTCGGCGACCGTGGAGGTCAGGGTCAATCCAGTAATGGGAACGGAGGTTCCGCCGTCAACCGACAAGGTGAACCCCGCATCCAGCCCCGCCTGGGTGACACCGAGCGAGGAAAGCGTGGCAGTCTCCGTAGTGCCACCGACGATCGCCGTCGTCAATGTCGAGTTCGTCGGCTGGACGCCGGTGATGGTCAGCGTATGCGTGCCACCGGCGCCGTCGGCGGCGAGACCGGTCACGCTATCGATATTCGTCGAGCCCGCGGAGAACAGCGACGCCGAGGAGGTGGTCGCCGTCGAGTCCAGGTTGTTGGCCAGGAACACCTGCGTCGTCGACTTCGCCGGGTCCTGCTGGCCGAACGGAAGCATGATGTTGCCGATCGCGGTGGTCGCCGGGATCGTGCCGTCCGTGTTTGCCATCTTGCCCTGGACGAAGAAGCCGTTCGCCGGATTGACGAGATTGGAATTGGCGTCCATGTTGAACGCGCCGGCGCGGGTGTAGTATTCCTGTTTGCCGTCAGAGAGGATGAAGAACCCCGATCCCTGGAGCGCGAGGTCGGTCAATTGTCCGGTCGTTTCCAAACCGCCCTGGGAGAAGCTGTTGTCAACGGTGGCGACGTTCATGCCCAAGCCCAATTGCACCGGGTTGAAACCTCCCGAAGTCGCCGAGGGGCGTCCCGCACCACGCAGAGTCTGCACGAGCGCTTCACGAAATGTGACGCGCCCGGTTTTGAAGCCAATTGTATTGATGTTGGCGATGTTATCGCCGACCAGGTTCATGCGCACCATGTGATTGCGCAGACCTGATACACCCGCGAACAGCGAGGCCATCATAGCGGTAATCCTCCATGTTGGATCGCAGCCCCCCCGTTTGGGGTCCGGCCGATCGATCTGGATGACAGGTTTTCCGGTTGATTACTGGTTGGAATGGACCGGGGTTTCGACGGCAGAACGATCGCGGCGTCGATATTGGGGAAGACTCCGGCTTCGAGCGATTGGCGGTCCATCGCGGTCTTCACAGTGCGGTTCGGCACCGAGGCGATGACCGCGAGATCATCGAGTAAGAATAACGCCTCGCGAGATCCTTTCTTCTCGGCGAGGTCAAAGGCCGTCTGCAGTTGATCGATGGTTGCCTCATCGGGAACCAGACCGCGCCTGATCATGCGGTCGGCGGCGTGGGCAGAGACCGCGATATGCTGTTCATCAAGTTTGGTGCGCAGCATCCGGGCGAATTCACCGCTGGGTGCGGACGGCGTTCCGGCGGCGTCCTTTGGACGTACCTGAAGCGCCTGCGCGGCGGCGGTGCGTACTGATTGAACCAGGCTCATAGGCTTACACTTTCCTTAAGAATGGATTTCCAGCACATCGCTCAGCGGAATCAGGACGCTGCCGACTGTGAGCATTCCCGCGCCGTCGACGTACCGCACGCCATCGACTGTACCATTGAAAAAGGCATGGACGGTGATCGCGTTGCCGTCGGCATCCTCGGCGACAATCTTCAGGTTGTATTGGCCCGGGGCGACCTTGCTGCCGTTGGCATCGAGGCCATCCCAGGCGATGTTGTTGGCACCCGCGGAAACCCCATCGACCCGCAGCGCCCGAACCAGACTGCCATCCGAGTTTGAAATCTCGATCGTGACATCCTTGGCCGGCTTTTCCAATTCATAGGCGATGGTGGCGCTGCCGTTGTCATCGAGCACGACCGAGTTCGCCTGCACGCGCACGGTACGCCCGATGAGTGAGGTGGCCATCGTGTTGTTGATCGTCTGCGACAGCACCAGATCGGCACTCAGCGCCTTCTGCAGGTTGTCGTTCATGTTGGTCAACTGTTCCAACTGGGTGAACTGCGCCATCTGGGCGATGAACTGCTCGTCCTGCATGGGCGACATCGGATCCTGATTGGCCAGACGCGTGACGAACAGCCGCAGGAAGTCATCTTTACCAAGTGCATTCTTTCCCGTCGTGGTCTTGGCGGCGGCGGTCGCACTCGCGGTGATTTGTTCATATGTGGCAGAAACTGTGCTCATGATTCCTACCTTCCCTTAGGCCACAAGATTGAGACTGGAGGCCATTTTGTTCATTGCCACCCATGGCGACTGCGGGGCGCTGGGCCATGCCGGAGCCTGTCTGTGGCTGCGTTCACGCTGGTTATATGTGGGACGGTCGCCGGGCTGGTTGTGTCTCCCCTGGCTTTGTGTGTCACGCTGCGGAGCTTGATGGTCAGGCGGTGTATGTGATGACACGCCAGAGCGTTCGTTGGCCGGTGATACGCCGACGATGTCCAACCGTTCGACGCGGATTCCGGCATCGGACAAGGCGCGATGCAATTGGGTGATGTCGCGTTCCACGGTCGAGCGGACCGCTTCCGATCCAAACCGCAATCTGGCAATGATGCCGTCGGTGCCGCTTTGCAGGTCAATCGTGAGCGGCCCCAAGTTCGACGGCTCCATCCGGACCGTGATCTGGCCGGGGACTCGGATCGGCTTGGGTTCATCAACGATGAAACGGGGCGCCGAAGCGGATTCGGTGCGTTCGATGACGACTTCCCGCGTAACGGAGGCGGGCCTGACAGATGTGTCTTGCGCCTGCGTGTTTGACTTCGTCACTGGCTCAAACGGTCGGCCCGACTCCACCTGGGGATGCGGATCGGATTTCTTTCGAGCGGGCTGTTCAGTGATCGCGGTACTGTCCCCATCACGGTCGCGCAGCCACGGCTGAGCGGGCTGCATGATTGGCGTGGAGCCCTTCGCCATCGTCCGCACGAGGGCACTGTCATCAAGAGATGAAAGGGCGCGCAGCCGTTCGGCAGACTTGCTGTTTTCGTTGCCGAGACGCACGGAGAGGCTTTGGATTCCGAGTTCGGATGCTTTGCCGGTCAGCGTCCGCATTTCCGTGCTGCCGTTTCCGAAATTGGCGGGATTGAGAATCTTGGTGCTGAGCGTTTGATCGGCATTGTGCGCAATGGCCGCCTTCTGCGACGGAATTTGCGGCGTTGCCACATCCGCCTTGGTCGGCACCGTTGCTGAAGCCACTCCCGGTGTCACAGACTGGTTCAGCTCGATTTGAGCCGGAGTTATGAATGGCGTACCGCCGGCCTGCTTCGCAGCCACGTTTCCCTGGGGAATCTGGGTTTGCGGCGCGATATCCAAGCTGGGTTGCGAATCGCCTGCTTTCGTCACCAGTGCTGATCCCTGACCTGAGGGTTCTGCCGATGGTTCGCTCTGTTGATCTGTGACGATCAGATAGTGCGGTTGAAACGGCAGCGGGACCGGCAGGAACTCTCGTTCCATTTGACTCACCAGCGGATCAGAAGTGGAACCAATCGCCGTCGCAGCGACAGGGATTTGCGGCAGCGTCTGTGTCGGCAGGTTCAGTGACGGCAGCGTAAATTGGACCGGACCGGTCGCGGCCAGCAGGGCCGGATCGATTATCGAAACTGCGCCTGTCGGCGTGTTTGGATTCACGGGCAGTGTGTTTGCGGCTGGGAGTTCCAGTAACGAGTTAACTGGGACAGCCGTTAACGTCGTCTCAGTCTGGGGATCAGTGGCCACAACTCCAGACGGCTGCGGCATCAGCGGCATCAGCGCCATCAGCGTCGCAATAGCGGTAGCATCGGTGGGCATCGGCAGCCCTGTCTTCGAGCCGTCCGACACGGGTGTCGGAATCGCCAATGCCGGAACCGGCGTAGCATGCGAGCCGGTCTGTGGCGTCGCCGTCTGCCCCATCAGCAGGAGGGTCGCCAGGTCAGTTGTGTTGGGTGAATCACCACCGGGGGTTGCGGCCGGCATTCCCGTCAGGAGCAGTTCCAGAGCAGACGCGAAAGCTTCGTTGTCCGCCAATGCCACATCAAGGCGAACGGAACTACCGGGTTTCGATGGAGACTGACCCAGTAATTGAAGAAGGCTATCGGCCGGCAATGATTGCATCAGGTATCCCTTAGGGCTCCGTGTTCAGCAGTTGGGTCGTGAGTTGGGCCGCGCGATCGGGCGGCAGAATGGCCAGAATCTTGGACGCGTTGGCCGGTTTCATACTGGGCAGAACGGCGAGGATGGTCTTGTCATCGAGCTTCGCCATGAGCCCGCCGAGTTCATCCTGCTTCATGCCATCCAGCAGTTTCGCCAGGTAAAGGACCTTCTCCCCGGCGATCGCCTTTTTCTGAGAGAGCAGTTGCTCGACCTGTGCCTTGAGGGCGGTCAATTCCTGCATCTCGGCTTGCAAGCGGGCTTCTTCGGCGGCGATTTCTTTGTGGCGCTGATCAAGTTCTGAGAGCGCCGAGATGGTATCGATACCGTTTTTCTGGGCCGCTTCGAGACCGGCGGCGGCGCGTCCGAAGTCCGACACGAACTGCTGAGCCTGGGCTTCCGGTTTGGTGGAATCGGCGGCCGGATTCTCGCCGGCGGGCACTTCGGCTGTGGGAGCGGGCTTCTTGTTGAAGACACCCATCATGTAGCTGAAGACCGCGAGGAAGACGACAAAGGTCACCAGGCCGATCACGATCAGCATGACGGGGCTGAACTTCTTGCCTGTCTTTTCCGCGGGGGCCGCCTCGGCGTTTCCCGCGTCCTTTTCGGATTCTTTCCCGGCATCCTTGCCTGGTTCTTTGGCGGATGCCTTCGGCTTTTCTGTCGCCGGTGGGGCCGCTTTTTTTACATCCTCTGCCATAGCTCCTGCCTGGTTCGCCACATGGGCGAACCAATCCGACTTCCGTTGTGCAACTCCCGTGCCGCGTACGCGCGCGGGCGCCTGGGATTATGCCAACTCGTTGTGGTTATTGGGATTTGTCGAGCTGATCGGGGTGACGGATTCGGGAGGATACCAGAATCGGATCTCATCCCCGGTTTGGATTTCCAGATTGATCGGCAAAATATTCCGTCGGGTCTATCGTTCGGTTGGTTTGGTCTCGTGGCTCGCGCTGACGCCGAAGCGGGTCACGGCCTTCTCGTCATTCTCTTTTTGCTCACTGCGCTGGTTCTCCAGAGTGTGTTCGCGCCACAGGCGGAGCCGGAGCCGTTCGAGGGTTTCGAATTCACGGGCTTTTTGGACAAGCCTCTCCCTCGCCTGCTCGACCTGATCGGCCGCACGCCGGACGGCGTCCTTGCGGCGCGCGACATGAAGCCCGGCGGCACCCAGAGCGAGCTGCGCACCATCCCACATTCGCGCCTCGGTCGGACGATTCGCGAGCGAACCGTACAGTTTCAGCACTTGGGCACGTTCCGTTTCGGCGTGCCCCAGGTCGGCCTCGCGAGCGCGAAGGACGCTTTGTTCCTGGGCGAGTTCCGCAGCACGCTGCTTCTTCTCGGCATCCTTGAGATGCTGCAAACGGGCGAGACGGTAGCGGAAGGGTTTCATGGGATTACACTATTCGGATCGAGACTCGTTCGTGAAGAACCCCACCGTTCGTGGTTTCGCCGGCGGTGAAATCACTCCTGGTGGGCCACCTCGCTGCGGGAGGGACAGACTTCTGCCAGGCCATCTTTCCACGTGGGCACAAAGAGGCTCGGCAGTCCGCCGCGGCGGATCGCCCTCCTGCTCCCGCGCTCATGCGGCGTACTTGCGCTCATGATGCCTCCCACAGCCCGCCGCGGCGGGTGGGGCACCCATAGCCAATCCCTCTTCCAAAGCGAAAAGTTCGTCGGTCGTTCGGGTCAGCATTCCTGATTCACCAGACGAAATCCTTACGCGGCGGTCGCTGCAGCGAGTGGCTGTGATGGGGCCTGAGTCAACGCGCGGAGGCGTGCCCATGTTCCGGCTTCGTCAGCGGTTTCACGGATATCCTGCTTCAGGAACGAATTCAGTCCATCGATGAGATCGATGGCGCGGTCGATCTTGCAGGAGGCACCGCGTTTGTACGCTCCGACCGCGATCAGATCTTCGGCTTCACGGTAGGTTGCCAGTATGTCTCGCACATCGCCGGCAAGGACGCGCTCGCCCGGATTCAGAACGTCTGAAGTCACCCGCGAGACCGACTCGAGCACATCGACGGCGGGAAAGTGGTTCTGCGAGGCGATCCGGCGAGAGAGAACCAGGTGTCCATCGAGAATGGCACGGCAGGAGTCCGAGATCGGCTCGGCCAGATCATCGCCTTCGACCAACACAGTGTAGACTCCTGTGATGGAGCCACGCGAGGATCGTCCCGCGCGCTCAAGAAGACGCGGCAGAAGCGCAAACACCGATGGCGGGAAACCGCGCGTGGTCGGCGGTTCGCCGGTGGCCAGCCCGATTTCGCGCTGCGCGAGTGCCCAGCGAGTTACTGAATCGACCAAGAGCATGACATTCGCGCCACGATCACGGAAGTATTCGGCAATGGTGGTGGCAGTGAGCGCGGCTTTCACGCGCAAGAGGGCAGGTTGGTCTGATGTGCACACGACAGTGACTGACTTCCTGGCGCCATCTGGTCCCAGATCGCGATCAAGGAAATCGCGTACTTCCTTGCCCCGCTCACCGACGAGAGCGATCACGTTGACATCGGCGGATGAGGTTCGCGCGATCATGCCCATCAGGGTGCTCTTCCCGACACCCGATCCGGCGAATAATCCCATGCGCTGGCCCTTGCCCAAAGTCAGCAGCGTGTCGATGACGCGCACACCGGTGGTGAGCCGATCGGTCACGCGGGGACGGGTCAACGGGTGAGGCGGCGTGCAATTTAGGGGGCGGCGGATGGTTCCGGCGACCGGTCCCCGTCCATCGATGGGATTGGCGAGAGCGTCAACCACACGGCCCAACAAGTTCTCGCTCACCGGCGCTGTCAGAGATTCGCCGGTAGCGCTCACGACCCACCCGGGACCGATACCATGATGATCGCCGATCGGCATCAAAAGAACGTGCCCGCGACGGAAGCCGACGACTTCGGCAGGGATTTTCTGCCGCGTCTGAAGTTCTTCGAGCATGCATAGGTCGCCGACACGGGCGGTCGGACCATCGGCCTCGATAGTCAGCCCGACCAGTCCGCTGATTCTTCCGGTCGCGCGCACGACATCCGCGGCGCCGATCAGCGATTGGTACCTGTTCCAATTGACGGCGGGAATCGGAAAGCGGGCAGACAACGGGCGAAGCTGCCGCGCGGTGGCCGGGTCTGACCCTTCACTCCACGGGTGAGCCATTGCCCACCTCCGGAAGTTCGGCTTCGCCGTTGGTATCGCCCGATGTCGAATTGGCGGCTGCGGTCGTGAGGATCCCTTTGAGGATCACCAGTTGCTGCTCAATGCGGGCATCGACGACACCCAGCTCCGTCTCGACCAGGCATCCGTTGACACCGACTTGTTCGTCGGCGATGACGCGTATCTGCCGGAAACCGGCGAACTCGTCCAGTTTTTTTGCCAGCAATGCCTGGATGAATGTCAGGTCGCTGGGATGGCAGCGCAAGGTCACGCGATCGCCACCTGTCAGACGATTGAAGGCATCTCGGAGGGCATGCGCGGCACGTTCCGGAACCTGCGGGCGGTCGCCCAGAATCTTTTCGAGAGCGCAGCCGAGCAATTCGATGATCTGCTGTTCATATGCGGTGTACCACTCGGAGCGAGTGCGCGAGAACTCCTCACCCATGGCATCTACGATCGTGGCGATACGCGCGATTTCGGCGGCGGCTTCGGCCCCCGCCATGCCGGCGCCATCCTGGTAGCCGTTGCGGTAGGCCTCCTCGAGCGCCGCCTGGTGCTGGTCCTTGAGGCGTTTGACGTCGGCTTTGAACTTGTCCTCGGCCTCCTGAACAGTGAGTGGGCGCGTGTCGATCGGATTGGCGATGCCGCGAGTGGCATCACCGATCAGGTAACTGCGGGGAGACAGGGAGCTGCGCCTCAGGACGCGCTCAGACGATAACATCTTCTTTGCCTCCGCGACCGCTGATGATGATGAGACCCTCTTCTTCAAGCCGGCGGACAGCCTCGACAATGCGCTGCTGGGCGCCTTCGACGTCCGACAGACGCATCGGTCCGAGGAATTCGCTCTCCTCGACGGTCGTCGAGCAGCACAAGATCTTCGAAGACGAACATCATGTTCTTGATTTGATTGGCAAGCTGGGCATCCTCGGCCTCGAGGATCTTCATGATGCGCCGCTCGGTAGTGGTATCAATGATGTTGAGAATGTCGGCGACGGTCTTCACGCCACCCGACACGGACAGGTCCCGCGATTGCCCCGTGTCGAATTGCGTTTCGAGAACCTCTTCGAGTTGATGAAGAATCTCCGGAGAGATCTTCTCCATTGTGGCCAGACGCAGAGTGACTTCGGCCTGCAGTTCCGCCGACAACTCCGCGAGTACCGCCGCCGCGTGTTGGGCGGTCAACTGCGTCAGTAGCAGCGAAATCGTTTGCGGATGCTCGTTTTGAATGAAGTTCGTGAGCTGGCGGGGCTCGATGTTCTTGAGCATATCGAAGCCAGTCTTATGAAGACTGCCTTCGAGATTGGAGAGAATCTCCACGGCTTTGTTCTTGCCGAGTGCTTCCTCCAGCAGACCGCGGGCGTACTCGATACCACCCTGGGCGATATACTGTCTCGCCATGAAGATGGTATGGCCTTCCTTGATGACGTTTTCTTCGCGGGTCGGCGAGACTTCCGGGAGGTTGGCGATTTCGACGGTCAGTTTTTCGATTTCGCGCTGGCTGAGGTTCTTGACGACCTCGGCCGCGACCTCGCGGCCCATGACCACCAATGCGACTGCCGCCTTTTGCGTCGGCGTCAGTTCTTTTGAGGCGGTTCCGGGAGCGTCGGCCATGGGATCAGTCCACCATCATGGTTTTGATAACTCGTGCCATTTCGTCGGGACGGTCTTTCGCGACCTGCACCATCTGATCGGACAGCCGTGCCTTGCGCCGTTCCGGCATGATGGCCGGAGCGCGTTCGTCGATGATGGCGGGCACGCTGCCGACGTCGAGGTGCGGGCCCCGCGGCTCGGCCAGCGAACCCAGGAAGCGCATGAATTTCTTGATGATCTTCAAGCCAATGAAGAGCGCGGCAAGAATGGCGAGGCCATAACCAACTTTGTACGCGATATCATAGTAGAATTGGCGCTTTTCCAGTTTCTCCAATTCCTTCTTTTCTTCCTGGATACCGGTGTTGTCGAAGGCGACGCTGACAACCTCGATATGGTCATTGCGGTCGGGGACGATACCGACGGCGGCTTTGACCAACGCACCGATGCGGTCGAGTTCTTCCTGCGAGCGCGGCGTGAACGTCGCGGGTTTGTCGTCGGTGGCGCCTTCGGGCTTGGTGTAGGTCCCGTCGACAATCACGGATACGGTCAGTCGCTGGATGGTGCCCATCGCGCTGACGATCTTCTGGACCGTGTGATTGACCTCGTAGTTGGTGACCGTATTTTCCTTTGTGGTCTCCCCGCCCGACTTGCCGCCTTCGGGGTCGGTGCTGTTATCGGAGGTCTTCTCCGTTGTCTGTTCCTGGGATACGATGGCGAGATTGTCGGGATCATACTGGTCGACGGTCTTTTCGGCCTGCTCAAAGTTCAGCGTGGCGTTGACCCGGACAATCGCCTTGCGCGGGCCAAGCACGCCATCCAACAGGGACTGCGCCTTGTCCTGCAAGTACGATTCGACATTCTTCTGAATGTCGAGCTGGCGGCTGCTGGCAGCACCCAGAAATGTGTCGTCCTGGGCCGCAGAGAGAAGATTGCCGCTCTGATCGAGAACGGTCACCCGCGACGCATCGAGTCCTTCGACGGCGGAGGCAACCAGGTGAGTGATGGCCGCGACCTTGCCGCGGTCCAGCGAGCCGGAGTTGACTTTGACGATCACCGATGCGGTGGTCGGCTTTTGATCCTGGGCAAACAGGCGGTTTTCGGGAATCACGATATGCACCCGTGCCGCGGCGACCTCGCGCAGAGACGATATGGACTTGGCGAGTTCGCCTTCGAGAGCCCGGCGGTAGTTGACCTTCTGCAGAAAGTCGGTCATCCCCAGATTGGTCTTGTCGAAAATCTCGAACCCGACTGAGCCGGTGCGGGGCAGCCCTGCCGCCGCCAGCCTGATGCGGACGTCCGGAACCTGGCTGGAGGGGACCAGGATTGAGGAACCGCCGTCCGAAACACGGTACGACACTTTCATCTGATCGAGCTGGTCGATGATTTGTCCCGCCTCTTCGGCCGGCAAGCGCGAAAAGAGCACGCCGTAAGTCACATGGCGGGCCCACCAGCCGATCACGATCACAGCCGCAATCAGACCGATGGCTGTGGTCACCGCCAGGAAGCGGCGGTTGGGATCCATCGCGCGAAACGCTTCAAAGAACCGTGCGAACATTCAAGCCCTCCAATGGCTCACGCACAAGACGTCACAGAACCATTCCAAGTCGCATGCCCTCAAATCTGCATGCGCATCAATTCCTGATAGGCCTCGACCAGCCGGTTGCGCATTTCGACCAACAGGTCGAATGCGGTGCCGGCTTCCTCGGCCGCGATCATGACACGGTGCAACTCCACCGGATCACCCGCGTACATGCTCTCCTGCAACCCGGCAGCCTGCGCCTGAATTTGATTAACCTCGTCCAACGCCTTGGCAAAGACATTCCCACTCTCCTGCGGCTGCACCGTGGCCGACAGGCTCTGCGTGGGACGGTCCCCAAGGGGCAGCCCTGAGCCCAGCTCGGGGCGAATCGTATTGATTGTCGTCATGCAATCACGTCCAAATGGCGCCCAAGATGCGGCGCAAATTCGTCATCGGGGGTGGCTGTGGGCCGCACCGAGTTGGCGGTGGGCACGGTCGCCGGGTTCTTGCCAAACAGGCGGGCCATCAAAAGGCGATCATCCGCTTCGTTAGTGGCCACCGCAGCCGGGCGGGCATTGGTCTTTGCCGCCGGCGCCGGCTGCCAGGGGCGTATGATGCTGGTCTCGTTCATTCCGTGTCGCTCCATCAGGTTCGTCAATGGTCAAACACCACCGACGGGCGCCGGAACAATTTGCCTGGTCCCGGCTGCCCGCCGATGATTGCAGTGGTCCCCGGAGAAGGGAGTCACATGAGAGGTCGTCGTTGAATTATAAGTCGCGCCCATCCGAAGAGGCTCGGCAGGAGCCTCGCCCTCCCACTTGCCATTGAGTGAAAGAGCATCACGAGTATGGATTCCCGCACTTGCGGGAATGACATCTGATTGGACGCGCTGTCTTGAAGACTGAGGCTTCATTCCGATTTCTTTTCCATTCTTAGCGTGCTTTAGATGTCCAGCGCTTTGTTGACCATTTGTTTGACCGATTCGACTGTGGTCGTGTTGGCTTCGTAGGCGCGCTGCGCGGCCATCATGTCGACCATCTCGGTGATGATGTCGATGTTGGGCATCGCGACGTAGCCGTCCTTGTTGGCATCCGGATGCGTGGGATCGTAGACCATCTGCGGCTGGTCGGTCGGGTCGATCTTGTCCTTGGCGATGAGAAACTGGCCTTCCTTCGGCACGGCGGTCGAGCCGGGCGCCGACGGCCCTCGGTGTTCATCGTGGGTGCGGCGCATTTTCAGATGGGCGGCATCGAGTGCGGAGCTGAACGATGTCACCTGGCGCGGAGCGGTGAGCACAACACGCTGGCGGCGATAGGGACCGCCTTCCGGCGTGCGGGTGGTCTCAGCGTTGGCGATGTTCTCCGCGACGACGCTCATCTTATGCCGTTGCGCGGACAATCCATCGGCGGCTACGGCCAGTGTGCGAAAGTTTCCGATGCTCATACGTCTCCTAAGTCCGTCCGCGGATCGCCGTCCTCAGGGCGTCGAACTTCTGACGCGCCAGCTTGGCGGCGACGTTGTATTCCATCTGATTCTGCGCGACGTTGACCATTTCTCGGTCTATGTCCACACCGTTCTTCTGGCCGGCTGGAATCTTATCTTCATTGACCTTGGGCGACCGTGTCTGAGCGGTGGCGCCGACATGGCCTGGGCGGGTGGTCTTCATTTGCAGATGACCGCCGGAACCCATGGCCGCTTGCAGTTCCGCCTGGAAGTTGATGTCCTTGCGTTTATAGCCGACCGTTTCCGAGTTGGCGACATTCTGAGTCAGGAGTTTTTGCCTTGCCGCGGCCAAGTCGAGGGCGTTTTGCAGACGTGGTACGCCCGTCTTATCAAATAGGATTTTCTGTAGCTGACCCGGCATATAGTCTACTCCCCCGCGTTGCGGAGAGGCAAAGAGCGTGCCGGGTGAAATGGCCCGGGACTAAGATGCGTGAGATCAACGTGTTGCAATCCTGTCGCGTCGTGCACGTTGTCGCGACGCGTGGCGGAGGCGGAAGTTTTTTCCGGATGGCGTTGAACAATGGTGTCGTGGACGTAATGGACGAAGTGGACCGAGTGGACTCAATGGACTGGGTTATTCCCTTGGCGCACCGGCTAATGTTGAGTCGTGGGGTTGGGCAACGGCTTCGGGTTCGGAAAGACTCATCTGTTGTGATAGCAAAACAATATCCACGCGGCGATTGGCCGCCATGTGTTCGGGGGAGTCGTTGATCACCGTCGGACGGTATTCACCGAATCCGAGAGCAGAGATCCGTTGCGGAGCACAGCCGGTGCTATCGACAAGGTAGCGCAGCACCGACGTGGCGCGCGAGGTCGAGAGCTCCCAATTGCTCGGGAAACGCGCCGTGTTGATCGGACGCGGATCGGTGTGCCCTTCGACCCGCACGTGATTGGTGACCGTGCTGATTTCTTTGCCAATCACACGCAAGACATCCAGTGCGCCCGGATTCAGGTCGGCTTTGCCTTCATCAAATAGAGTGGCGTCCTTGACGGAGATGACCAATCCGCGTTCGGTGACGTCGGCGGAGATCGTACTGGACATACCGGCATCACCGACTTTCTGCGCCAACTGACGTTGCATCAGCCGCAGTTCACCGGTCTTAAGCGGCCCGCCGGTGTTCAGACGTCCCTGCAGATCGCGGTCACGTTGCGCGAGATCGACACCCTTGAGTGCGCCGGTCAGAGCGGAGGTCATCGCACCGAACTTCTTGGCGTCGACGCGTGACATCGAGTACATCACAATGAAGAATGCCAGCAGGAGGGTGATCAGGTCGGCGTAGGTCAGAAGCCAGCGTTCCTGATTTTCATGCACAGCCGAGTGCTTGCGTTGGCGCATGGAAGAACGGGAGCCACCGTGAGGCATCTACTTTTCCGTCCGTCGTTCGGGGTGGATGAACGACATCAGTTTCTCGCGAATCATGCGCGGGTTTTCGCCCGATTGTATCGCGGTGGCGCCCTCGAGAATCAAACCAAAGTAGAGCATCTCTTCATCGTGACGGAACTTGAGTTTGTCGGCAATCGGCAGGTAGAGAAGATTCGCCAGGCTGACTCCCCACAAGGTGGCAATGAACGCCGACGCGATTGACGAGGCCATCTTGCTGGCGTCCGAGGTGTTGGCGAGGGTATGGATCAGTCCGAGCACTGTCCCAATGATGCCGAGGGTCGGCGAGAAACCGCCCATCTTATTGAAGAGGACCATGCCGTTTTTGTGGCGTTCTTCGATATTGGCGATCTCCGTTTCCAGCGTGCTGGTCAGGACGGTCATCTCCGTGCCGTCGACGATTAGCTGGGTCGCCTTGTGGAAAAAAGGTTCCCGAATCGTGCTCAGGTCCTTTTCCAGACCCAGAATCCCCTCGCGGCGCGCGCGGTCGGCCATTTGCACGATCTGATCGATGGTGCCAATGGGGTTGATCGACCCTCCGAACATCGCGATGCGCAGGTATCGGGGAATGTTCAGCCGTGTCTTGAACGAGGTGGTGATC
>JACRMA010000040.1 GCA_016235085.1 Candidatus Zixiibacteriota bacterium
TGACAATCGAGTACTTGGGACGTTTGGCATTGGGGTCGGCGTGGAAATACGCTTTGTCCTGCCACACGCTCCACCAGCGCGCCTCGGCATCATGGGGATCGTAGTTCTTCGCGAGTTGAAAGTCGGTCATCGTCTGTGCCTTTTCTTTAGGAAAACAGAAACCTGATTCTACCATACTTCTTTTCGACAAGTCAAGGAGACATCGCCGGTTGAGGGATGGGTTGGAGGAATGGGAGGCATGGGAAGTGTGGCGCTGGGGGCCGATAGGCGGCATATTCCGCGACCAGGAAACGGAGACACGGATGCGAGCGAAGAAGAGTTCGGAAGCCCAGTACACATTTGCCGACCTGGTCGGGATTATGCGAAAGTTGCGCGGACCGGGCGGGTGTCCCTGGGACCGGAAGCAGAATCATCGGTCGCTTCTCCCCTATTTGCTCGAAGAGAGCTACGAAGTGATCGACTCGGTGGATCGCCGTGACATGAAGGCGTTGCGCGAAGAGCTGGGCGATTTGCTGCTCCAGGTGATCTTTCACGCACAACTGGCGGCGGAACGGGAGCGATTTACGATCGACGATGTGATCGACCGGATTTGCCGCAAACTCGTGGCGCGGCATCCACATGTGTTCTCGAAGAAACGGCGCCTGTCTGCCGGGCAAGTGCTGGGGAACTGGGAGCGCATCAAGCTGGCTGAGCCGAACGGGAAGACGAAGAAGCGGGGTGTGTTGGATGGGGTCCCGCGATCTCTTCCTGCCCTTCTGCGGGCGTATCGTGTGCAGGAAAAGACAGCGCGGTTTGGATTCGATTGGGATGATGTGCGCGGGGTGCTCGACAAAATCGACGAGGAAGTGGGTGAACTGCGGCGCTCCATGAGACGGCGGCGCAAAGACGAGATTGCGCATGAGCTGGGTGACGTCTTTTTCGCCCTGGTGAATTTGAGCCGTCATCTGGGAATCGATCCCGAGACGGCGTTGTCGCGAACCAATCGGCGATTCATCCAGCGGTTCCAGTACATCGAGGAACATCTGCCCAAGACCGGCAAACGTCTCGGCGAGGCGAGTCTGGCGGAGATGGATGTACTCTGGGAGAAGGCCAAGAAAGTCGTGGGATGAGGCAGGGGCCGGGTGAGTGCCTTGCCGCGCTCCAAACGTTGTGAATCCGTATTCACAAAGTTGATATTGTCTTCCGAAGAACCACAACGATCAGGCTCCAGTGTCGCAAGTCGAACCCTGAGGTCGTTGGCGTTCAACAGGCAGCACGCGATGAGAATAATTGACACCAAATTGGTTATATTCCCATGCCGAAAAAGGGCTTGACGGAGATGGTGTGGGGATGTTTAATGGCGCGACTTGGCTGTCAAATGATGGCCAGGCATGGTGATTTTTTTCACGCGCTACGTGTATACCGGTTGGGCGAAGACACCGGTCGGCCCTGATTTGAACAAAACGGGTTTAGAAAACTAAGGAACTGAAAGGAGAGGTCGGATGAAGAAGATCGGAATTGTGCTGGCGATTGTGGCCTGCGTCGCACTGGTCACAGGACCGGCGTGGGGACAGGATTCCACCAAGACGACCACGACCGAGACCAAAACCAAGACCACGACCACAACCACGACCACGGCCGCGAAGCACCAGTATGTCGGCGAGACGAAGTGCAAGATGTGCCACAAGGCCGAGTACGAGTCGTGGATGACCACGAAGCACGCCAAGGCGTGGGCCTCGTTGAAGCCGGAAGAGCAGAAGAAGGCCGAGTGCAATGAGTGCCACATGACCGGCAAGACGGCATCCGACTCGATCTTGGTCAACGTTGGCTGTGAATCCTGCCACGGACCGGGATCCGACTACAAGGCGATGAACACGATGAAGAACGCGAAGCTGGCCGCTGAGGCGGGTTTGATGCCGATCACCGAGGAGACCTGCACGCGTTGCCATAACAAGAAGAGCCCGAACTTCAAGGAATTCGACTTCAACAAAGCCAAGGATCCGGCAGCGGGCGGAGTCCATAAGCATACTCCCAAGGCCACCAAGGGCTAAGATGAGTCAAAAGCAGGACATACCCCCCGGCGGTTCGCCCATGAACCGCCGGGGATTTTTCGATATCTTTCTGGGCGGCGGAATTGCGGCACTCGGCGCTGCGGTCCTCTACCCGCTCGTCCGGTTTGTGATTCCTCCGGAACAGCCGGAAGCGACGGTGTCGCAGGCGGTGGCCGCGAAGGTGGGCGAGTTGGCGCCGAATTCGGGGAAGATCTTCCGATTTGGCAAGGACCCGGCAATTTTGGTGATGACGCCGAACGGGCAATACCGGGCATTCACCGCCATCTGCACACACTTGGACTGCACCGTCCAGTACAGTTCGGAGATGCAGCAAATCTGGTGTGCCTGCCACAACGGGCATTACGATCTTAATGGAAACAACATCTCAGGTCCGCCGCCGGCGCCGCTGGCACCCTATAGTGTCACCGTGCGCGGCGATCAGATTCTTGTGAGCAAGGCATGAGCGAACCCGCCACGCATTCGGGGCTGTCCCAGTGGCTCGATGAGCGGCTCGGCTGGCACGCCATCAAAGAGCTCGCGCTGCACAAGCGCGTGCCGATGCACAAGCATTCGATCTGGTACTACGTCGGCGGCATGACGCTGTTCTGTTTTCTGGTACAGATCGTCACGGGGATCTTTCTGCTGTTGTACTACCGCCCCACTGCCGAGGCGGCGTTCGAGTCGGTCGAGTTCATCATGACCGACGTGAAATTCGGCTGGCTGATCCGTTCGATCCATTCGTGGTCGGCGAATCTGATGATCTTCTTTGCCTTCGTGCACATGTTCTCGGTGTTTTTCTTGCGGGCCTACCGGCGGCCGCGTGAACTGACCTGGGTGTCCGGCGCGTTTCTCCTGTTTCTTTCGCTGGGATTCGGTTTCTCGGGATATTTGCTGCCGTGGAACCAGCTGGCGTTTTTCGCCACGAAAGTGGGGACCGATATACTCGGCCAGATTCCTCTGATCGGCGATTGGCTGCTGACGGTCGCGCGCGGCGGTGAGGATGTCACCGGTGCCACCTTGACACGCTTCTTTGGCGTGCATGTCGCGGTGCTGCCGATGATTTCGACGTTCTTCCTTCTGGGCCATCTGGCGCTGGTGCAGAAGCAGGGCATGAGTGTTCCGATAGGGGAGCAGTACAAGAAGACGCGGCAAATGCCGTTTGTCCCCAATTTTGCGCTGCGGGATTTGGTGGGTTGGACTTTGGCGCTCGGAATCCTGGTGTTGCTGGCTTCGTTATTCCCGTGGGAATTGGGTGAGAAGGCCGATCCGATGGCTTCGGCTCCAGCGGGGATTCGGCCGGAATGGTTCTTCTGCTTTATGTTCCAGACGCTCAAGTACATTCCCGGCAAAGTCTGGTTCATCAACGGGGAACTTCTGGGCATCATTGCCTTTGGACTGGGAGGAGCGGCCCTGGTCCTGGTGCCGTTCTTGGATCGCCGTGCTGCGCGTGAGGAGAAGCATAAGTGGCTGCCCGTGATCGGCTGGTTCGTGATCGTCTACATCATCGTGTTCACGGTCTTAGCGTACATGCCATGAAGATGACCCATTCGATACTTCGACGTCTTCTGGTTGCGATCTGTATCGCAGTCTTGGGTGCATTCGTGCTGCCGCCGCAAGACGCCCACGCGAAGCCGACCGGCAATTCCTGCGTCGACTGCCACTCGGAAATGCCCGACAAGCAGCTCAGCGACCCCGTGAAGGGTGTCGAGAGCGATATCCACCATGCCAAGGGCTTAGGTTGCCAGGATTGCCACGGGGGCGACCCGACCAAGGGGATGGCCGAGGGGGATCCGGAATTGGCTCACAATCCCGCGAAGGGATTTGTTGGCTCGCCGGCATCGAAAGACATTCCGGGTTTCTGCGCCAAGTGCCATTCCGACGTGGAGTTCATGAAGCGGTACAACCCGAAGCTGCGGGTTGACCAGCTGTTGGAATACCGTTCCAGCAAACACGGAAAGCTTCTGGAGACGGGCGACGGGAAGGTTGCGACCTGTGTGTCGTGCCATGGCGTTCACGGCATTCTCGCGGTTTCGGACACGCGTTCACCGGTCTTCCGCGCCAACGTCCCCGGGACGTGCGCCAAGTGCCATGCCAAGGCCGGATACATGAAACAGTACGGTATTCCGACCGACCAGTTCGACCTTTACAAATCTTCTGTGCATGGCATGAAGCTCCTGGAAAAGGGCGATCTCGCGGCACCGGCGTGCAATAACTGCCACGGCAATCATGGCGCAACGCCGCCGGGGCTGACGTCGATTGCATTCGCCTGCGGCGAATGCCACGCCAACAATCGCGACTTCTTTAACCAGAGCCCGCATAAAGAAGCCTACGCCAAGATGGGCCTGGGCGAATGCACCAGCTGCCACAACCATCACGATATCGCCAAGCCGACCGACGCCATGCTGGGTGTGGGAGAGCGCGCGTTGTGTGTGCGCTGCCACAGCCAGGGGGACAAAGGATTCGAGACGGCGGCGAAGATGGCTGTCGAGTTGGATACCCTCAAGCTGACGCTGACTTTGGCCCATGAGCTTTTGACGCGTGCCGAGCGGGGTGGGATCAATGTCCGGCTTGGCAAGTACGACCTGCACGCCGCTGATGACGCCTTGATCAAAGCGCGCACAGCGATCCACTATTTCGACTTCGATAAGTTCCATGAGGTGTCCGGATCGGGTGTCACGGAAGCCCGGCAGGTGATCACCCAGGGTGAAGAGGCGCTCCACGATCTGCGGATTCGGCAGATTGGACTTGGCGTCTCTGTGCCGATCATCCTGTGGGTGGCGCTGGCGCTGTATCTGCGGATCCGGCGGATGGAACGCGAGAAACCGTTCTAATCAGAACGGGCATTACTGATTTCACTATAGCAAGTTTCCAGGATTATTCCGCAACAGCAGTGAATTTGTCTTGCTCCGACGAGAGCAAGTCCCCTTCCTTTGAAAAGAATGCTGGATTTGTCACCTTTTCACAAGGAGGAGAATATGATCAAGAGACTGGCGCCGATGGCCATCATTGCGCTCGCAATTGTGGGGTGCAGTGACAAGGACAGCGGCGTAAACCCCCCGAGCTATGACCTCACCAAGCTCAACGCGATTAAAGTCGCGACGGACCCGGTTGTGGACGGCGCAAGCACGGACGCCATGTGGGCCGATGCCCCTGCCCTGACGGTGAGCCTTGGAGATGGCATGTCGACGTTCAATTGCGATTTGTGCCATTCCCGCAATAGCGCGACGACGGTGACGCTGAAGGCGGTCCACAGTGCCACGAAACTGACCGTGCTTGCGAGCTGGGCGGATGATAAGGCAAGTTTCACGCGCGGAGAATCGTGGGCATACTCCGGCGGTGCCTGGACGAAGCCGAATGGCGTCCAATCGGAAGATCGGATCGCGTTCTTCTGGCCAATCGGCGCCATTACCGGTGATGGACCGGGCGGAACAACCGGTGGCTGCATGACCAAGTGCCACACGACGGATGTTCATCCGGGGAACGACACCGAGGATGAAATGCACCTGGCGACGGGCACGGCGGACATCTGGCACATGAAGGCGGCCCGCTACCTTGGCGCCACATCGGTCAGCGGCACAGGACTGACGGTGGATGCCACCACCCACCAAGTGACGGGTGGAACGGTTCGCATGACCGGCTGGTGTGATGATCAGTACGTCGCCCAGTGGAGCGCCGCCAATGCGCCTGATGGTGGCCGCTTTGGAGACGGAGGAAGCGGGGTTGATTCCCGTAACCGGAGCACTGACCCATCACGCCCCAAGTTTATCGAGAAGGCGCCGACGGACTTCATGGACGCGATGATTCTGACACAGGCAGAGGTTGACGCTGGGGAAACGGCGGGGGATGCCACAACCGGCGTGAGCGACGCTGATGCAGCCGCCTACTGGCCGGCATACGCGGCGTTGAATGCGGTCCTCCCGGAACGAATCTTGAAGATCCCCAGCGGAAGCCGCGGAGACATCGTGCAGGGCGCGGTCTGGACGGCCGGCCGTTGGACGGTTGAAATTCAGCGGACGCTGACCACCAGCGACACCGACCATGACGTCCAAATGACCGTGGGACAGCAGTACACATTCGGCGTGTCGGTCATGAACAATGCCGGTGGCGCAGAGCATAAAGCGTCCACCAAGCAGATTCTAAAAGTACTTGAGTAGGTCTCCAAAGACGCTGGCGGCGGAAACGGATTTGGCCCGGGCAAATTGAGTTCGGAATTGCCGCTCGCCGGTTCAGAAGGAGTCAATCGAGGATGTTCATGCGAAGGCATGAACGTCCTTTTTGTTATGCGTCAGGCCGGCCAACGCGGAGAGATGGACGGTGACGCGGAATCCCTGACCTCACAAGGTATAGGCTTTTCAAGTCAAGAATTCTATTGCGGAGGTAGCGCCGCCGGTCTACTGTTACATCTGAGCCATCTGGAGGTGGCTGGAGGCTTCAGTGCAATGGCCGGGGAACCGGCGACGCAAAGGGGGCATTGAATGAGAAGACGGCATGCGGTTCTGGCCACATTGCTAATTGTGGGATGTGCGTCCCTGACCCAGGCAACGACATTGTCGGGCCGGGTCGGTCTGTCGGCGTATGTGTGGCGGTATCATGAAGCGGACTCCACAGACACGCGCCATATTCAGAACGCAGGGAGTTTGAGCCTCCGGTTGGGCCAGATCGGCGGTCAGGATTTGGAGATTTTGACAGCCATCCGAGGGCGGATTGACCTGCGCAATTCCGGTGACAACCTGAGCGATTACCATGTTTACGACCTGCAAGTGCGATGGAAGAACATTGCCAAGTTCGCAGACTTGACGGGTGGCCGCCATCAGATCTTCTGGCCCAATGGAACGGTGTCGATCGACGGCGGGTCAGTCAAGCTCCATCCGCGGTGCGGTGCGGAATTGAGCGGCTATATCGGCGTGTTGGCGCCGGAGGATGGCCGGTTCCGGCTGACCACATACGACAAAGGGCATGCCTACGGTGCGCAATTCGCCTACCACTCGAATTTCACCGGCGATGTGGCCGTGAGTTTCGCACAGAAGAATGCCGCCCGGGTGTATGAGTCCGGGACGCCGACGTTGAGCAGTCTGGCCTCGCAGACTCTGGGTCTGGACTGGCGCCATCCAGTGCGGGGATTCGGCCGGGTATACGCGAACGCAATCTACCAGATTCCGACCGAGCGCATCGACCGACTGAACATGTCTGTCCTGTGGAACAGTTGCGGGCCATTTTCCGCCGAGGCGCAGTTCCGCTATCGCCGTCCCAATCTGGCCTACAATTCAATCTTCTGGGTGTTCACCGAGTCCAACTATAGAGAAGGAAGGCTCAATCTCAACTATCGTATCAATCCGTTGTGGTCGGTGAATGCGGCCGGAGCGCACGTCGACTTGGGGGACACCAAATCGGATCGCTTCGAACTGGGCGTGGGCCACAAATACTTCAGTGTGATGCTGAATGCCAAGACGGGCTGGTCGGGCAAGACGATCGGCGTCAGCGGTGATGCCTATTATCCGGTCAACGACCGCTGGACGATCCGTGGCGGAGTGCATGTTTCGAGCTACGAGGTGATGGAGGATTCGCCCGAAAAGAACTCTGAGGCGTCCGTAGTCGGCGGCGGCACCTGGCATTGGATGCCGCAATCAACAATCGACGCGGAACTTCAGTACGTCACGCAAAAGATCAAAGTACCAACGAATTATGGAGACGGCAGTAATGACCTGCGTTTCATGCTGCGGCTGTCGTGGTGGTTCTTCAACCGGCTGGGATCGAAAGTCGGATGAACGTCACGGGTGAACAGATTGCAGAGGTTTATCGGATAAACCAACGACAGGGAAGGCAAACATGAGACACAGAACGATATTGCTGATGATCGGGGTGGCTGTCGCGTTGACCGCGGCGGTCGCCAGTTCCAAATCCAAAGAGGCGGTGATCAAGTTCTCACACAGCTATCATTTGGGTGAGGTGGGAGCGAAGTGCGAGGACTGCCATGCGGATGCCGCTGGCGCGACGGAATCCTCGGCGAATCTGCTCCCCAAGATGGAGAACTGCTACACGTGCCATGATCAGAAGTCGACAGAGTGCAACGTCTGCCATACGGAGAGCAATGTCCAGGACGGGAAATACTCGTCCTACGCGGCGCCGGCACGCGAAGTAAAGTTCTCGCACGCGTTGCACGTCGGGACACAGAAGCTCGAGTGCCAGACGTGCCATGCTGCGATCGAGAAGTCGTCGAAGGTTCCCTCCAAAGGGATTCCCGAGATGGCGGTGTGCGTTGACTGCCATCGCCAGAAAAGCATTACGGATGATTGCAGCGCCTGCCATACGCAGGTCGGGTTGCGCATGCCGGCGGACCATGGACCGGATTGGGTGTTGAATCACGAGTTTGAGGCCCGTGGCAACGCCAAGAAGTGCGAGACCTGCCATCGTCCGTCTTATTGCGAGGAGTGCCACCAGGGCGCGGCCCTGGGTATGTCAATTCGCAACAAAAAGGATGCCCCGGCTGACCGTCTCGGTCCGCTGGCACCGGCACATGATGGGAAGAGCCTCCTGATTATCCAGCGCATCCATGATCTCAATTTCCGGTACACACACGGCGCCGAGGTCAAATCGAAGACAATGGACTGCGGCACATGCCATGCAACGGCCACGTTCTGCGCCGCCTGCCACAATCCCGAGAATGATCTGGGCCGTTTCAAGCCGGTTTGGCATGAGGTGGCGGGGTTTGGCGCGGCCGGCAAGCATGCCGAGATGGCGCGTAAAGATATCGAAGTGTGCGCGGCCTGCCATGATCGCGATGGCGCCGATCCGGTCTGTATGAACTGCCACCGGTCGGCTGTATCGCCGCACCCGAATGGATTCATGAAGGATGTGAAAGGGCCGTGGCACGACGACAACAACGCGGTTTGTTTCGTGTGCCATGATCCGGGAGGACGGCATCCGGGACAAGGGTTCTGTGGACGGTGTCACGGAGACAAGAACGACGATTAAGAAACCTGCCGCTGATTGACCGCGAAGTGATTGAGGGGATCCCGGAGAACCGGGATCCCCTGCTCTTTTTAATCCACTATTCCGTAGGTACTGGAAAATGGGAAGCATGGGAAATATGGGAGGAATTGGAGGGGATGGACGGTGGAGGCTCCCTCCATTCTTTCCTGGAAGTGCTATTCAAGCTGGTGAAATGTGATTTCGATGCGGCGGTTCTTGCGGCGGCCGGAGGCGGTGTTGTTGTCGGCGACGAATTTGGACTCGCCGCGGCCGATGGCTTGCAGACGCGCGGCGGAGACGCCGCGGGTCACGAGATAGGCTTTGATTTTGTCCGCGCGTTTTTGCGAAACGATGAGATTGGCGCTGTCTTCGCCGATGTTGTCCGTGAATCCCTCGATGACTCCAGTGACTTTCTGTGAATCCATCAGCCTGATGCTGAGGTCGTCGAGGATGGACAGCGTGTAGGGATCGGGCCGGGTCGTGCCGGGGAAGTAAGTAACGTGCAAGACCAGTCGGCGCTGCAGTTCGGTCATCACCAGGCAACCGGTCTTGTCGACGCCGAGTCCGTGAGGCGTATTGGGACAGTGGTCGACAGAGTCGGCGATGCCGTCGGCATCGGAGTCGCCGGCGCTGGCCTGCGGCACGGGTTGAGCTGGGGACGGAGTCGGCTGGCTCGGTACAGAGTCGCGAATGGCGGTGACCGTGTCGGGCCGCGTTTTCATCGTATCGATGCTCACCGACAGGTTCTCAGCATCGCTGGGAGATTCATCGGGAATCTTGAGTGGAGATGGGACTGGCCGCGATGAATCCGTCACTCCCGGGGGTGTCTGGGAGAAAGCCACAGCCACGCCCAGCAACAAAAAGAGCACCCAGCATGCGCTAATCGTGATCTTCATTACGCGCGAATGTACAGCGGCGGAGTTGGAGGGCAAGAAGTTTTGCGGAGTCCTCGTCTTAGGATGCCCTTTCAGGGCTTTATTCTTTCGCCGCGACGACCCAGGCCTGGCGGGCGCGTTGAAATGGCATCACCGTCGTGGATTCGAGAGGCCGGACAGGAGTGTCCGGCCTACCGATATCGCTACAATTTGGTAGGCCGGACACTCGTGTCCGGCCTTTTTCAATAGGTCTGGCGGCCTGGGCTGAGTTAGATGGCCCTTTCAGGGCCAGTGGGCAGGATGTTGGAAAGAAGCATCAATTGCCGGGACGTAGAATGCAAGAGTATTGGCGTCAGTCCTTGAATCAATACACCCGTTGGATTTGGACGCCGGTGTAGTAGTGGGTGAGGATATCGCGGTAGAGTTGGCCGGCACGGGCCCGGCCGATCATGCCGCACTGGCACATGCCGACCCCGTGGCCATAGCCCGAGCCGGTAATGACGGCGCCGGTGATATTCTTGTGACGGTCACGTTTCAGTTCCACCGTGAAACGGTCGGAAGGCAGGATGCTTCCGGGACGCGAGGGACGTCCCAGGGCCCAACGGATCTGGTCTGAATTGATCCTCCATTTTCCTTTGGGTGTAGTGACGACCATCGTCCTGATGCGGCCGCCAGGAGTTTCGCCTTCGAGCGTGATGTCCGTCACCGCTTTGAAATCTCCGATCGGAGGCGGTTTGAGCTGATGGCGATAGGCGCGGAGATTTCGGAGAAGGGTCTTCTTGTCGAACGACTCGGACCAGGTCGAATACTTGGACCACTGGCAAAA
>JACRMA010000065.1 GCA_016235085.1 Candidatus Zixiibacteriota bacterium
GATTGTGGCAGTCCTCAGTTTCGGTATCGCCCGGGTGCCGATGAGGCGGCTGGAGCGCTGGAGTCATGCCTTGGCTGGGTTCGCGATTCTGGCGTGCGGGGCGGGGATTCAGTGGTTGGGGTTATAGGAGTATAGGACCTATTGGACCGATAGGACCTATTCTTGTCACGAAGGCTGTGCGTTGCCGCGCTTAAGGCTGTGTCGGGCACAAACCCGTTGAAAACCACCCACAAGTTCCCTATGATGCAGGGCTTTTCGCCCGGTGGTGAGTTGGGCCGGGCTCTGTTGCTGGCATTGCGGTATCGAGACTGAGGAATTCATGGCCCAGAAGAGTATGAAACCTGAAGATATCAAGGTCATCCTCGCGACCGATTGCGGATCGACCACGACCAAGGCGACCCTGATCGAGAAGCGCGATGGCGAATACCGCCTGATTGTCCGTGGCGAAGCCCCCACGACGGTCGAAGCGCCCTTTGAGGATGTAACCAACGGCGTGCTCAACGCCGTCGGTGAGGTCGAGGAGCTTGCGGGCCGTAAGTTGTTGGACGATAACGGGAGAATCATCTCCCCCGCCAATGGGAACGTGGGCACCGACATCTATATATCTACCTCTTCCGCGGGTGGCGGGCTGCAGATGATGGTGGCCGGTGTGGTGCGTTCCATGACCGCCGAATCGGCAGAGCGGGCGGCGTTGGGCGCGGGGTCGATTGTGATGGACGTGATCGCCTCTAACGACAAACGGCTGCCGCATCAACAGATTGAACGTATTCGCCGGTTGCGTCCCGACATGATTCTCCTGTCTGGAGGCGTCGACGGTGGCACGACCACGCATGTGGTCGAGATCGCCGAGCTGATTTCCGCCGCCGATCCCAAGCCACGGCTGGGCTCCGGGTATAAGCTCCCCGTGATCTTCGCCGGGAATAAGGACGCGGTCGGACCAGTGAAGGAAACGCTCGCCGAGAAGACCGATCTGACCGTGGTCGATAATCTCCGCCCGGTCCTCGAGCGCGAGAACCTTCTCCCCGCCCGTGAGAAGATCCATGACCTGTTCATGGAGCATGTCATGGCGCAAGCACCGGGGTACAAGAAACTGATGTCGTGGTGCGATGCGCCGATCATGCCGACACCCGGCGCGGTGGGATCGATCATCAAGCGCGTCTCCGAGATCGAGAAGATTGAGGTAGTCGGCGTCGACATCGGCGGAGCGACCACTGATGTGTTCAGTGTCTTCCAGGATGTCTTCAACCGGACGGTCTCGGCGAATCTGGGGATGTCGTATTCGATCTCCAATGTCTTTGCCGAAGCCGGACTCCCCAACGTCATGCGATGGGTGCCGTTCCACATGGACGAGCGCGATCTGCGCAATCGGGTGAAGAACAAGATGATTCGCCCGACGACGATTCCGCAGATGATGGAAGAGCTGATCTTCGAGCAGGCGATTGCCAAGGAAGCGCTGCGGCTCGCTTTCGTTCAGCATAAGTCGTTTGCCACAGTACTCAAGGGTGTGCAACAGCAGCGGACAATCGCCGATGCGTTCGAGCAATCGACCTCCGGGGCGACTTTGGTTAACATGATGACATTGAACATGTTAATCGGGTCGGGCGGGGTCCTGTCGCATGCGCCACGCCGTCAGCAGGCCGCGTTGATGCTGATCGATGCCTTCCTGCCGGAGGGGATCACCCGGCTGGCCGTGGATTCGATCTTTATGATGCCGCAGTTGGGCGTCTTGGCGGAAGTGCATCCGTTGGCGGCGACCGAGGTCTTCAATAAGGATTGTCTGATCCACTTGGGCACGTGCATCGCTCCTGCTGGTGAGATGAAGTCAGGCAAGGGCTCGGTGATGAACTACGAAATCGAGCTTCCCGGCGGCAAAGTCGAAAAGGGCAGCCTGGAGTTTGGCACGATGAAGCTGATACCGCTGGGCACCGACGAGAAGACGAATCTGCCGGCTATGGCCAAGGCTGTATTCGAGCCGGCGCGCGGGTTCGACTTGGGTGCCGGTAAGGGTGCCAAAGTCGAACGAACGATCTCCGGCGGAGTTGTTGGTGTGATTCTCGATGGCCGGGGGCGGCCGTTTGTGGTTCCGACCGACGACAAGATGCGGGTCGCGAAGTTGCGCGAATGGATGTTGGAGTTGGATATCTACCCGAAGGCGGCGTTGGAGCGGGGTTGATAGAGTCCTTGGCGAAAGAGAATGCCCCTCGCGAATCGAAGGGCGTATGCAATACGCCCCTACGGAGACGTGAGGGGTAGGGGCATATTGAGTACGTCCTCGAAGAGGGTAGAGTGGGCTTTGCCCACCTCGATTCGTGATGGGAATCGCCGAAACATTGAAATCAAAGCGGTCTGAGATTCTTGCGCTTGCGACCAAGTACGGTGCTTCGAATGTACGGGTATTTGGATCGGTGGTTCGTGGCGAGGCGAGTCCGGACAGCGATGTCGATCTGCTGGTCTCCATGGAAAAGGGGCGCTCCTACTTTGATCTGGTTGGCCTTTGGTACGATCTGGAGGAACTCCTCGGCAGGAAAGTCGACGTTGTCACGGACGGAGGACTCAGTCCGTATTTGAAGGATCGAATCCTGGGAGAAGCGGTTCCGCTATGAAGGACCAGATCGCGGCGTTTCTTCAGAAATGAGGATTGGTAGAAGATGGCCCATGCATACACTCCCGGATTGAAAGTCACCGACCAGGTTTGGCTGGTCAAAGAGCGCATTCTTCCCTTGAAGGGAGACGTGATCGTCTCCAAGGGTGACCGGGTGGAGCCGGATACCGTGGTGGCGCAAACCCACCTGCCGGGACCGGTTGAGCCGGTGAATGTCGCCAATATTCTTGGCGTCCCCCCGGAGGATATCCCGGAGTGCATGCTTAAGAAGGAAGGCGATCCGGTCAAGAAGGGCGAAGTGATTGCCCGGTCGGCGTCGTTCTTTGGGCTGTTCAAGTCGGAGTGCACCTCGAAGATCGAGGGCACGGTCGAGAACATTTCGCATGTCACCGGCCAGGTGCTTCTGCGTGGGCAGCCGATGCCGGTGCAGGTAAGGGCGTATTTGCGCGGGGAGGTTTCCGCGATTCATCCGAGCGAGGGTGTCTCGGTGGCCGCGATTGGCGCGTTTGTGCAGGGGATTTTCGGAATCGGCGGCGAGACGCATGGTGAGATCAAGATTGTCTGTGCCGATCACACTGAAGTGCTCGATGACAGCAAGATCGGTCCGGCGTGCGAAGGGAAAGTGGTGGTCGGCGGCTCGCTCGTGACGGCCGCGGCGCTGAAAAAGGCGATTCAAGTCCGCGCCAAGGGGATTGTCGTGGGTGGTTTCGACGACCGTGACCTGCGTGATTTTCTCGGGTACGACCTCGGCGTGGCCATTACCGGTTCCGAGGATTTGGGCATCACGCTCGTGGTGACCGAGGGATTCGGCCAGATTGCCATGGCGCAGAAGACATTTGAGTTGCTCAAGCGCCATGAGGGGAAGCTGGCGTGCATCAACGGCGCCACCCAGATTCGCGCCGGTGTGATCCGCCCGGAGGTTGTAATCCCCAAAGACATTCCAGCGATGCAGGAGAATGTCCCCAAACCCGAAATCGCCGGACTCGCGATCGGCTCATCAGTACGAGTCATCCGGCAGCCACATTTTGGGCGTCTCGGCAAGGTTTCCGCTATGCCGGCCCCGTTGCAGCAACTGGAATCAGAGTCCTCCGCGCGTGTCCTGGAAGTCGAGTTCGATGGCAAGGAGCGCGCGATCATCCCACGTGCCAATGTGGAGATGATCGAGGAAGTCTGAGCTCGGCGGTCTCGTGTTCCGAAAAGAAAATCCAAGGGGCTGAAAGCCCCTTGTCCGCAATGTGAGCGTCCGTAGGGGCGGTGAGTGCTAGAGCCTTTTCTCCGCACGGAGTGTCGCGATTCCTTGACGGCGAATCGGCAGTTGGACATTGGCCTTGACACCTTCCATGCGCAGCGGTAGGTTTCTTTTGTTGCGTCGTCCGCATTTGGCGGGCGGGACTAGGCTTGCGTGAAGTCGAACCAGCGATAGCGTCGTCAAAGATCGCTTGAGAAATCGTAGACTCATAACGGCCACAGGCCCGCGCGTCCGTCTCCATCTGACATTCTGGTTCTTGCTTGCCTGTTGCCTGGCGCAGGCGTCCACTGCCATCGCGCAAACTGCCCCTGGCGATTCCGGTGCGATTCCGGTGCAGACCATTGCCCAGCCTCCACCGCCGAATCCGGCTACCAACGTGAAGGCCGAAGACGCCCCCAATGACGGCGGTGGTTCGGTCCGGGTTACCTGGACGGCCTCGCCGGACGATGGCGCCGGGCGCAAAAACGTCGCCTCATACAATATCCTCCGTGCCGTTTCCTCGCCGACCGGTGCCGGGGCAATCGATACGGTCGGCTCGGCCACCGCCGGGAACACCGAGTTCACCGACGGGCACACGAAAGACGGTGTTCCCTACATCTATATAGTAGAGGCGCTCTCGTCGGTCCCCTCGCCCGAGGGAGCTCCGGTCATGGTTGCCGTTAGATCCGAGCCGACGGGTGTCGCCTATTCCAAGGGACAATGGTTCCATATGAGGCGGCTGAACGCACTGATCATGGTGATCATTGTCTGCGGCGCCATTCTCTATTTCATCCAGCAGGCCTCGTCCGGGAAAGAGCTGTTTATCCGCAAGATTGCCGGGCTGGATGCGGTCGATGAAGCGGTCGGACGCGCCACCGAGATGGGCCGTAAGATATTCTACATCCCGGGTACGCAGGACATGGACGAGGTCCAGACCCTGGCCGGCATTACCATTCTGGGCCGTGTTGCCAAAGTCGCGGCGGAGTATGAGGCCAGTCTGGAAGTGCCTGTCTCGCGGTCTCTGGTGATGGTGACTTGCCGTGAAGTGGTCAAGGAAGCGTATCTCAACGCCGGCCGGCCCGAGGCCTACAACGACAGCATGGTCTATTACCTTACCGACGACCAATTCGGGTATGCGGCCGGGATCGACGGTCTGGTGATGCGTGACAAGCCCTCCACGCTGTTTTTCATGGGGGCGTTTTACGCCGAGTCATTGATTCTGGCGGAGACGGGCAACTCGATCGGGGCGATCCAGATTGCCGGGACGGCCATGCCGGCGCAGTTGCCGTTCTTTGTGGCGGCGTGCGACTACACACTGATCGGCGAGGAGTTGTTCGCGGCGTCGGCGTACCTGTCGAAGGAGCCGAAACTTCTGGGGAGCCTCAAGGGGCAGGATCTGGGCAAGGCGATCATCCTGCTTGCGATTCTGGTTGGGATCGTGATGACTAGTTTCGGCGCGATCAGCATGGGGACGAGTGATTTGGACAAATTGGGGAATTACAATATCGGTCAGTGGTTCGAAGTTCAGTGATGGTCGAGCAGTTCCAACGGAAGAAGTGAGGTGTCATTGCCAGGAACGAAGTGACGAAGCAATCTGCGCCCTGCGCTTAAGCTGCGCGGAGATTGCTTCGCTTCGCTCGCAATGACGACAATACCATGCGCCGCGAAATCCCGACCGCCATTGCCTTTTTCGTCGGCATCATTTGCATCATCCAGTTTTTCATCCCGCATCGTCCATTCGGGACGCTGGTTGACGTGTTCTCCGATTGGTTCGGAATTGTCGCCGCCTTCGCGATTTGGCTGGGTGCGTTGAACCTGCTCAAGGTCAGTCTGGAGCGGTCTTTCTCAAAGAAGAAGACGCATGACCGCTGGTACGGACTGGTTGTCGCCGCGAGTTTCTTTTTGATCTTCATTATCGGAATGTTCATGTCCGGCGGGGATCAGTTCCAGGTGCCGGGCAGCCGCTTTGATTATTTGTACGTCAATATCTACACGCCGCTGTCATCGACCATGTTCGCGCTTCTGGCGTTCTTTGTGGCGTCGGCGTCGTACCGCGCCTTCCGCGCCCGGAGCTGGGAGGCCACGCTTCTTCTGATTGCGGCCTTCTTTGTGATGCTCGGGCGCGCGCCAATCGGCGATCAGCTCACCGGTTTCATGCCGGAGGGATACCGCCTGTCGGAGGTGGCGAACTGGATTATGACGTATCCGCAGGTGGCGGGGCAGCGCGCGATCATGATCGGGATTGCCCTGGGAGTTGCATCAGCGTCGCTGCGTTTGATCCTGGGGTTGGAGCGGTCGTATCTGGGTGGTGAATAGGCAGGCGATGGCAGAGAACCCCACCGAAATGAAGACGGGCTTGTTCGACCGCTTAATGCGGATCGACCGCCGTGTCATTTTTGTCTTCATCAGTGTGGCGTTGATCGTGCCGCTGTTTTTCAATGTCAGCCAGCGCATCCAGGTCTCCCCCGAAGTGCAGATGTTGAACGATGCCATGAGCAAGGTTCCTGATGGCGCGCTGGTGTTGTACGCGATGGATTACGATCCTCCGTCGGCGCCGGAATTGCAGCCGATGGCGGTCGCCGCGTTCAAGGTCGCTCTGGCGAAGAAATTCAAGATGGTGATCATCGGACTGTGGCCGCAGGGTCCGCAGCAGGCGAACATGGCGTTCGAAACGGCCACTCACGATCCGCTCTTCAAGGATGTCAAGCTGACGTATGGCGTGGATTATGTGAATCTCGGGTTCCAGTCGGGCAATGAGGCTGTGATCCAGAAGATGGGATCCGATATCCCGACGACCTTCCCGCGTGACTACGCCGGTACACCGGTCGATCAGCTCCCCCTGATGAAGGGGATCAAGAATCTCGGCAATTTCGATTTCATGGTGAATATCTCGGCCGGTTATCCGGGGACACGCGAATGGGTGCAGTTCGGCGCCGACCGTTTCGGATTGAAGATGGTGTCCGGCAGCACGGCGGTTCAGACGACCGAGATGTCGCCGTACGTGGGCAAGCAGCTTTTGGGGTTGATGGGCGGGATGCGCGGCGCCGCTGAGTTCGAGCAGGTGTCCGGGTATCCGGGGCGCGCGATCAAGTTCATGGTGGGACAGTCGGTGGCGCATGTGATCGTCATCGTGTTCATCGTGATCGGCAATATCGCCTACTTTGCTACGCGCAAGAAGAGGGGGGCCTGACCGCCATGTGGATGGAACATCCCGGTTGGGTCCTGTTTGGCACTTGGGTCGCGGCGCTCTTTACGCTGGGCATTGCGACGTTTCTTTACAAAGACAATCCGGTCTACAAGTTTTGCGAAGCCGTATTCGTCGGGATTTCCGCCGGGTATTGGTTCGTCAGTTACTTCTGGCAGACGCTGCTTCCCAAGCTGGGCTATCCATTCTATGCGGGCGTAAAGACGATGTTCGTCGGCCCGGCGGAATGGGGCTGGCTGGTGCTTCTCATTCCCGGCACGCTGGGCGTGATGATGCTTTTGCGTCTGGTTCCGAAGGCGGGCTGGATTGCCCGCTGGCCGTTGGCATTCATCGTGGGCTATACGGCCGGTTTGCGATTGATCACGTTCTTGCAGTCGAACGCCATGACGCAGTTGCAGAATTCGGTGCAGCCGGTGGTTCGCTATGATGCGAGCGGGCAGTTCCTGGGGTGGGAATCGTTCAACATTCTTCTGGTGACGGTGGGCACATTTGCCGGGCTGTTCTACTTCTTCTTTTCGCAGGAGCACAAGGGCGTATTCGGACGAGTGGCCCGCGTCGGCACGTGGTTTTTGATGATCACATTCGGCGCCGCGTTCGGTTATACGGTGATGGGACGTATGTCTCTTTTGATCGGCCGGCTGGACTTCCTGCTGGCGGATTGGTTGCACTTGATTCGGTAGATCGGTGTTTCAATTCACAAGGGTTGAGCGAGATCAATTGATGGCCCGACAGCAACAGTCGGAGAAATGCGCGAGTCACAAGCCAGCAAGGATGGGGCGTGCGTCGGGCATCCTGCTGTTTCTGATGCTCGCCTTGTCTGCCTCTGTGGTGTTTGCCCAGGCGCCGAATGGCGGGGCGGCGCCGCGGTCGGCGTCGGATCCCCAGGCCGCGGACACGAAGGGTGACGAGGGCGGCTCGATCATGCTCCGTTGGACGCTGTCGCCGGATGACAGCGCCGGACAGGTCACCGGCTATGAGATCTTCCGCGCGGCGAAACCCGATGGTCCATTCCAGTCGGTGGGGTTTGCCTCGCGCGGTTCGGCGCGTTTTGCCGATGGGTCGACCGACGATGATTCCGCGTACTACTATAAGATTGTCACGACGGGTCCCGGGGGCTCGACGGAAACGGCAGTCATCGGCCCGGCGCGTTCGACCGCCGAGTGGTTCAACAGCAATCGCGCCAATGTGCTGGTCATCGGGCTTTTGATCTCGGGGGCCGTGCTTTACTACATCGCCTCGGCGCGCAAAGGCAAGAAGCTCTTCATTCGCCGCATCGCCGGACTGGAAGCGGTGCACGATGCGATCGGCCGCGCGACCGAGATGGGCCGTCCCATTCTTTATATCCCCGGCATTCAGGACATGGATGATGTGCAGACGGTCGCGGGCGTGACGATCCTTGGGTACGTTGCCCGCACGATTGCCGAGTACGATACCAAGCTCGAGGTTCCGACCTCGCGATCGATTGTGATGTCCACCGCGCGCGAAACGATCAAAGCCGCGTTTCTGTCCGCCGGCCGTCCCGAAAAATACTCGGATGACATGGTGAACTATATCACCGACGAGCAGTTCGGGTATGTCGCGGCGGTCGACGGGATCATGGTGCGCGAGAAGCCGGCCACCTGTTTCTACATGGGTGCCTTCTTTGCCGAAGCGCTGATCATGGCCGAGACCGGAAATTCCATCGGAGCGATTCAGATTGCCGGAACCGCCATGCCGGCACAGTTGCCGTTCTTTGTGGCGGCCTGCGATTACACATTGATCGGCGAGGAACTGTTTGCGGCGTCGGCGTATTTGTCGAACGAGCCGCGGCAATTGGGATCACTGAAGGGACAGGACGTCGGCAAATCGATCGCCATGCTGGCGATTGCCGCCGGCACGGCTTTGTTCACACTCAACCAGATCCTCCGCGTCGAATGGTTTGCGTCGGCGGGGCAATGGCTGAAGAATCTTTTCATTGTGAATTGACGGGTTTATAGACGATGCGCCGCCAGGTTCCCTTACTCATTACTCTTGTCGTCGGCGCGGTGCTCATTATTGCCGCCTTTATCCCCCGGGCGCCATTCGGGGGGCTGGGCGAGAACTTTTCCCTGTACTTTGACATCATCGCGGTGTTCGCGTTTCTCCTCGGCGGCGGGAATCTGATTCGAATTCATGGCATGCGCCTTGTTCGCGGCGTGGGCATGGCGATCACCGAAGCCAAAAAGGGCGGTGGCGCTTGGCCGCTCCGGTTTGTGATCGAGTTCCCCTTCCTGGCGTTCGGCGGGCTCAAGGATCGGCGCGGACGCGACTGGTTCTTTTCCCTGATAACGCTGCTCGGGTTTTTCGCGATGCTGGCGGCGGGGCTTCTGAAACTGGGGAATCCCAAGGGATGGCAGGGGAACGTGACCACGCCTGGAGCGATGTTCCAGGAATTCTACGACTCGATGTTCAACCCGCTGCAGGCGACGATGTATGCCCTGCTGGCGTTCTTTGTGGCCTCGGCATCGTATCGCGCGTTTCGCGCCAAGAGCGTCGAAGCGACGATCCTCCTGGTGACCGCGTTCATCATCCTCCTGGGCCGGACACCGGCAGGGGCTTATGTCACGGCGTGGATGCCGGAATCGCTCTCGTTTCTGACGATACCCAATCTGGCAAACTGGGTCATGGCGATTCCGAATCTGGCGGGACAGCGTGCGATTATCATCGGCATCGCGCTGGGTGTGATCGCCATGTCGCTGCGTGTGATTATTGGAATTGAGCGGACGTACCTGGGGTCGGATGAGAAGTAGGATGAGAGTCTCTGACTGGATGAGCAATGGCATGGGAACGAGAGCTGTCGGCCAACGTCATTCCGGCGAAAGCGGGAAGCCCGTCGCCGGGGTGTACCTGGATTCCCGCTTTCGCGGGAATGACGATTGGGGAACCTTTCTCCCCAATGGTGAACCTTACCCGTTTGGGAAAGAGGCTCGGCGGGAGCCTCGCCCTCCCGACGCCTTGCCCTCCCTCCAGTATATTTTCCCCGAATTTCGGGGGCGGTGATTGAGTGATTGAGAAATAACACGACGATGACCAACGGCGTAAACAAGACATTCCTGCAGAAGATGCAGGCCATCGACCGGCGGGTGATCTTCCTGTTCATCGGCCTGGCAGTGGCTCTTCCCCTTCTGTTCCATGTCGTGTTCACCGAAAAGATCACGCCCATCGTTGGTGCTATCTACGACCGCATTGAGAATCTGCCTGAGGGGTCGAAGGTTTTGATCTCGTTTGATTATTCACCATCGACAGTGCCGGAAATCCAGCCGATGGTGGATGCCGTCATACGACACGGCGCCACCAAGAAGGTCAAGATCTACATCATGGGGCTGTGGGCGACCGGGCAGAATATCGCCGACGAGACGATCAATCGCATACTGAAGCCCGAGTTTCCCGACTACCAGTACGGTGAGGACTTTGTCAATCTCGGATACAAGTCGGGGAATCAGGGTCTGATCAACGTGATCCTGACGGACATGAAGAAGATGTACACGACCGATGTCCATGGCACGGCGATCGACTCGATTCCGATGATGGTGCCGATCCGAAATCTGAAGAATTTCGATTTGATTCTCTCGTTCGGCGGCGGCTTCCCGGGAATGAAGGAATGGGTGCTATTCGCCGGCGATCCGGGACGGATTCCGGTGGCGGGCGGTGTGACCGCAGTGTCGGCGTCGTTGTGGGCAATGTGGCCTATTTCCTGACGCGGCGACGGGAGGCGGAGAATGACTGAGCAGACCGTTGAACGCCGCGCCATCTGGTATCTGCTGGGATTTCTGGCGGTCGTACTAGCGTTTGTCCTGTCGATGGCCCTGAAAGGGTTCACCCTGCAGGGATTCTATGTCACGCTGGGTGCCTTCCTGACGCTCTCGATCCTCAGTTTCCTTTATAAGGACAACATTTTCTACAAGATGGCCGAGCACCTCTTTGTCGGGGTGTCGGCCGCCTATTGGATGGTGATGGGGTTCTGGAGCGTGATGGTTCCGAACCTGATCGGCAAGATTCATCCGCCGGCGGTGAAGCCCTTCATGCCGGCTATCGCCAGTGAGCCGGCCTCATACTGGTACCTGATTCCCGCGATCCTGGGAATCATGCTCTTGTGGCGGCTGATGCCGAAGGGGGCATGGATCGCCCGGTGGGCGCTGGCGTTCATTGTCGGCACCACGGCCGTGTTGAATTTCATCCGCTACATGGCGTCCGATCTGCTGGGACAGATCAACTCCTCCATGGTGCCGTTGGTCGTGATTCAAAACGGCTCATTGGACATCATGACGACCATCTCGAATCTGGTTTTATTCCTCGGGGTCTTCTGCGGACTGATCTACTTCTTCTTCTCGAAGGAACACAAAGGCGTATTTGGCGTGGGGTCGAAGATCGGAATCTGGATTCTGATGGTGACTTTTGGAGCGGGATTCGGATACACGGTCATGGCGCGCATTTCGCTTCTGGTTGGACGCTTCCGTTTCCTCTTTGATGACTGGCTGGGGTTGTTGAAGTAGGCCATCGCCCGTAAGTCATTGTAGGGTGCGTTATTAACGCACCCTAGCGTTTCCGCGCGCGGAGGTGGCGAGAGGTGGACGGAGTGGACCAAGTGGACGAAGTGGACGGAGTGGACACTGGATTCCCGCTTTCGCGGGAATGACATCGGGGGGGGCGGGAACGACGACATGGCGGGGGAATGACGTCCGGGGGGGCAGCGGCCCGCTAAGGAACTGCGATTCCATCACTTGACTTTTTTGAGGAGTGTGCCGATATTACTAATGTAACAGGAAACAGTGAACTTTTTTCAGAGAAAGACTGCACGGTACCGCCTCCTTAGAAAAATCTCTTAGAAAAGCTCGACTTGTTTCACCGGCCGATAGTGGCCAACGGACGTGGGGTGCCGTTTCATCCCAAGCAAGAAAAGGAAGTGCATCATGGCGGAAGGTACCGTCAAGTGGTTCAACGACAGCAAGGGATTCGGCTTTATCTCCCAAGAGGGTGGCAAGGACGTGTTTGTCCACCACACCGCGATCGAGGGCGAAGGGTTCCGCTCCCTGGCAGAGGGTGACCGGGTTCAGTTCGAAGTGGTTCAGGGACCGAAGGGCCCGCAAGCCTCCAACGTGCGCAAGATCTGATTTTGTACACATAGGACGGTTTGACACCCCGGCGACGCTGATTACAGCGCGCCGGGGTTTTGTTTTTGGGGGGGGAACGAGGTTCGGCGGGCGACCAAGCGGCACCTGTCGCTCTCAGTCGCTGCGAAGCTCCTGGTCGAGTCTCACTTACTTGGTCAAAGTGTCCCTCACGGAGCGCATGGATCGACTGGAAAAGGACCGTTTTGGAAAGCCGTGGAGATCAAGTAGATAACGTCGAAAACATCCACGATTCCGTTGTTGTTCACGTCGCCTCGTGTAATCGGACACCCAGGGTCGAATGGATCCGCATAGCCGCTAAACGCGATGCCGATCACCTGGATCACATCAAAAACGTCGATTACCCCATCGCCATTGATGTCACCTTGTTTGGGACACACACAATGTACAGCCACTAAGAACCGACAGGTATCGGCGTTGCCCGACGCATCAGTGGCGACACAGGTCACCGTCGTCGTCCCAATTGGGAAGAACGACCCGGAACCAGGCCAAGACGCAACTGTGACTCCTGGACAATTGTCAGTTGCGGAAGCTGTGTAGCTAATCACTGTGCCGGTGTGACCAGTCGGAAGCTCTATATCAATATTAGCCGGACAGTAAGCCTTCGGTCTCGTTGTGTCACTCACGATGACGTTGAATTTGCAGGAATCTCTGTTTCCTACGGCATCTGTGGCAATTGACGTCACCACTGTCGTTCCGATGGGGAGGAATGACCCCGATGGCGGGGAATACGAAACCGTCATGCCCGGGCAATTGTCGGATGCTGCGAGGGAGTATGCGACTACGGCGCCACAAGTGCCTGGATCGTTTCCCTGAACAACTGTTACAGGGTTGATCAATCGTGGTTTCTCAGTGTCAGTTACCGTTATACTGAACGCGCACGTCTTGTGATTTCCTGCGGCGTCTGTGGCGGTCAGTGTCACGATGGTCGTGCCTTTTGGGAAAGTGGACCCGGGTGGCGGGACAGCGACGACAACTGCTCCCGGGCAATTATCAGCCACCTGAGGCAGACTAAAGTTAACGACCGCGGCGCACTGGCTGGAATCAGTGCTCACGGTGATGTCGGACAAGCAGGCGAATGAAGGATTCGATGTATCGCTAACCACGACGTCGAAGCTGCAGGTGTCGGAGGTGTTTCCAGAGTTGTCCGACGCCCAGATCTTTACTTGAGTGGAACCAACCGGGAAGAAGCCGGGCTCATAGGTAGAGTAGATCTGTTGCACACCACAATTGTCGAAGGCCTGAATGCTACCGGGTTGGCCTGGGTTGGGATTGAAGTTCACAATGGCACCGCAGGCACCGGGGTCATTCGGAACGAAGAAGCTACCTGGGCAGATCACTGTCGGTGTCTGTCGGTCCGCAATCGTGACAGTGAATTCACAAGAGTTGAAGTTCCCTGACGCGTCAGTCACCGATGCGGTTACGGTTGTCGTACCTATTGGCAGAGTTCCTGATGGTGGCATGCCGGATATTACGATGCCGGGTGCACTGTAACTGATGGAGCTGATTCCCGAACAATTGTCTGTCGCAGTCGCCCCTCGTGCCCCAGAGAAACTAATGGTAGTATCGCATTGTCCTTGTGCCGTACCTGCTGTGAAATCTCCCGGACATACGATGGTTGGTGGAGTAGAATCAACGACGTGTACAGTTGCCTGACAGGTGTCGGCCAAGCCAACGTTGTCCGTGACAATCAACACAACCGTCGTTGATCCCTTTGCGTACGGAGGCGGGGGTAACTGTGCAAAAGTCAAAATTTCACCGAAATCCGGATCGTTGGAGCCGTTGTCTATGTCAGCTGGCGCCGTGCAATCCGTTCCCGCATTCACCGTTACGTCGCGGCACAGCGCGATAGGTCTCTGACCTGGCGGATACACGTAGATGCGCACTGTGCCTGTATCGCACATCACCGGCGAGCCGTTGTCACAGACGGTAAATTTCAGCGAGTCTGGTCCGTGATACCCCGCAGAAGGCGCGTATGTGAAGGAGCCATTCGTTGGAACAAAAAGGCTGATGGTGCCATGTTCGGGTCCACTGAGAATCGCGAATGTGAGTGTTTGTTCAGGATCGATGTCTGATCCGCGAAGGTAGCCCACTGGTAGGGGCGTGTCCTGGATTGTGGTCAGCGCCGTGTCGCCCGCCGCTGGCGGGTCGTTTACGCAATTGACAGTAATGTGCACCCAAGCCGAATCACACAGTATCGGCGAACCGTTGTCGCAGACCTGGAACTGAAGCGAATCTGGACCGCAATAATGCGAGGCAGACGTGTAGGTAAATCCCCCTGTACTTGGGCTCATTGTACCTGTCGATCCGTGGGCTGGAGGGGTAAGGAGTGCAAACATCAGCACCTGCCAATCGTCGGGATCCGACGCGGGCAGATACGTAACGATCCTCGCATGGTCACGATCAGTAGCCCACGATGTGTCCCTCGCGGATGGCGTGATATTGGGGGGAGGCGGGCCGACCGTGATCTCTCCCGGCGTGAATGTCGGGATGAGGGCGACCGGAGTGCCGGTCGATCTGGCGAACACCAGATGGTTCGCCGGGTTGGTGCAGGTTGTGTCGACAATGAATTTCCCGTTGAGACCGTTCATGTCGACCGTGAGCCGCATCATGGGTGCGGTAGGACCGTCGGCTCCCGCCGGAAGATCAGCGCCGAAAATCCTGCCGCGGGTGAAGAATGCCGCCACGGTGGGAGTTGTGACAGGGACCAGCGTGTCGGCAAGATCGTTGGTCCGCCTGGCATAGCCTCCTGGCTGGTTCTGCTTACAAGAGCCGACGCTGTCGCCGTCCAACTGGTTGGTAATGACAATGTCCGCCAGCTTTCCATCCAGACGGGTTCCGCTCGGGTACGAGCGCATCATGGCGGTTACCATTGATCCGCCAATAGTCGAGCGCAGTTCCAGAGGAACCACCAGATTCTTGATTGCGACGTCGTTGGAAAGAAAGATACCAATCGTCACTCCGCTCGCAGCCCCGGCGACGCTCTTCGACTCCACGACGACCGAATTCACGGCGTGGCAGATACTTGGCGAGAATACCAAGACCAAAATCAACAGGTTGATCTTCAGTTTCATTGCTCCTCCGTCGGGAAGGATGTGAGCACCGACAAGGGAGAATATAGTGCATATTTTCAGTGATGGCAAGCCGTATGCCGAGTGCGAACCGCCGGCCCGGTCAGCTCACACCCACTGAAGCTTTCTTGAGAACCCGGATCTCGCCTTTGGGGTGATTTCGGGGTTTGGGGCGAATCGCGATTTCCACATCGCGGCCGAGTTGAGTCAGGAACCGGAGCAGTCTCTCGGTCGAAAAGCCTGATAGGCGGCCTCGCAGGAGTTCGGAGACTTTGGGTTGACCGATGCCCAGGATCTTGGCAGCCTCGATCTGCGTCAGCCCCCTCTGCGCAATAATCTCGCTTATGTGCCTTGCCATCTCATTTGCCATTGCTCTTGCTCCACTCACGAAAATGTGCCTCAGCCGCTTTCAATCGCCGTCTGATGAGCTCCATATCTTGTTTCGGCGTACCAATCCCCCGTTTGGACTTCTTCTGAAAGGCGTGCAGAACATAAACCGCATCTTGGAACTTCACGGTGTAGACCGCCCTGAAAGTATCCCCGTCGAAATCGGACACAACCTCGAGGATCGATCCGCCCCCGAAGCCCCTCAGGGGCTTGGCGCTTTCATGCTTTCCTCCCATCTGGGCAAGATGGAGTGCGAATCCCATTTCAAACTTCACTTCCTCCGGGAAGGCGCTCAAGTCATCCAGACTTGATCCCATCCAAATTGTGGGTTTCCGGCCGGTGGTCACACCTTGAATATCCCCAAATTGGGATATCCTGTCAATGGGATTTACGCTTGCGTTGGCCGTTTGTTAGGCCCAAGGCCACAAGAAGCTCCTTCCCGGAGTGTCCTCGTGCACGGCCCTTGGGCGGGGTGCGGAAGAAAATCTGGGGGGGGTGCGGACCCAGGCCTAGCGCGGCGTGTTGAAGAGCCGCAGCGTCTGGAGACGAGAGCGCGGACAAGAGTGGGCGCCACTGAGAGGCAAGAACTTCCATGACCAAGAGGGCGGGCGTCAAGCCTTGTAGCATAGCCCCTTGTGGGCGGTGTTGGATTGGCATACCTCGTCCGCAATCGATGTGCGGTGCCCACGGAGAACGGCCACGAGGGCCTATGCTACATAAACTTGAACCACATCCCATGGCTGCAGGCCAATGCCGAGGCATCGAGGAACGGGTCGTGCTCCCGAACGGCAAGAAGGTCAC
>JACRMA010000059.1 GCA_016235085.1 Candidatus Zixiibacteriota bacterium
CCGATTGGCACGGGGCGTTTTGGGATTGCCCCATGATCTCGCGAAGGAACTGCAAGAGGGTCCTGTTCGAGCAAGCCGACCTGCGCGAAATCGCGTGGCCACCAAGGCGAGTCTGTCTACACCAAAGGAGTGACGCCTCTTTTCGCTCCTGCGAGCGACTATTTCCCCAACCGGCAGTGCGTATCTGTTGAGAAGGGATACGGTTTAACGCCTCGGGCCGGACGCCACGATAGCTCTGCAAGCAAGGGCGTCGATGAGGCTCGGTCACGCAGCATGTGGGTGCTCGAGGCAAGTTCAGTCGGTTTCGAATGACAAATAGGATTCTGATAACAACTCTCCGCGGAGTCGGAGGGAAGCCAGAAACATGTCACAGAAAGGTAAGGATGAGCCAATGAGAAGACTTACACTAGGATTGATGTTCTGTGTCGCGGCGATGCTCTGGAGCGGCTCGGCCGACGCCAAGGGGTTTGGTCTCGGTGCCCGCTACAGTTTTGTCCGGAACATGGATGCGAAGGAAAACTCGAACATGATCGGCGTGTTGGGACGGCTACGGGGCAACGTGATCGGACTTGAGGCGGCGATCGACTACCGCAAGGAGAACTTTGGCGGCGACGTCAGCGTGAAGTCATGGCCGGTGACGGCGAGTCTTCTGCTTTACCCGTTCACGCCGATCTATGGGCTTGCCGGGTTTGGATGGTACAACTCCACGATCGAGTATCCCGTGTTGAGGTCAACAAAGAGCAGTACATCGACCCAACTCGGGTACCATCTCGGCGCGGGGCTCGAAATCCCGGTTTCGCCCAACATGAGCTTAAACGGCGAATTCCGGTACATCTTCCTCGATTACAAATTCGCCAAGCTGGAGGATTTCCCCAACGACGTCAGCAAACGGAAAGCGAATTCGTTTAACGTAGGCGCCGCAATTCTCTTCTACATCCATTGATCATCGGAGAGTTGCGTAACCAGAATCAATACTGTCTGAGGTTCCCGAACCTCTGTTGACCAGCCCCGGCGGGAGTCGATCCTGCCGGGGCTTTCTTTTCAGCTCCTATTTACATCGCAGGCACTCCCGTCTGCACGAAGCAGTGGTGGTGGCCCAGGATCAATTCGATGTCCCTTTGCCCGGAGGGCTGAGACGGCAGGTTTCCCCTGGCGAAGAGGCTACGCCAAAGGAGCTACTCCCTTTTCGATCCTTCGAGCGAGTACTTCCCGCACCCCCCCCGCGTATCTGTGTTGAGAGAGAATACGACCATTCGTGCCGGGGCGGATGACACTGTCCTTCCGGAGAGAACGAAGCCGACACGATCGGTTGCGTGGGTACACGAAAACACCTGAACACGGCTCCGGTCAACGGGGTCAGACAAAGGAGCTTCCAATATGACGAAAGCATACGACAGATCGAAGATCCAAGAGGCGCTGGAACTGCTCAACGCCGCGGCGGCCGAAGGACAATCGGATCTGCAGGAATTGATCGGCGACCGCTACGACAGTTTGAAGGAGTTTGTCGGGACGCTCGGGGGCGACATGCATCGGCAGGTGAGTGGTGCTTACAAAGCCGGAAAGGCAAAGGTTCGCGCGGCGGCCTGTGAAGTCGACAATCATGTTCACGAAAATCCCTGGGCATACATCGGCGGCAGCGCGGCGCTGGGTCTTCTGGTTGGTTTTCTCATCGCCCGCAGCAAGAAGTAGCCCTCTCATGTTTGAAGCGAAGGATACCACATCGTGAACAAACTTCTCAGCCTGGTGCTGCGAATGGCCTTCAAGGCATTGGTCGAGTCCCCCTTACGTCGGGCCAAGATCCGTGCAGTGATCTACTATCTGGAGATGATCCGAGCCGCACGCAAGGCCGTCATGGCCCTTGGCGTCTTGATGTTCTGCGTTCTGCTCATGGCTGGAGGCGCCGTTCTCATTCCGCTCGCGCTTTGCCTGTTCATGCCGTGGCCGCCGGAGACAAAGGCATTGGTGGCTTGTGCATTTGGTGTGGTCTACGTCATCGGGCCGCTGATCGTCGCGATGGTGCTAATGTCCGAGAAGCGCTGGATGCGAATCACGCGGGCCGACAGGTTACTGAACGATGTTTTAGGCAAGCAATGATCCAGGGAAGGTCAACCATGAAGACAAGAAGTCATTCGAACAAAGCACACCGATCGTCTGCGAAACTGCCCGGCGACGGTGTCATCGGAGCGGCAATCGCACACCTGAAGGCGCCCCTCCGCTGGGTGATGATCCTGGGAGAGACCAATGGGCTCTCAACCAGGGAAATCGCCAACCTTGCTGGAGTCAGCCTGAAGGTTGTCCAGTCAATGCAAAACCGGGGAGTCACGCTCATTCAAAGAGAGCTTTTGCTCGGGCACGGCGCGACCGCGTGAGGGACTAGTGGCCGTAAGGCGGCAAAGGAGAGAGTATGCTGTGGACAGTGGCAATCATTCTGTTGGTGATGTGGGCGCTCGGTTTGGTGAGCGGCCACACGATGGGCGGATTTGTTCATGTGTTGGTGGTCATCGCGATCATTGCGGTGTTGATCCGGCTGATCTCAGGCCGGCGAATGGTGTAACGGTGACGGTCATTGAAAGGAGTTCCGTTTGAAACCAATCGCCATAGTCGGGATTGTCCTCATTGTCTTGGGTGCTGCGGGGCTGGTCTATGGAGGCATTACCTACACTCATACGAAGAACGTCGTCGACATGGGACCACTCCAGGTAAATGTCGACGACAAGGAACATATCCCTGTGCCGCCGATCGCTGGTGGTGTTGCCTCAGCAATCGGAATCGTATTCCTGTTCGTGGGTCGAAGAGGGCTGCCTCGTGGCCGTACGGTCTGACCGCTGCCGATCAAACGACGGTATTCATAGAAGGAAAATAAATAATATGCGCGAATCGTCGAGACATCATGGGCGCCTGCCTGCACAAGCGGGCGGCGGCGCAAGCCGCGTTGTAATGCGCTGCGCTCTGTGGTTGCTTGGCCTGTTTCTGCTGGCGCCCGGCGCCAGTCTTATCCTGTCCGGTTGCGCCAGGCAGGTGGCGGTATTCATAGGAGAAAAGATGAATAATGCAGTGAGATTGTTGGGATATCGTGGTCGGCTGCCGGCACGAGCAGAAAACCGTGGCGCACGCCGCATGATGCGTTACGCTCTATCGTTACTCTGCCTGCTTCTGCTGGCGCACGGCGCCAGCCTCGTCCTGTCCGGTTGCGCCAGTAATCTGGCCACGGGTGAACGGCATCTGAATCTGATCTCGGAATCACAAGAGGTCGCGATGGGGCAGGAAGCCGACGGACAGGTGATCGCCAGTCTTGGCCTGTATCCGGATTCGGCGCTGCAGCGCTACGTGCAGGCGCTGGGCGCCAAGCTCGCTGGAAGCTCGGAACGGCCCAATCTGCCCTGGACATTTCGCGTCATCGATGACCCGGCGGTCAATGCATTCGCCATACCGGGCGGGTTCATCTATGTCACGCGCGGGCTGATGGCGTACATGATGAACGAGGCCGAATTGTCGTCGGTCATCGGGCACGAAATCGGCCACGTCACGGCGCAACACTCGGTGCATCGTATCTCCGAACAGCAGCTGACTCAGGTTGGCATAGCGGGCGCCTTGAAGGCGGAGCACCTGGGGCTTCGTTACATGATCCGCGCCGGCAATGATCCGCGGGAGATGATTGACGTGTTCGATATGCTGGGCCGTGTCAGTTCGGCCGGCGGCGGCGGACGTGCCCCCGAATGGCTGGCGACACATCCGAATCCCGAGAATCGGAGTGGGAGCATTCAGAAGGAAATCGATACCCTCGCGTTTGATCTGGGATCGCTTGCGGTGAACAAAAACGGCTACCTTCGCCTGATCGATGGCGTTGTCTTTGGCCAGAATCCGCGTGAAGGTTTCTTCCGCGACAATCACTTCTATCATCCCGAACTCGAATTCGAGCTGGGTTTCCCATCGGGCTGGCAGACGGTCAACCAGAAGAATGCAGTGGTCGCGGTCAGCCCCAATCAGGACGCGGTCATACAGATTTCAATGGCGAAGACGCGGTCCGCGAGCGAGGCGGCCAGGACCTTCTTCCAGCAGGAGGGCGTGCAATCGGAGCGTGAAGAGACCAGCACCGTCAACGGCCTCAACGCTGTCTCGGCGCAGTTTCGCGCCCAGAGCGAGCAGCAGGTGCTGCGCGGCAGGGTGTCGTTCGTCGAGCTTCAGGGCAATACCTATCAGTTGCTCGGCTATGCCAGTGAACAGCTCTGGCCGAAGTACCAGGACGTCATCACCACGGCAGTGAGAGACTTCCGACGCCTGACCAATCCTTCAATATTGCAGATGCAGCCCATGCGGCTTGCGATAATCAACGTCAGCCAACGTGTGTCATTGGAGCAACTGGCCCAACAGGAGCGTTCTCCGGTCTTACTCGAAACGCTGGCGATCATCAATCAGACCGAGGCGAATGCGCGGTTCAATGCCGGCGATCGCGTCAAGATCGTGAGGGGAGAGAAACTCGTCTTCCAAGCTGGATATTAGTCCACCGCGGAGGCGCCAACGATTTCGTGCATGACTGGAAGATTAATCAAAACGCCTGCGAGCAGCGTGGTTGCGGCGCAGGGCCGGATTCGAACCGATCCCGAAACGGGATTAAAGGAGGAAGGGACGATGAAAAAGACTCTAGCGTTTACAGTCCTTGCGGCTGCGCTGATACTGGCATTTGCGCCCGTGGTGACGCGTGCTGATGTGGATGATCCCGGCACCAAGGTCGGATTCCGGGGTTGGGGACCACGCCTCGGGGTAACGTTTAACCCCGATCAAGTTCACTTCGGAGCACACTTGGATTTCGGAAACTTCGCGCGGCACATCCGCTTTCAACCAAACGTTGAAGTAGGTTTCGGCGACGGAATAACGCTCTTCGCGATCAACGCGGAAGCGGCGTACCGCTTCGCAGAGCGCTGGGACGTGTGGACGCCATACCTCGGCGGCGGCATCGGTGCGAACATCGTCAGCGCGAATAATGGAAACGGTGGATCAAGCACCGATTTTGGCGCGAGCATCCTTGGTGGGATCGAGAAGGGTCTCGCCAATGGTCATCGCTTCTTCATCGAAGCGAAACTGGGGTTGGCGGATTCACCGGACCTGAAGGCCACGGTCGGTTGGACATTCTATCACTAGGAGAGGCGCATTTGCGCCCCGAGACGGCGGCCCTGGCCGTTGCCTCAAGTCGAAGGGAAGAATCAAATGAAGTCGCTTGCAATCGCACTGGTGATTATCGGAACCGCCGTGCTCGTCTACGGCGGGATAAGTTATAGCCACAACCGAACCACGATTGAGATGGGTTCGATGAGCGCGTCCATCACGGAAAACGGGACTGTTCCGATGGCTGCCATCATCGTCGGGGGCATCGCACTGGTTGGCGGTCTCGTGTTGTTCGTGAATGAAAGGCGCCGCGTATAGCGAGTGTATGCCGCCGGGAGCCTGAGATTGTCACGCGGTTCAGCGATCGTCTTTGCCTCCCTGATAGCGAATGACCGGAAGTGATATCAAAACGAAGCCACGGACTCTTCTTTGACTGCCCGCGGACAATTCTTCCTGGAGCGCTCATAGAGAAGCCCAGATGGTTTCACCGGCCCTCCGGGCCAACGGACTGTGGACGCCGTTTCGTCTCCGAAAGCAAAAGGATGTGTGTCATGAAGAAAGGTACCGTCAGGTTATTCAAGGATGCCAGGGCCCCTGGTGTCATCTCGCCGCAAGGCGATGAGCGTCATCCAATCATGGTCGCGTCGATGCCCAGTAGTCGCAGACGAAGCGCCTCCGATGGGCGCCGGACCAGCATGTTGAAGAAAGTCGCAGTGGGGACAGTGGTCCCCCTCTTTGCTGCGATCAGTCTGTTCGGCTGTCAGTCAACTCAAGAGCAGGCAAACGCCACTGAGACAACCAAGACCAAGGTGTCCAACACCTCGACACCCAAGTCAAACTGGCCGAAGATGGTGACTATCCCGTCTGGCACAACACTGCTGGTCTCGTTGGACACTCCTCTGCGCACTGATCTCAACAAGACTGGTGACAATTTCCAGGCACACACATCCGAGGCAGTGCGCGTGGACCAGATGACGGTCCTGCCGTCAGGAACCGAGGTCCGCGGCAGGCTGACCCTCGTGGAACAGCCGCATCGCACCTCAGGCAGGGCGCAGATGACTCTGTCGTTCGAACAGGTTGTGGATCCGGCCGGCCAGGTTCACTCCATTGCGACCACTCCCATCAAGCTGGTTGCCGCCGGTGACAAGATCAGCGATGAGGAGAAAGTCGTCGGAGGCGCGGTAATTGGCGGCTTGATCGGCGTGTTGTCGAGTCCCAAGCAACGGGCCAAGGGCGCCGCGGTCGGAGCGGCAGCAGGCGCGGCAGCAGGCGGCGCGGTCGCCCTCGCCACCAAGGGCAAACAGATGGAGCTTTCTTCCGGCCAGCGTTTCTCGTTCGATTTGGATGAATCGCTCCGAGTGTCAGTCACCCAGCTTACAGCCAATAGATAATTAGGCGTACTGGAAGAGCAGTCTTGCTGGCCATCAGGCCAACGAACCGGGGGATGCCGTTTCATTCCCGATGACTAAGAGATGTGGACCATGGAAGGAACCAAAGAAACAAACGCGTGCACGTTCGAAGGAACCGTGAAGTCATTCGATACAGCCAAGGGTTATGGCTTCATCACGCAATCGGATCTCAGTGTGAATCGCGATGTCAACCAGGGACAGGGTGAAGGTCTGCGCAACCTCGTCGCCGGCGACCGCGTCCGCTACGAAGTGACGCAGGGCGCGATTGCACCGCAAGCCACGAATGTCCGCAAGCTCTAAGCCTCAATCCAGCGGCAGAATGACTCTCCCGGCAGGAGTTGATCCTGCCGGGAGTTCTCGTTCGAGCGCCGCCAATTTGAGGGAGTGCTCTTCCAACTGTCGGCTTCATGTGTCATTCTTGCCCCCGCCGCCTGCTTCTACTTATTATTCCGTTCTGAAAGCCCGATCCGGAGGTAGATGCGCATGAGTGACACCACTCCCGGCAAGACCGTCTGTGCCGGTTGTCACACGACAATCTCATTCGATGAGGCCCAGCCCCTTGAGTTGATCCACCACCCGGTCGACGACTTGATTCTCAAGGCGATCCCAGGCATCGGGCCACGGGATTTGATCTCTTTATCCTGCCGGAGATGTCAGCAGCTATTTGAAA
>JACRMA010000060.1:0-26755 GCA_016235085.1 Candidatus Zixiibacteriota bacterium
GGAGCGGGAAAGACGAAATGGGGAGTGGGAAAGCCGAAATGGGGAGGGGGAAAGACGCGATGGGGAGCTCTTCTCCCCTCTCCCGTTTTGGGGAGAGGGGTCGGGGGTGAGGGTGCGGCCGCGCGCGGAAGCGCCCTCACCCCAGCCCTCCCGCACACGGGAGAGGGAGCAGCCTGCCGTGTTGGCGAACACTTGTTCAAATGACGATTGACGTTTCGAGACGCTGACCATGGCATTGCGACTTCGCTGGGTCTACCTCATTCTCATCGCCGAGCAGGTGGTGGCGTCGGGGACGTTTATTGCCGCGAAGTGGGCGCTGGTCGAGTTTGAGCCGCTGACCCTGGCGTTCGTCCGCTTTCTAATCGCAGCGACCGGGTTACTTGTGATCCATCTGGTTTGGCCGGGGCGGCGCAAGATCGACCGGAGTGATTATGGACGATTCGCCCTACTGGGATTGATGGCCGTCGTGGTCAACCAGGGGTTCTTCCTGTATGGTCTGAGATTCACCACCCCGACTCACTCTGCTCTTTTGTACGGCGCGACACCAGTCTTCGTCTTCCTGCTGGCGATCCCGTTGATCGGGGAACGTCCCGGATTTCTCAAGATCAGCGGCGTGCTGGTCACCGTCATCGGGGTCGTGGTTATTGTCACCGGTCACAAATTGAGCTGGGCCGACAAGGAATGGCTGGGCGATATTCTCATTTTGGTCGCGGTGCTGGCGTGGGCGCTCTACACGGTTTTGGGCAAGCCGATGGTTGCCAAATATGGTGCAGTCCATGTCACCGCGATCTCGCTCATTGTGGGGACCGCCTTCTTCGCGCCCGTTGGGCTTCTGAACCTGGGAAGTTTCCATCCGGCGGCGATCACCGCGCGCGGGTGGTGGTCGCTTCTGTACATCGCGATCGGGACGTCGGTGGTCTGCTACACGATCTGGTTCTGGGGTCTGGGGAGGCTGGAGGCGACAAAAGTCGCCGTCTTCAACAATCTCCAGCCAATCGTGACGGCGGTGTTGTCCTACTGGCTGATGGGCGAGGAGTTGGGCGCCCGGTTGATTGCCGGTGGTGTCTTGGTTATCTTCGGCGTGATCCTGACCGAACGCGGTTAGGCACACATTGTTCGATTGCTTCCTTGTAAGGAGAGGGGAACAACCCCATGGACAAAATCATCAGCCACATTGATCAGAACAAAGCCCGCTATCAGAAGGAACTCTTCGAGATTCTGCGCATTCCCTCGGTGTCGGCCAACCCGGACCACAAAGCCGATATCCGCCGTGCGGCCGAATGGACCAAGGCCAAGCTCGCTTCCATCGGTTGCACTGCCAGGCTGTGCGAGACCGGCGGTCATCCCATCGTCTACGGCGAGTGGCTCAACGCGCCCGGCAAACCGACCGTTTTGTTTTACGGCCATTACGATGTTCAGCCGCCCGACCCGCTGGATCAGTGGGTGACCGAGCCGTTCGAGCCGACCGTGCGGGGCGAGAATGTCTTCGCACGCGGCTCGGCGGATGACAAGGGGCAGTACCTGGCGAACATCCTTGGGGTCGAGGCGTTCTTCCAGGCCAGCGGTGCCCCGCCAGTGAATGTGAAGTTTCTGATCGAAGGTGAAGAGGAAGTCGCCTCCGACAAGTTGGACAAGTTCATCTGCGATAACGTTCAGTTGCTCAAGTGTGACCAGATCATCGTCTCCGATTCGGCTCAGTTCGAACGTGGTTATCCGGCAATCTGCTACGGCCTTCGCGGGATTTGCTACATGGAGGTCTTCCTGCGCGGACCCAAGGCCGATCTCCACTCCGGCGAGTTCGGCGGCGCTGTCAAGAATCCTGCCAATACGCTTGGGTACATTATCTCGCAACTTCACGATCAGGACACCTGGAAGGTGAAGATTCCCGGGTTCTACGACGACGTGGTCGAGCTGACCGCCGGCGAACGTGCCGAGTTTGCCCGGTTGCCCTTTAACGAGCAGAAGTACAAGGACCATCTTGGAGTCCCGGAAATGCCGGGCGAGAAGGGGTTCACGATACTGGAACGCGTGTGGGCGCGTCCCACGTGTGATGTCAACGGCATCAAGTCGGGGTACCAGGGAGTCGGCTCCAAGACGATCATTCCCGCCGAGGCCTCGGCAAAGATCTCGATGCGTCTGGTTCCGAATCAGAATCCGGCGAAGATCCAGGCGGCATTTGAAAAGTATATCCGCTCCCTCTGCCCGCCGTCGGTGCAGCTTCGGTTCGAATGCTATGGGAAAGCCAAGCCGGTGATGGTGCCCACAGACTCGCCGGCGCTGTCAATTGCCCGTGCGGCACTCGAAAAGGGATTCGGAGCAAAGCCGGTTTTGATGCGCGGCGGCGGTTCGATTCCGGTTGTGGAGACATTCCAGGAGCAGCTTGGCGTGGCGGCGCTTTTGGTCGGTTATGGCCTGCCGGACGACAATCTCCATTCGCCCAACGAGAAATTCTCGCTGGAGGATTTCCATCGGGGGATCAAGACCGCGGCGTACCTGGTGGCGGAATTGGGGAAGTAGGCAGAGATTCTTGAGGTAACAGACATGGCGCGGCTCGGGAGGGCGAGGCTCCTGCCGAGCCATTCGTCCGCGCGGAAAGAAGGCTCGGCGGGAGCCTCGCCCTCCCAGCCTCGGGACAGCATGAATTAATGCCCATGATCATCGAGAAGCTCGTCGTCAGTCCATTGCAGGAGAACTGCTACATTGTCGGCGATGACGATTCCGGCCTCGGGATCGTCATCGACCCCGGTGACGAGGCACAGCGCATTGTCGCCAAAGTCCAGCAGCTTGGCTTGACCATTCCCGCCGTCATCAACACCCACGGCCATGTTGATCACATCGCCGCCGCCCAGGAAGTGAAAGCCGCACTGGGGGCGAATCTTTATCTGCATCCCGCCGACCGCCGCTATCTGCCCAAGATCGTCGAGCATGGAACGATGTTTGGGATCTTTGGCGCGCGTGAGCCGGAGGTCGATGTCGATCTGAACGACGGCGATCTTATCCCGGTGGGATCATTCGTAGTCCGGGTGACGCATGTGCCCGGCCACACGCCGGGCGGATGCCTGCTGCGTATTGGCGATGATGTGTTCTGCGGGGATTTGGTCTTTTCCGGGTCGATCGGCCGCACCGATTTGCCGGGGGGAGATTACGAGAAGATGGTGGCATCCTTGGAGCAGTCGATTCTCACGCTGCCCGATCACATCCAGCTTCATCCGGGCCACGGAGCCTCGACCACCGTGGCGGTGGAACGGCAGTTCAATCCGTTCCTGCGCGGGCTGCGGCCACGGCCACGTAACAACGGATCCTGAAGTCGCTGAGAGGTGGGCGGAGCCACCCTGCGACTGGCACTCTTTCCAATCGCCGCGGGTATCCCATCGTCATTCCCGCGAAAGCGGGAAACCAGTCTTGCCCTCGCGCACTGGATCCCCGCTTTCGCGGGGATGACATCAGGGGCGTGGTTGACGTCAGGGGTGGGGATGACGTCAGGGGTAGGGATGATGTCAGGGGTAGGGATGATGTCAGTCATGTAGGGCGGTTGCCGCAGAAATTGGATGCATTCGAGGGTCGCAGGCTTGGCAACCGCCATCTGTTTGCGGGACATGGACGGCGGATGCCTCGCAGAATGAATCCGTATGGGTGAGGGTTGCGACGCGAGGCATCCGCCCTACGACTGGCACTCTTTCCAATCGCCGCGGGTATCCCATCGTCATTCCCGCGAAAGCGGGACCTACGAGTACCCGAGGTCGCCCTCATTGTCTTTCCCGCGAAAGCGGAATCCAGTCTTGCCCTCGCGCGCTGGATCCCCGCTTTCGCGGGGATGACATCGGGGGCGTGGTTTACGTCAGGGGTGGGGATGATATCAGGGGCGTGGTTGTGCCCACTTTTCATCTGCGTGGGCGATACCAATCCCGCACTAGATTTGGTATTCACGAAGTTGTTGAGCCCACAATATGGTGTGGCGATTCATGGTGGAGATTGTTCGAATTTTCTCAAGGTCATTTCTTCAGGATGGCAGCTGCAAGTTGTCGCGGTTTTGCGGTGTGCCGCTAACTCATTGAAGTAAGCTACGTTGCGGGGTATGGCCGGGCGGCGTTTGGTTTTTCGATTGGTCTTTGTCCTGTTTCATTATATACATGGCTTGCTCTTGGCGCAGGACTGTGTTCAGGCCCTCCTGCGTCAATATAGAAAACCGGAACATCTCCCTCTCCGACGTGGTTGGAATCTGTTGGAGCCAGGCGGCGTGGGAGTTACCTTGGCAGCTCTCCCATGGGTGACCGCTCCAAATTCGAGGCACTGATTTCAGTCCACCTCGACTCGTTATACCGCACCGCCTTGCGGATGACGAAGAACACGGCCGATGCCGAGGACCTGGTCCAGGAAACATGCCTGAAAGCATTCCGCTACTTCGACCGATTCGAGGAAGGCTCCAATATCCGGGCCTGGTTGTTCAAGATCCTCACCAATCTGTTCATCAACCGGTACCGCAAAGAGGCGAAGGAACCGACGGTCGTCGAGTACGACGAGACCCAGGATTACCTGCTGTACAGCAACATGCAGGATGGGATCGGCGGCGGGGAGCACACAGGACCCGAGAAGGAACTGTTCGACCGGGTGCTGGGCAGCGAAGTGGACAAGGCGATCAATGATCTGCCGGAGGATTTTCGAATCGTGGTGGTAATGGCATTCATCGAGGGCCTGGCATACGAGGAAATCGCCGAAGCGCTGGGCGTGCCGATGGGCACGGTCAAGTCGCGTCTGCACCGCGGACGCAAGCTTCTGCAAAAGGCTCTCTATCTATACGCAAAGAAGGCGGGGGTGCTTCCGTCCGCGTAGCCCGGATTGGGCCGGGTCCGCGCCAGGACAAGGGATTCATTGTGAAGGTTTTCTTGAAATGGTGATTTTATCGGCCATGACGCCGGCGCCGCTTACGAGCGGTTCGCATGGGGTTTGGGCCGCCGAATCACCGGAGCAAACGGGCAGGAGATAGTCGCACCATGGGGCAGACACACACACTCGACTGTAAAGAAGTTCTCGCCAAACTGTACGATTACATCGACGGCGAGATTGACGCGACGGACCGCGATGCGTTTCAGGCGCATCTCGAAGCCTGCCGTCCCTGCCTGTCGTATTACGAATTCGAGCGGTTTTTCACCCGGTTCGTGAAAGATAAGGCGCCGCACGAGTGTGTGCGCGCGGACTTCAAAGCCGGTCTTTTGGCCCGTCTGTCGGAAGAGCGCCGCATCCTCGATGCCCCGCCGCAGGAGCAGGCCTCAAAGCCGAAATTTGCACTCCTGCTGCCGCGATTTGCGCTGGCCGCGGTGATCGTGCTGGCGATCGGTATCGGTACCTGGTACATGGGGCGCCGCACCACGCAAGACAGTGTCAACTGGGCGCTTTTGACCAGCTATCACATGGGGACATCCGGCATCGAAGAAGACGGACTGGATACCCCGGAATTCGTGGCGGCCCGGTCGTTTATTCTCTCGCGTTTTGGTCCCGCGCATGAGCCGCTTTTGCCGCATGCCATGCCCGCCGGAATTGCATCGGAAGCCGGCTGTGTGATGCCCTGGGGCAACGACCGTCTGGCGCAGTTTGAATGGCTTGATGGCACGGAGAGGGTCTCGATGTTTGTGATTCCGATTGATACGCTCAGCCCCGCGATGGAGCCGGAGCATCGCCCGCGCATCGGGTTTTCTGATCATGATTATCACATGTTCAGTGCTGGCGATTTGAGGGCGCTGTGCTGGAAAGTTGGCAAGACCGGCACTCCCATGGATGAGCAGAAGACGCACATGAAAGTCCTCATGGGCGCCACGAGCTACGACACGCTTTTGAAATGGGCCGAGGCACTGCGCCAGAGCGACAGTGCGTGGACGAGCGACGCCTCCACACGTCTGGATAACAACTCCAGCCAGTAACGCCGATGTAACTCACAAATTCATTTTGGACAGACAGGGCGGCCTGACGAGAGTTAGGCCGTCCTTCTTGCGTTTGGGGTGGGGTGCGGCGGGCTGACCCTGTCCTAAGCGCCTGCCGTGGAGAACCCCACCATCCGTGCCTCGCCTTCGGCGGGTCACTCCTGGTGGGCCACCAGTCCGGGGGGCGTGTTGAAAAGCCCCGGCGTCTGGAGACGAGAGCGCGGACAAGAGTGTCCGCGCCACTGAGAGATAAGAACTTCCATGAGCAGGAGCGGGGCAGACACTCTTGTCTGCCCGGTTTCTTAAGAAGTTCGCGTGGAGAACCCCACCATCCGCGTTTCGCCTCCGGCGAACCGCTCCTGGTGGGCCACCTGACTTGAAAGTCGGGGTTTGGGGCCGAAAGTGGGTCGATTGAGCGGATTTGAAGAAAATCGCAAAAAAACTTAAAAAATCTTGGGTTTGGGGCTGGGTTTTTGACATGAAAATGACCCCCAGATTCAGGTCAGAACTGGTTGATGGCGGTTCAGGGCGAAGGGGTCGCAAGCCTTGGTCTGGCTTGCCTCTATCCCTGCCGAGTTAAAGCCGCCGTTTTCCTGGGGGCTATAACCGCCCGCCCTGTTTCAGGTTGAGTCAGAAATTTTGGGTGGGGGCCAAAAAAAGTCTTGCGGGGTGGTATGACCCCTATGATATTTGCCGCCCAAGTTGGGTCGGCTTAAACTCGAGGAGGGTCCGGTTCCCAACAGTAAGTGGTTTAAGTCAATCGGTCTCGACACCGATAGAAGCAAGTAGCCCAAGCCCCATAAGGGTTGGTGGGCTGCCCATAGTTTTATGGAGAAATTAGTCTTGACACCAGCGGGGCATGATGTGTACGGTGGGTTCCATCAATCGCCGTCGACGCGGCCTGCTCACCGTTGGGGAGGGCAAAGGTCAAGGTGTCGGCAGGGCCAAGGGAGTCGTACTGCGGTGATTGTGACGGGTAACGATACAAGCGCGCCAAGCGTATACGCGACGAGCGGAAGCGTGGGTGCGTGGATGGCCGGCGGAAGTCAGAAGACGACGGCTGTCATCCTGTCGGAGACTCAGGTGTTTCTCGCAGTGACGCGAGACAAATGGGGTCAAGGGGAGTTGGGCGAGCGGCGTTGAACTGACGTTTGATTGCCGGTTGAAATGAGGCGAAACCAGGGAGGGTCACGCCAAACCGGGGCACAAATCGTTTTCCGGTTAAGCCCTTTAGACTTTTGTAAATCATAGCCGCGTGCCAAGCACCATCCGCGAGAAGCGGGGTGGGCGGCCCGACCGAAGTGCGGCGGTCGACTCAAGCGGCATTAGGGGAATTCAGAACGATCTTGATCGGCCACAAAAATGGGGGGACCATGCATGAATCGACTGCGGTTAACGGGCTTTTGTCTTGTGATTTCCATAGCGGTGGAAAAGAACGAAGAATGAATGTTTCATATTCAGGAGGAGGAAAGAGAATCAACATGTCACTGAACACCAGTTGTGCGCGGGCGTCCCGTCTGGACGGCGGGACAAACTCACCTCAGAAGGGGGGAGCGCGGATGAAATCAATCCGATGGATAGGATGGGTGGCCCTGGTCGCCCTGTTTGTGGTGCCGCTGGCGGCAACCCCCGCTTTGGCAGCGCCAAACTTTACGGGGACCCCGCTGAGCGGGGCTGTGCCCTTGACGGTCACGTATACCCCCACGTCAATATTCCCGACGCCGGATTCGATTGCCTGGCGTTTCGGTGACGGTGGGTTCGTGCAGGATCCGGCCCCTGTGGGTGCGGTCGTGCACACGTACACGTCGGGTCCCGCGTCGTATACGGTGGTCATGCACGTCTGGTACGGCGCGACTGATTCGGCCGTCACGAAGGCGGGCTACGTTCAGACGGTTCCCGCTCAGATCACCGTCGACAGCGTGGACAAGGCCCCGTGCGGCGGCGTGCTTAACCAGAATCTGCCTGACACGGTACATTTCGCGTTTGTGTCTCCACCGGCCGACTCGGTCTGGTGGATCATCAAGGACACCACCACCGGTGGAGCGTTCATTGATAGCATCCGGACCACGGGTGGCAACAAGTTCAAATTGACGTATGTGTTTACGACCCCTGACACTTTCCTCGTCACGGGCAAGGCGTTCGCGGCAGATACGCTTCTGACCTCCGATACGGCCGCATACGTTTACATCACGTCCGCATGCTACTGTGTGCAGGCGGTGCTCGACGGGTATAGCATGAATGAGAACGATACTTTGTTCGCGTTTGTGCTGGACAACGACACGTTGGGCAACAAGAACCAGCCTCGCCCGGTCGATTCGGTGCGAATCCAGACTCTTAAGAACCCGTTCAATTCCGACGTTCTGGATACGGCGTATTTCGATACGACAACCACCGGGATCTGGCGCTTGGTCTATATCCCGCAATCGAACTGGCACGGCAAAGACACTCTGACTTATGAGGTCTTCGTGCACGACGGTTGCTCTCCTGGTGTGGCGACTGTCGCGATCACGGTCTATAGCAACTTCCGGGTGGACATCGACTCGTTGTGGTATGTCCACAACAACTCGAGCAGTTGCGGAGGGTGCGACGCATCACCCAACACAATCAATCTGGGTGATTCGATCCAGATCTGGGTCAGGCTCAATCCTGTTGACGTCCAAGAGCTTGCTCCGGGATGGCCGAAGGCGTTCTTCGCTGGCATAGGTGGTTCTGCCGGCGGCGATGTGATGTTCCAGGATACGACGGGATACTACGGCAACGACTCGATCTACTTCTCGATTCCCTTTATGGACACCGCCGGTGCTTATCCGGATTGGCGTGCTGTCCTGAGTGGCGGGATCGATGTCGCGCCTTACTTCTATCCGATCATTGCTCAGGCGTTGAGCGATTCGAACAAGCTGGCTGCGGAGACGACGATCGTCGCGCAGGCCATCGACACCAAGGGCCCAATCCTCCCGCCGCTCGAGGTGACATTCACCGAAGAGTCGGATAGCCTGAACAACGGCATCGTGGGAATGGGTGATTGGGTGAAGTTCTACATTGACCTTCGCAACAACCCGATCATCAGCAATCCTCCGGGAGCGAAGGAAATCTGCGACGTTTATGTCCTCATTGATACTCTTTGGGGATTGAACCAGGTCGGCGTGGACAGCCGCATCTTCGTGCAGTTGTACGATTCCGCGAACGACAATCGGTTCAAGGGATTCTATCATGTCGGTCAGGGCCGTTTGGAGGCGCCGGCCGGCAGTATTGGATGGTTCTTCATTACCGACAACGGCTGCAATCTCGACTCGGTGAGTGCCGCGCTCGGGATGCCGGTGGACAACAAGGCACCGCTGCTTGACACGGCGCTGATCGTCTACCAGGAATTGCTCGATCGTGATTCCACCAACTGTCTGGGTGTGGGTGCGAGCGATCCATTGGCCGACTCGGTATTGCTCCGTGTGACGGGCGGGGGCAGCGACATTCCGTTCCTGTACGCTGACCTGCTCCGCGCCGGTATCGGCGGCACCAACACCACGCAGTCGGTCCGCTATCCGCTGGTCAATAAGGGCGGCGGTGTGTGGGAACTGCGCTGGCTTCTGAAGACAAACACGAAGGACTCGGTCTGGCATCCGTACGACCTCGATTCCATCAGCCCGACGTTTGACGGCGCGGCCGCCAACGATTCGATCGAGATCTTTGCGGTCGACAACTCGGGGAATGGTGATTCGAAGTGGTCGGGGCCGCTGACGTCCTTGATCCCTGGCGCCAGCCCGTTCTTGCTCGATACGCGCGTGCCGAAGCCGGTCACCGGCCTCTGGTGCGAGCGCGATACGACGACGGCGGGAACTCCGCAGTTCACACTGAACTGGATGACCCAGGATTCTGACGCCGAGAAGTTCCTGATCTTCTGGAACGAAGGCTGCGGCGAAGTGAACTACGGTGAGACGCTGGCGGTGGCTTTCGCCTATCGTTTGGGCGAGGGTGACACCGCTTATCAGTGGGTGACCGATTCGACGGTCAAGCCGATCTCGCCGTGCCGCGACTACAAGTTCAACGTTTGGACGGTCGACAATTGCAATAACGTCGAGCGCGTCCATCCGGCACCGACGTCCTGCGGCATCACGGTTTCGCCGGTTGCGAGCCTGGATGCGACCAATTCGGCGGCGGGAACGGTCTCGCTGACTTGGACCGGCACCGATTCCAGCGCCGCCAAGTACTACATCTATTGGGATGCGGGGTCCGGCATCATCAATTACAGCCAGAAACTCGACTCCGTGATCGGCGGCCCGGGTTACCAAACCTGGGATTCAACGAACTGTACGTTGTTCCGCCCCGGATTCGCTGGTGATTCGACCTATAAGTTCGCGGTGCGCACGGTTGACAGTTGCACGGTCAACACGCCGAGCTGCCCGAACTTCGACGTCGTCGGCGCGACCGACACGGCCATGGTTCGCCACATCAAGCCGGTGGCCAGCCTGACGTGCCAGTCGATCGCGGGCGGTGCGATCCAGTTGAGATGGACGTCGCCTGAAAATACCTCGTGGCTGGGCACAATGGTCATCCACTACGGTAAGGACAGCGCCAGCGCCATCGACTGGACATACAATATCGACACGATCTCGTACCATCAGGCAGGCGTCTGGGTCGCGGACTCGGGCTTCTACAGATGGAATACGACGATGGCGAACCCGGTGCCGGCCATGGTCGAACATGGAGGTTACGCGTTCACCGTTGAATCGATCGATAAGTGCGGTTACGCAGAAGTCCAGCATGCGACCCCGACCTTCTGCTACTCGGATAAGGCCCCGGCGTATGCCTGCGTCATCCAGCCCGAACCCGGCAGTCTGTATTGCGACAACGCCTATCATGGGTTGACGATTTACACCTGCGCCATGGATTCGGCGAGCAACGACATCAAGACCGTCACCGCGTGGGGCCGTCTGCAGGATATCAGTCCGGCGGCCGGCAACCAGCCTGGTGACTGGTTCCAGCTCGGCAGTTCGTCCTTGTCCGAGCCGGGTGTCTGCTTCCACCTCAATCTCGACCCGTTCATGCTCAACTATCAGGTGGGCGCGGACACGGTCCAGAGAGTGGAAGTTGCGATTGCCACGACTGACATGGTCGGCAAGACCATCACGCCGGCCGAAGCGTGGGCAGCCTGTACGAGCCAATACTGGTTCGACTGGTCGACCCGCGTGATCGATGGCAACCTTCTGACCATCAATGGCCAGCAGCGGGTGTATCAGACATTCTGTGGCACGCGCGGCTACCAGATCTATGGTCCGACGAACCCGGTGGCGATTTCAGTCTCCGGCGGGACCCCGCCGTTCGCCCTGCAGGTTATCGTTGACGGCAACAATTACCTGTATCAGGAGCGGGTGGACCGTTCGATCACATTCAATCTGAATGCGATGAACTTCACCAAGGGCGGGCACTACATGCAGGTGTTCTGGAGCGACTCATGCGGCTGGACCGGTTCTGCCGGCGACAGCCTGTGCGTTCCGGACTCCATCCCGCCTTGCGCTCTGGTGACCAACCCGGTGGACGGCAAGTGCATCCGCCGCTCGATGTCGATGAAGGACCCGATCGGCCAGTATGAAGACCCGATCACCATCCACATCGAAGGCAACGACCTGACCCCGGACGGCCAGCATTGCATCGACCAGTCGGGCGTTCTGAAAGTTGACTTCCAGTGGTCGGAGCAGTGCTGCGACTTCAGTTTGGTCGACACGACCTGGGTCAACACGTGGAGGAATTGCGACGACACGACCGGCAACGGTGAAAATCTGAAGTGTGACACTCTCTTCGATTTCTATGGTCCGGGGAGACATCAGATCACGTGCCGCGACACCACCATCACGCCGACATGCTCAACAAACGTCTGGACGGCGGTGGTCGACACGGTTCCGTGCGAGGACGTCTACGTGTGGCACACGTTCGCCATCGATTCGGCGAATGGCACCGACACGTACACGGCCAAGTGGTACAATCACGACGATCTGGCCTGGATTACCCAGTCGGGCACCAACATCTTCTTGCGCGGTGTGGTGTACGACAATAGCGGGAATATCTTCTACACCCCGTGCGTGCAGGTCTGCATCGATATCGACACACCGCCCATTTGCATCCGGACCGAAAATCTCTGTCCTGATGGCCGTCTGTCGGGCTTCGCCAAGATTCTGGCGGAAATCGACTGGGCGAACGGAAATACAGACGATATCGAAGAAGTCTATCTGTACACGAAGAAGCAGTCCCAACCGGATCTGTTTGGATTCTGGTACAACTGGAGCGCCGGTGTTCCGGCGACCAATTCCACGATGTGGACTTGGGATCTGAACCTGAACGCCGAGTATTGGGCCGACCAGACCTACTACGACTTCCGGGTTGTCGTCAAGACGACTTGGGGCACGTGGTCGTACGACGTCGATGGTAACCAACAGTTTGATGCCAATACGTTCGACACGACGCATTGCGACGCCAAGACATGGTTGATTGACAAGGCTGCGCCGAAGATCGCGATCGACACGGCCTGGACCATGATTAACGACAACGAGCTGGTAATTCCGAACACCGGCTGCCGCGTCTCCGATCCGAAGGGTTATGTGTGGACGCAGTTCGGCCACACGATCACCATTCAGCCGACGATCTACCCGTTGACTGATATGGCTGACGTGGTGAAGACGCAGTGGACGTTGTACGACGGTTCCGGCATAGATGGCGCGACCTGCGGTTGCGAAGGTTCGCAGTCGGAGTTCGACGCCGGCGACGGAGCGCTCAGCTACGTGTTCGCGGTGAACGAAGGCAGCCATGCGATGGACAAGCTGGTCTTCGATCCGACCGCGGCGCCGTTCGTCAGCAAGACCGCTGGTTACCAGACGCATGTCCTGCACGTAAAGGCGTGGGACGGCTGCGGCAATACCAGCGAGGATTGCATTGACGTCTACCTGCTCGACATCGATACCACCGAGGCGATCTTGATCAGCCCGGTGAACGATTCCGTCTTCTGCGACAAGATGAGTTCGGACGGCGGAATCCGGCTGACGGCGGCGACGCTGCTCAGCAATGAGATGGATAAGGCGGTGTTCGCGTATCGGCCCAAGGGCACGTCGACTTGGATCGTGATCGACTCCGTGGATATTCCGCCGGTCCAGGGCAACAAGGTGATCGGTGAGGGTACGCTGTCAATCGTGTGGTATCCGAAGGCCGCGGGTCTGGCGGACGGTGACTATGAGCTCACGGTCTGGGCCACCGACGGTGCGCTCAACCATCAGGGTCCCGACGGGTATCCCATTACGATCCATCTGTCCTGCGCGGTGCCGACGGTCACCATGACCTACCCGCAGACGGGCGATCCGGCCTTCATCGGCTGTCCGATTGAAGTGACGGCGACGGCGTCTTCGACGGATGCGGGCAACCCGATCGTCGAGGTCAACTTCTACATCCAGTCGATCATGAACACCGAGGCGTTCCTCATCGGCAGTGACAACTTCACCGTCGATGGCCTCTGGAGTGTTGCGTGGGATCCACATTCCGACTACTGGAAAGGCAAGCTTAGCGACGGCCAGTACTATATGTGGGCCGAAGCGAAGAACCGGGCCGGAATGATCACGAAGACCGTGCTCAAAGACGTGGTTGTCCGGTACGACGAGACGGGTCCGCATTCCGAGGTCATCCAGGTTAACGGTGATCGTTCGGACGGCGGCGCCACCGATCCCACGATCGTGGAATCCGGTGACATCGTTCCGTTGTACGTCCTGTCGGCCGACGACCTGTCGCCTGCCGGGTATGGCGAGACCGATAACAGCCAGCTCGACAGTGTCATGATCTATGTGACCGAGGACGAGAGCATCGGTGGCAAAGTGATCTTCGGTGAGTTGATGACTCCGGTCGACAGTCTGCACAGCTTGTATGTGAAGAACTGGCCGACAGAAGGCCTGCCGCGTGGTCTCTACCATGTGACCGTTGTGGCGATTGACAAGGCCTGCAATACCAGCAGTTGCGCGTGTGACTGGCTGGTGCGGATCGTCAACCCGCCGTCCGCCGCAATCCTGGGCGTCGACGAAGCCGTGACGTACTGCGATCAGGCGAACGTGAAAGATGGTCCAATCCATCTGACACTGACTCCGCCGACCAACGAAGCGGTCTCCGAAGTCGAGTTCTGGCGCTCCAAGTCGTCTTCCTCCGACGTGTATGACATGTGGTCATTCGTCGGGCTCAGCGAGGAGATGGAAGACGGTATGTTCACCTTCGAGGTGAGCGCGGACAGCCTGGCGGCGTGGGCCGAGGGTCTCTATCGGATCCGTGCCTTCTACAAGTCCACCGACGGCACGTGGATCGATGACGGTAACCATAATGGCAAGTTCGACGACTTCACCTTCGATCCGGCCCACAAGACGTGGCAGATGCTGCTGAACGTGGACCGGTCGGTCACCGACTTCAGTATCGCGCTCGATCCGAGCATGACTCTGCTGGCGGGACGCCAGGTGAAGGTGACTGTGACGCCCGATGAGGCGTGCGACGTGGCGCAGGTTTGCTACGGCGCGGTCGCTGAAAACGGGAACTACGGCGCGGCCGTCAACGGCTGTGTCGACTCGACGCGCTTCTCGTTCAACCCGGTCGATTCCGGCCTGGTGAGCCTGGAGAACGGTGTCTGGCACGGTTCGATCCGCGCGCAGGTCACTGATCCGCTTGGCAACACGGATTACGCTGATCAGCCGCTGTGGATCCTCGAACTGAGCGACACCAACCAGGTGCGCGTGGTTAATCCGTCGCACGGCTCGTATGTCACAGCGAGCGGACCTGGTGACACGCTGACAAGCGTAACGGCGCGCAAGCTGACATGGACAGCCCTCGACTCGGTTGTCTTCTATCATGCGGCGAACGCCACCGACGCTGGTGAGCGGTTTGGCAAAGCGGCCAAGACCACCGGTTCCGATGAATTCACGTCGACTTGGAATCTCAAGAACGTGCCTGAGGGCAACCGCTACATCTGGGGTGTTGCCTGGAGAGGCGCGACCAAATTCAACAATGCGCCCAAGACTTGGGTGATTATCGTGAAGCCGCCGAAGAATATCGTCCTGCGCACACCGAATCCGAGCAGTATTCGGAGAGTTGGGCCGGATGACATCACGTTCGTCGGTGGCCGTGTTGATCTCTGCCTGGATCGCGATTCGATCAGTTCGATCGTCTCGGGTGTCGGCATCGACTCGGTGGTCTTTGGCTACCGTTACGGCGATGCTCCGGGCGGCCTCATCCCACAAAATCTGGATGGATCGCTCGGTTGGGTGCGGATCGACACAGATCGTTACGGATCCCTGTGCGTCGACTGGTTCGCCTGCGATACCATTCCGGAAACCTGCCAGGATGGACGCTACGCGCTGGTCGCCTGGGTCTACGACAAGGCCGGCCAGGTCAATCACTCGAACGTTGTTCACGTGATGGTTGACTGCACCGATCCGTACAGTGAAATCATCGACATCGAAGGTGACGAGACGTTCGGCACCTGCCACGAGACGATCGGTGGCACGAAGGTTCCGGTCACGGGTGTGGTCGCTGATGACCGCTCCTGCGCGGGATCGACGCCGCAGTTCAACTCGGGCGCGAAGCTCCTCCAGTTCTTCGCCGGCCAGTGTGGCGAGGGAGCCACTTCGGGTGGAGCCGCCGATATCGTGTTCGTGATCGACTACTCGGGTTCCATGGGTCAGGAAATCACCCAGGTTCAGGCGGCGGTGACATCGTTTGCCAACGATCTGTCGACGAGCGGTGTGGACTTCGCCCTTGGGTTGGTTGAAGCCTGCTCCCCGATGACGGTTGCCCAAGCGGTGACGACGAATGTCGGCTCGTTCGCAGCGGCGGTGAATAGCGCCGGATGCAGCGGCGGTGTGCAGTCATATGACGCACTGACCGGCATCGCAAACGGTACGATCAACGTCGGCTTCCGTCCGGGCAGCAAGAAGTTCATTATCCTGATTACTGACACGTCGCCGGAAGATGGCACGGCCAGTTCCATTGAGTTCTGCAACGTGGCCAATCCGCCGGAAGAGACCGCGGTTGCCAACGCCATGACGGCGGGCGGCGTGACCCTGTTCGCGATCGTCGAAACACCGACCGATCAGAGCTACTCGGGCTCGTGCGCTCTTGAGGATCACAACGCGTATGACCAGATCGTCACTGCGACGAGCGGCGACTTCTTCGACCTGGATGCGTCCAGCTACGAAGGCTTGTTCACGCAGATTTCTGGAAATATCGTTGCCTCGCTCGGCTCAACCGAGAGCCCGCTGTCCGTGGTTTACCAGGAGACGATTACGAATCCGGAACCTCAGGAGACGGTCTACTGGAACACAACCGGTCTGGCGCCTGGCAAGTACTGTGTCTGGACACGCGCCGAAGACGCGGTGGGCAATGTGTATATTTCGAGCCCGGTGGAAGTTTGCATCGTCGACCGGACCGCGCCAATCGCGTGGATCGCCGGCTTTGGAATGTCCACCGACGAGCACGGAATACATGATAAGTACCGGATCTACACGCGTTCGTGGGACACCGACATCCAAGGCATGATGTTCCAGAGCAAGAAGAGCGGCGAGACCGACTGGGTGACCATCGGTATCGCGAGCAAGGTCGAAGGCGATTCGAGCTTCTGGCAGACGTCGTGGAACCCGTGCGGTGTCGAGGCGAACTTTGACATGCGCGCGGTGCCGACCGACAAGGTGGGCAACTCGGATCCGAGCAAGCAGCCGATCCTCAAGATCCATCTGGATGGCTCTTGCAACGTGACCCTGCCTGAGGAACCGGCGGCTCTCTCTGTCGGCTTTGAAGACAGAGCATTCGCCAATCTCGGTATCACTGAGGTCAAGGGTGCTCCTTCCGACAGCAAGCTGACCGAGATGACTGCGGTCTATGCGGACGAAGTCGGCGGCCTGGGTACGGAGAAGGTCACGCTCCATCGTGGCCTGACCACCAAGTCGTATTACGAGGGCAGCTTCGACGATTCCATGATCCTGAACGGCGGTACCGGCTGGTTCTGGGCCGTGTACAACGACTTCAGCGCGTTGAAGACGTACTTGAAGAAAGGTGATCTGAGAGTGTGGCTGGTGACCGATGTTGGGTTCCCGGATACGCTCAAATTCCCAAGCCCGTCCACGACCGTCATGTTCCAGGATGAGGCGGTAACTTCAGCGAACGGTGTGGTGATCTACCCGGCGCATGATCCGACTGTGTGGCTCGACCAGCAGCACCTGCGTGCGTGGCCGAGCGTGGAAGGCACAGACATGGTCACGGCGGTCAGATTAACGGCTCCGCTGGAGGGTGGATTCAACACCGGCCGGTACGCGAGCGTTACGATCAGGATCTTGGGGTCGCGTGGTGGAACGGTGATCATTGGGAAATGGAATACGGAATCAGAGCGGGCAGTATCATTGCCGATGGTAAGGCCACATTCTGGACCGACAACCTGTACGGTATCTACGCAGTCATCTCCGCGGGCGGTGTCTTCTATCCGGGCGCGGTTGATGTGAGAATCACCGATCCGACATCCGGTGGCTCGACCAATGCGTGGCCGGCATTCCATGCGATCGTGAAGTCGAAACTCAACATGGAGTACGAGAACCACGACATTGACGTGAACCACATCATCGTCACCACCTGGAACGCTGCTGATCCGAGCAACCAGGTGACATTACTCAGCGGTGATAACTCGGCGGACGACTGGTCGCACGAGTGGGACGAAGTGTCCGGCGCGTTGCTGGTCTCAGCCGACCAGCCGTGGTGCGGTGACTTCAATCCGCCGACGACGAGCACGGTTCCGACGGGCGGCAATGGTTCGGCGAAGCCGGTTGTGTGGCCGGGCTTGACTGCCGGTCAGCACTGGGTCAAAGTCCAGGCCTTCAACAAGCAGGGTTACTGGAACGTTGACTCGACCAGCTTCACGGTTGACGCAGCCGAGCCGGTTGTCACGGCCGAGGGTGCGCGGACAGTGTGTCCGAACGCAACCTTCCACGTCACGATCACAGACGTTGGTTCTGGCGTGAACTGGGATTCGGTCTTCATCGATGTTCACAGCTACGATGCCTCCGAGACTGTCGGGTATCCATTAAGACGCCTCATGGAGACCGTTGGACCGGATGACGTAGTACGGAACGGCAACGTGATCACGTTCACAGTGAACTACACTGAAGCCGAACTGCGCCGCGCGAAACTGGTGATCTACGACGGTATCCACTACCTCGACTCCGATTGTGAATGCGTCCGTTACGACAACGTTTGCGACGGCGTTCCCGACATGGTCGGTAATCACACGGAGATCGTCGAAGTGTTTTACACCATCGACGCGTCGGCTTGTGTGGACACGACCGGTGGAACCGGCGCGACGGTGACCGGAACTGGCGGTTCGAGCAACCCGTTCGATCCGTACAGTGGCGGGTTCGTCACGATCAACTTCAACGGGTTCGTGGCCGGTGGCGGCAAGATCTCCGCCAACGTGTATGACCTGACAGGTGAGCACGTCAAGACGCTGACCACAGGTTCATTCGGCGCGACCTGGGACGGCACGACCGATGAGAGCGACAAGAAGGTGGCCGAAGGCGTGTACCTGATCCATCTGCAACGGACAGGCGGCATGGCGGTTGGCAGCACTTCTCAGGTTCTCAAGGTGGTCGTGAAGCGCAAGTAGCACCACGAAACTCACGGATCGTCCCGCCCGCCACGGCGGGCGGGACAATCCAAACCGGATAACGAGGACAACGTGAAGACAATGATACCAAGAGGAGAGAGACCAATGAACCACACTAGGGGCACTCGGTGGGTGGTGGTCCTCGGCACGGCGCTGGTTTTCGTGGTGGGCCTTACCACAGTCGCCATGGCGCAGACCCCATACCATCTGCCTTTTCTGAGGACAGGTGTGGGCGCGCGCGCGGCCGGCATGGGGAATGCCTATGTGGCCGTTGCGAGTGACGCCACAGCCGGATTCTTCAATCCGGCGGGATTGACGCACATCCAGAAATGGGGATTCGCCAGCATGTTGTCTGCCGACATGGGGCTGGATCGCCAGTTCAATTACCTCGCACTCGCCGGCAGCTTCAAGTGGGGTTCGATCGGTGCTTCATGGGTCAACGCCGGCATCAAGAACCTCGATGATCTGACCGATCCGAACGCGCCGAAAAGCTACATGGACAACTACTTCCTGCTGTCGTATGGCAACACGGCCGCGAAGTTCCGTTGGGGCGCCAGCCTTGTAATCGCCAACAATAAAGTGGCGGACAAGACCGGCCTTGGCGGTGACCTCGGATTCCAGTGGTGCTTCTCGGACGAGGCGACCTTCGGTCTGGCGGCGCAGTCGCTCGGTCTGAAGGTTGGCGAAAATCGTACGCCATACAACATCCGCCTTGGTCTGGCTGTCATGCCGACCGCGCTCGAGGGCTTCACCTTCCCGGTGGAAATCCAGAAGACGCAGGATGTCAGCGGCATCAAGTTCCGTCTCGGCGGCGAGTACAAGATCAAGTTTGAGAACTCCGATATCGGTGCTGCCATCCGTGGCGGTGTGGATGATGGAGCGCTCACTCTGGGAGCGGGCGTGTCGTTCAAGCAGTTCATGCTCGACTACGCCTATGTTCCGGAGAAGGTCCGTTTCCTAGGCGAGAGCCATCGTTTCAGCCTGACCGGAAACTTCTAAGCCAGCACATGGATGAAATACCAACCGTCCCGAAGGCGACTTCGGGACGGTTTTCTATTGCGGAATCCGCCGCGAAGACGTTTCGAGAGCCATGCCCGACACGGCCTTTGTTCATGCGCTGACCGTTGACGTCGAGGGGTTCGCCGAATCGCACGCCCAGAGCGTGCATGTCGAGGACTCTCTCTTGGGCGCCGACGTCAATGACCGTGAGATTGCGGCGAACCTGTCGGTGACGCTCGACTTGTTCGCCGAGCATCAACGCCGGGCCACCTTCTTCTTCCTGGGAAGGATCGCCCGGACCGCACCCGACCTGGTGAGGCAGGTGGCCGACGCCGGGCATGAGATCGGGTGCCACTCCCTGTTCCATCGCCGCATCACCGGGCAGACACCGGCCGAATTCCGGCTCCAGTTGGCTACTGCCCGGAAGGCTCTGGAAGATGCCTCGGGTGGGCGCGTGATTGGCTTCCGGGCGCCCGATTTCTCGATTGGGGCGGGGAATAAGTGGGCATTTGACGAACTGGCCGCAGGCGGGTTTCTGTACGACTCGAGTGTCGTGCCTACGAGTCTCCACGACGTCTATGGCATGGCCACGGTGCCACGCGGGATATTCCGGTGGCCCAATGGGCTTATCGAGTTTCCGTTGCCGGTTTTGAAGGTTTTCGGCCAAGCCCTGCCCATCGGCGGGGGTGGGTACTTTCGGCTCTACCCATCGAGCGTCACCCGGAGCTATTTTCGCACGCAGATGACGCGGGGGACCCCATCGGTGTTCTATATTCACCCGTACGAAATCGGCCCTCAGGCGCCACGGCTTCCCGGGCTGCCGCTGATGCGGCGGTTTCGCCATTATATTCGGTTGGGGAATGGGCGCGAACGGCTGTCCCGATTGCTGCGCATATTGCCATTCACAACTATGTCTGACGTCCTCAAACGTTCAGGATTCCTGGAAAAGAGTGATTGAACACTGATGCTGAATATCTCTGCCAATAACACAAGTCAGGGCGATGTCGGATCGTATTTTGACCGGGCGGCCACATCCTTTGACAGTCTGTACTCCCCGCAGGGGCAAAGTGCGCTCCAACGCTGGGTAAACAGCCGGTTTCGGCGGGATATCGCCGAACGGTTTGTGCTGACCCTGGCGCATGTCCAGAGAAGCGCGCCGGGGAGCGTCGCGGATATCGGCTGCGGCTCGGGGCGGTATATCGCCGCCATGGCGCAATCGGGGGTAAGGCGGATAGTGGGGTTGGACCTATCGGCGGAGATGCTGGAGCTGGCACGGCAGAACACGGTCCGGCTTACGGATGCGCAAATCGAGCTGGTTCAGTCGGATTATCTGGATTGGAAGCCGTCGGGGCTATTCGATCTCATCGTGGCCATGGGCTTCTACGATTACATTCGGGAGCCGCAGGCCGTGCTGGCGCGCATGAAGCAGCAATGCCGGGGTTCGGTGATCGCATCGTTCCCCAGCCGCCATTGGTTCAGAACGCCTTTGCGGCAAGCCCGCTACAAGCTGAAGAAGTGCCCGGTGTACTTCTATGATGCCGCACAGATTGAGCGAATCGGACTCGACGCCGGATTCCAGCGGGTGGATATCACGAAGGTGCGTGGGGCCGGCATGGACTATGTCGCGGTGTTCTGGATCAAGACGCCAGCGTCAGAATAGCCGAGCTCATCCCCAACGAGATTGGGCTACGAATCAGCGCGAGGGAGGGCGAGGCTCCTGCCGAGCCATGTATCCGCGCGGGAACATGGCTCGGCAGGAGCCTGCGCCCTCCCAGCACGAAGTCCTCCCAGCGCAGAGACGTTCTCACGCTAGTTGGCGGCCTACTTGAGCGATTCCTGAGTAGACTTGTCTGCTGCTGAGATCAGTTTCCGTAATTGCTGCAAGCCGCGCAGGAACAATCTGAACTTGTAGATCCACACCGTGCGTTTTGAGAAGTGTTTGCGCGCGAACAAAAGTTCGCAGCGGTAGTACGACAAATCAAAAAACTGGTTTCGGATTCCACCACCGACTCCCCCGCTGGGGCTGCGATGATGGAACAGGCACGCTTCCGGTACGAATCGCACATTCAGCCCCGCGCGGTAGGCGCGGAAGCCGTAGTCATCGTCTTCACAGGTTGCCAGACCCTGAAACCGTTCGTCGAATTCGCCGATCGTCTCGACCACGCGCCGGGAGATCGAGAAATTGCAGCCGGTGGTGACGTTGGTTTTGCCCGGCGTCGCACACGTGTTGCTGCCGGAATAGCGGATCGAATCCGACAGCCAGGGCGGCGTGGCGGCAATGCGGCATCCCTTCTCGAGAGTCCGTCCCGCGACAACATCGGCGCCGGCCTCATGTGCCTTCCGGTGCTCCGCAAGAAAGGACGGCTCGAACGAGACGTCATCATCGACAAAGACGATGATCTCCCCGGCGGCGCGTTTGATTCCCACATTTCGTGCTTTGGTCACAGACGGCTGATCAAGTTTGATGTGCGTAATTCTGTCCGCGTTGCTCAGGAGGAACTTCGCGGTTTCCGGCTCATGGGCCGCCGTCTGATCCAGCACGATGATCTCGTAGTCGGGAGTATCCTGCTTGAGCGCGCACTCAAGTGTCTGCACAAGAAGTTGTTCGCGGCCGTAAGTCGGGATGATGAGGCTGACTTTCATCGAGGCAACAGTAGCGATTTTTGATCCGAGAGGCAACCCGAAGGACAAAGTTGTTATGGACCGGCTCGTGAGCAATCGGACGACTTGAAATCGCCTTGCGATATGGGTGGCAGCCAGCATACACTATACGCGCGGCCACTCAAGCCTGCAACAGAGTGTCGACTTTGAGTGAGTCACCGCGGGCGGACGGTCCAGAGGAGAAACAAATGATTACGAGGGTCGGGAGACGATCCGAGAAGTGCGCCTTCGCGCGAGTGGTGCGCTTGTGGAGGCGTGCGCTCTTGGCTGTTGGCGTGACCTGGTTCGCAGTATTGATACAGACTTCCACGGCGATGAGTCAGACACGGGGTGCTGGATTCACGCTCTGCGATTCCGCGACTACTGCCAAGTACGCAAAGGCGCTCTTTGGAGAGCATGAAGTGGAGTATCACACTTTTACGATCACGCCACACTGGCGTTCGCACCAAGAAACAGTATACCTGATCGGCAGCACATTTGTCGGCTCACCGTTCCAGATGTCGCGTTTATACTGGCCCAGTATACAAGGTACCGTCGATGTCGTCATCTACCGAACGATCGATATAAAGGGGCTCTTCGAGGGGTGGGGTGCCGTCTACACTACCTGGACCTCCGGCAGTAACGTGGCATTCATTGCGCACCAAGGCGATTCGCTTGTAAACGTGTACTCAATCGATCCGAAAGGGACTGGGCTCAATGCGAGCCTGGCCAGTATTCAATCGATGGAATGGCTCAAACTCGGGAGGGATTCCGATCACGTGCTGGGGGTGACGGTCCACCAGAGCTTCGGCCAGGTGTCTGGAGCCGGCACGGATACGCGCCTGGAATTCTGGCAGCAAGACGCGGGGAAACTGAATCTGGAAGGTGAAATTCTGCTGGAAGAGTATCAAACAAGCGGCGGCATCTACCGCTTCTCAGGGCAAACACACTTTCTCGACGTCGATAACGACGGAGAGTTCGAAATGCTGTACCGGCGCGCGTATTCGTATGGGACTAGCCGGAGGACCAAGTGCACCGAGGCGTGCCCGACTGTTTGGAAATTGCGGGATGGAAAACTCGGCATTTTTGGAATGCTGATGCCTGACAGCCTTGTCGTCAGGACGAGCGCGAATCTACCAATCCTCGTCTATCCCCTCTGGGACGCTAAGTCCTTCCCACCAAAGACGAGCAGCGACACCTTCAATGTGGTAACTATAGAACAATTGGTCCGATCCAAACAAAGCGTCAACACACACCCTCCTGCCGTCTGGAGTGAATTGGGGGTCGCCTATTCCGGAGGTTACCGCGAGCCGGAACCGGGCACAGGCACAACCGCAATCTGGCTCGACAGTGCGAGTTTGTATATTGAGGTGACCGTGATGGATCCAGAGGTCAATCAAGTTGGACCGCCATATTCTGTCGCATTGTGGTTCGACTCGGCTTACCCAGGCGGTTACAGCAGTGCACTCAAACCCTCAAACAAAGGGGTCATGCTTTTCATGTGGGCCGAGGGGAAGGACACTTTTGCTCACGCGGACTGGTATCGCCTGATCGGCGATTCAGCGAGATTAGAATCAGCCTATGGTACTCTTCCGGCAAGGCTCAGACCTGGATATGGGGGATATACGTTCTCATGCTCCATCCCCAGGGAGCGAATTGGATTCGTACCCGGAGACAGCATCCCTGCAATCTGTGGGTTCCTGATGGAAGTGTTTGACCGGGGAACGACAGAGGTCTCTCCGCGGGTGACTCCGTCATTGACGATCCTCGGTCCCGGATGTCATCGTCTCGATCCCTCAACCTGGTTCACGTTGGTCGAGGGAATCCGGAAAGACACGGTCTACACTCGATAGAACCAAAGTGGTAATTGGCTGGCTGCTGAAGAAGAACATTCCGTGTCATCCTGAGGAGCGACTTGGGCGGCGGAAATGCCTCGGCCTGACTTAGAGCGACGAAGGATCTGCAGTTGAACGCGTTGTGCGCGCGGGGCGGAACAACAGATCCTTCGCTTCGCTCAGGATGACAATGGCACTGCAATGCGCCATTCCTGCGTGATTCCACAGTCTGCTACCCCAAAAACGGATACCGCCAGTCTTTGGGCGGGACGAATGTTTCTTTCACCGCGCGCGGGGTGACCCAGCGCAGCAGGTTAATCATGCTGCCGGCTTTGTCGTTGGTGCCGGAGGCGCGGCCGCCGCCGAACGGCTGCTGGCCGACCACGGCGCCGGTCGGCTTGTCGTTGATGTAGAAATTGCCGGCGGTATTGGTGAGCGTGCGCGCCATCTGGGCGATGGCGTAACGGTCTTGCGCGAAGACGGCGCCGGTGAGCGCGTAGGGAGACACGGTGTCGCACTGCTGGAGCGTTTCATCGAGTTTGTTGTCGGGGTAGACAAAGATCGTCAGCACCGGACCGAAGATCTCCTCGCAAATCAGTTTGAAACGCGGGTTGGTCGTCTGGACAACCGTTGGCTCGATGAAATAGCCGACCGAGTCGTCGCATCTCCCGCCGGCGAGGATTGTGGCGTCGGGCGCCGACTTGGCGTGATCGATGTACGATTTGATCGAATCGAAGGCGGCCTTGTCGATGACCGCATTGATGAAATTGGAGAAGATGGCGGGGTCGCCCATCTTCATCTGTTTCATCTGGTCGAGCAGCCGCTCCTTCACCGCGGGCCAGATCGATTCTGGAATATAGGCGCGCGAGGCGGCGGAGCATTTCTGTCCCTGGTATTCGAACGAGCCGCGCAGGAGCGCGACGACCAGCGCGTCGACGTCGGCGGAGCAATGGGCGAAGACGAAGTCCTTGCCGCCGGTTTCGCCGACAATGCGCGGGTAGGCGCGGTACGAGGCAATGTTACTGCCGATGCGGCGCCACATCGCCTGGAAGGTCGAGGTCGAACCGGTGAAATGCACCCCAGCGAAATGCGGCGAATCGACTGCTGGGTCGCCCACCTGTCCACCCGAACCGGGAACGAAATTGATCACTCCCGGCGGGAGTCCGGCTTCCATCAGGATCTTCATGATGTAGTAGGCCGAATAGACCGCGCTGGAGGCGGGCTTCCAGAGCACCACGTTACCCATCAGGGCCGGGGCGGTCGGCAGATTCCCCGCAATCGAGGTGAAGTTAAACGGCGTCACCGCGAAGACGAATCCCTCGAGCGGACGATGCTCGACATAGTCCCAGATTCCCGGCGCGGAGTTCGGCTGCTGGGTGAAGATCTGGCGGGCGTAGTGGGGATTGAAGCGGTAGAAGTCGATCAGTTCGCAGGCCGAGTCGATTTCGGCCTGGAACGGGTTCTTGCTTTGGCCGTTGACCGTCGCGGCGTTGAGAATCTGCCGGTACGGCCCGGCGAGAAGGTCGGCGGCCTTCAGGAAAATGGCGGCGCGGTGCTCCCAATCCAGTGCTGCCCAAGCCGGGGCGGCCTTCCGCGCGGCCTCGATGGCGCGCTCGACGTGGGCTTTTGACGCCTTGTGAAACCGGGCGAGCACGTGGCCGTGCCGATGGGGCATGCGGCAGTCGCCCAAGTCGCCGCTCGTGACCTCTTCACCGCCGATAAAAAGCGGAATTTCGAATTGCCCGCCGCGTTGGATCTCGACCTGCTTTTTCAGTTCCTCCCGCTCCGGGTTTCCCGGTGCGTAGCTTTTGATTGGTTCGTTTCTCGGCTCGGGGACATTGATGATGGCGTTGAGCATGGCGGGAGACCTCACGTGGGATCGGGTTCATTCAGCGACAAGCGTCACAAAATACGATCTGGGAGAAGAAGTGCAAAGACGTGGGAATGCGGTGCGGACAGATCGGGCGGGATTCTGACAGGGGTGGACGGAGTGGACGAAGTGGACGAAGTGGACGGAGTGGACGGACAGGAGGACAGTTCTAAGTTGTTTGAGAATAATGGGTTGCTGGGCTGTTTCTGGGGTTATCCTGGGAGGGTTCGGAGCGTTATCAGGCCGGACACGAGCAGTGCTAGGATGGTCGCGGTTGTTCCGAGATCGCCTGTGCTGGGAGCGACTTTGTTGGGATGCACGATGCGGTGGATTGACCCGCTGTTGGGGAGGAATGCCGAAGACTGGGAGACATAGTATAGGGCACCGTCTGGACCCACGAGGAAGTCGGCGGCGTTCGACAAACCGGTTGCCCAGTTGGTGGCGTCCGGCTGGCCGGGTTCGGCGGACGCGGGCGACCAGGTGGAGCCGGTGCGCTTGATCCGTCGCAGCCAACCCTGGTAGTAATCCGAGTAGAAGAAATCTCCGTCATAGGAACTGGGGAAGCTCAGTGCCGAGCCTTTAACGCCGCGGTACAGGCCACCCGCGATGATCGACGCGGTGAAACTGGAGCGGTTGTAACTGGCGATGGGAGTGACGTATGTGGACGAGCCACTGCCGCCGGGTTCGGAGCAGCCGCCCACGGTTTGCACCGCGGGCCCTTCGCGAAACGGCCATCCAAAGTTCTCGTGGCCGGCCTGCGACCAATCCGCCTCTTCCCAAAGGTTCTGCCCGACATCAGCGATGAAAAGATCGCCGGTCGTGCGGTCGATCGAGAATCGGAAGG
>JACRMA010000060.1:26827-33494 GCA_016235085.1 Candidatus Zixiibacteriota bacterium
GTTCAGCCTGGCGTTATCATTCGGACCTGGGAAGGGATTGCCCGTCGCCACCAGAAGTGACTTGGCTGGCGGACCGGAACCGGCCAGTGGCATTCCCGAGACTTTGAGGCGTAGGATGCACCCGCGCAGGTCGGTCGAATCCTGCGCACTGCAGGGTGTCGCATCGTCACCGGACGACACGTAGAGCAGGCCGTCGGGTCCAAAGCGGAGGGTGCCGCCGTTGTGGTTGGTCGCGGCATCGGGGATGTCGGTGATGAGATTGAACTGGCTGGCGGCTGCGATCGCGAGGTTGCCGCTGCCCGGATCGCTCACATCGCCGGTGACCGTGAACATGCTGATATAATTGGTGCTCGTTCCCGCGTGGGTGAAATACACGTAGATGTATGGCCGTGTAGGAAAGGCGGGGTCGACGGCGAGACCGAGGAGTCCCTGCTCGTTGCCGGAGGCGTTCACCGACGGGACGGTGAAGATCGGGTTGGTTGTGCTCAGGTGTCCGCCGACAATCAAACGGATCGCCGCAGAGCGTTGCTCAATCACCAGGATCCGGCCATCGGGGAGAAACGCGATTCCGACCGGCTGATCCAGGCCGGAGACAATCAACTCGTCCGCGAAACCACTCGGCAAGTTCACCGCCGCGGCCGTCGGCCTCACCGGCAGCCCGGCCAGCAGGGCGCCAACGGCCACCATCCAAAACTTCCGGGCACAGTTCATGGAGTACCTCCACGATTCCTTACCGGGAGAGCCGGGCATTGGTTCCCGGCAGCGGTGGAATTGGGAGCTTCCCGATCCAGATTCTCCGAACTTTTCCACATTTTGCGCGGGGTGCGCCGGGCGCCTCTGTTTTTCCTTGCATCCGAGACGGCAGCCGATATCTATTCCGCCAACCATTGCGCCGTTTGCGCGTAAAATTGGTCATTATGTCAGCCAGGCGCATAGATGGACGGTGAGATCGATTCACTTCTGCAAGTAACCTCCGGGGACGTGCCCCGAAGATTGCGCAATTCCAAGTACGCTGTCCGTCAGAATCGTTTTGGCCGCGGCCTGTTCGCGACCAGTTCGATCGCGGCCGGGGAGACGGTGCTCCGTTTTCGCGGGCCGATCATCGATTTCGAGCGTTCCCGTAATCCGCGATTCGAATGCTTCTGTGTTCAGGTCGGCCCGAACAGCTACACGCTGACTTGGGCGCCCGAGCGGTTCATCAACCACAGCTGCAATCCCAATCTGGGATTCCAGGAGTCTCGCACGCTGCGGGCGTTGCGCCGGATCGAGGCGGGCGAAGAGTTGACGTTCGATTACTCAACATCGATGGCGGAGAATTCCTGGACGATGGAGTGTGGCTGCGAATCGGCGGACTGCCGCCACGTGATCGGCGACTTCATCGATCTGCCCGCCGAACTGAAAATCCGTTACCGCCAACTGGGTATTATTCCCGCATGGCTCTCTGAAGACTTTGAGAGACAACAGATTGAACTGCGAGCCGGACGGCTGGTGCCGTTTCCGCCTCCCGGCAATGGCAACGGAAACGGGAATGGGAATGGCAACGGGAATGGTCATCATTAATATTCCCCTCCGCACAGCCCGCCAAAAAAACCGCTCGACAAATCTGACAAATAGCGTATATTTTTGACCAAATGGTTCGCCTGGTTATGACTCACATCCGCTCTTACAACGTTCATTGCCGCCTCGCGCACAGCCTCGACTGGGGTAACAAGTGCATTTGTACCGGGCGGGATGGGCGCGGCGTTCTGGCCTGACGGTCCAGACGCTACCACCTTCTTCCCGCAACGACTGCTGAACAGACGCACTGGCGTCTTGTCTTGTCACATACACTTTTGGCAAACCTGTATGGCCCCTACACCGGGGCAGGAGAGAAACTTGATCGAGAATCCATTCATCGTGCGGCCACATCGATTCGGGCGGGGGCTCTATGCCACCCGGCGGATCAAGGCGGGCGGGCTGGTACTGCGGTTCCGCGGTCCGCTCATCGATTTTGAACGCTCACGCAATCCGCGGTTCGAGTGCTACTGCGTGCAAGTGGGACCGAACAGCTACACGCTGACCTGGGCGCCCGAACGGTTCATCAATCACAGTTGCGAGCCCAATCTCGGATTTCTGGACGACCGCGAACTGCGCGCGCTGCGGGCCATTCGCCAAGGTGAAGAGCTCACGTTCGATTATTCCACATCGATGGCCGAGAACGCGTGGACAATGGAATGCCACTGTGGTTCTCCCCGCTGCCGTCATCTCATCGGCGATTTTGTGGATTTACCGGTGGACCTCAAGACGCACTACCGTGAATTAGGGATTGTCCCTGAGTGGCTTTCGCCGGATTTTGAACGTCAACAACTGGCGGCAAGATTCGAAGGACGGATCCTCGGCTCGTATCCCGTCAACGGGAACGGCAGGGGAAACGGGAATGGCAATGGCAATGGTAACGGAAATGGCAACGGACACGGGAAGACGGTCAGTGGTGGTGTCTCGTCGGATAATCCTCGTGTGCGATATATCGTAACTCTCAGACGCATGTCGAAGAAGTCAGGAGCATCCTCATGACCGCAATAGCACAGAGTATCACAGAAACTGTCGGGAAGACCCCGCTTGTCCGGCTGAACAAGATCGGCGCGGGGCTGAAAGGTGACCTGGTCGCAAAGCTGGAGTCGTTCAATCCCGCCTCCAGTGTCAAGGATCGCATTGGGCTGGCGATGATCGATGCCGCGTTAGCGTCGGGCAAAGTCAAGAAAGACACAATTCTGATCGAGCCGACCAGCGGCAATACCGGTATCGCGCTGGCATTCGTGGCGGCAGCGCGAGGCTTGAAACTGATCCTCACCATGCCGGAGACGATGAGCATCGAACGGCGCAAACTGCTCGCGGTATTCGGAGCCGAATTGGTTCTGACACCTGGGACCGAAGGAATGCCGGGAGCGATCCGCAAAGCCGAGGAACTGGCGAAGGCCAATCCCCACTACCTGATGCTGCAGCAATTCGAGAACGCCGCCAATCCGGAGATTCATCGCAAGACCACTGCGGAGGAGATCTGGAACGACACGGACGGCAAGGTGGATGTCCTGGTGTCGGGAGTCGGCACCGGGGGAACGATTACCGGCGTGGCGGAAGTCATCAAGAAGCGCAAACCGTCGTTCCGCGCCATCGCCGTCGAGCCGACCGACTCCCCGGTGCTCTCCGGCGGGAAGCCCGGACCGCACAAGATTCAGGGGATCGGAGCGGGATTTGTTCCCAAGGTGCTGCGCACCGAGCTGATCGACGAGATCATCCAGGTGAAGACGCCGGATGCCGGTGTCATGGCGCGCCGGCTGGCGAAAGAGGAAGGGATCCTCTCTGGTATCTCCTGCGGAGCGGCTGCGCATGCCGCGGTCGAAGTTGCTTCGCGGGCGGAAAACGCCGGGAAGTTGATCGTGGTGATTCTGCCGGATACTGGCGAGCGGTATCTGAGCACTTGGCTGTTTGAAGAGGCGTAAGCGGAAGTCCACAAACTTGCGGGATTATCCGGATTGAGGCCAAGGGGCTGAAAGCCGCCTGCCCGCACCGGGAGCCTACGAGTTCACAAGAGGGGCGTATGCAATACGCCCCTACGGCCCCATAGCCTCGACCGCGTGAGCGATTAATTCACCTGTGATTGCCTGAAAATCTGTTTCGGATCGCCGGGGTGAGCGGTGTATGTTGTGGCACTCAGACTGATTGAGTGGTGCGAGATGCCGTGCTACGCCAGGTTTGAGAAGTGAGTGACACAATGTCTAATTGCGACCAGCCACAATCTCAAGGGCTGACCCGTTTTGCCACCGCCGGTGGGTGAGCGGCAAAGATGGGTCCGGTGGACCTTTATGAGATTGTCCGGAACTTGCATGTCCCGATGCCGCCCGAGGTGTTGGTGGGGCTGCAGACATCGGACGATGCCGGGGTCTATAAGATCGGTCCGGACCTGAACCTGGTCCTGACGGCCGATTTCATCGCGCCGACTTGTGACGATCCCTACCTGTACGGGCGGATCGCGGCGGCCAACTCGCTGTCGGATGTCTATGCCATGGGCGGGACGCCCAAGGTGGCGCTGAATTTGTGCTGTTTCCCGGCGCGGGGAGTCGACAAGAGTGCGCTGACCGAGATCTTGCGCGGGGGGTTGGATGCGATCACAGAGTCCGGTGCGGTCCTGATCGGCGGGCACACGGTCAAGGATAACGAACTTAAGTACGGACTCTCGGTGACCGGGATCGTGCGGGATGCGGATATCAAGACCAACGCGGGGGCGCGCGCCGGGGATCTTCTGATTCTCACCAAGCCGATTGGCACCGGCGTGGTGATGAGCGCGCAGAAAAGCGGTCTGATTACCGAGGCCGAAGCGATGCCGGTGCTGGAACGGATGGCGCAGCTCAGTAAGACGGCGGCGGGCCTGATGAATCGATTCGGCGCCCATGCGTCGACTGATATCACCGGGTTCGGGCTGGCCGGGCACGCGCTGGAGGTTGCCGCCGCCAGCAACGTTGGGGTACGCTTTCATGCTGGGAAAGTCCCACGGTGGCCGCTGGCTGTGCAGTTGGCTCAAAAGGGTGTGAAGACCGGAGTGAAGCTGGTCGAGGGGAAGTCGGCTGACGAAAAGGTCGTCTTCAACGATGCTCTGAGCGCGGAGGAGCGGATGCTCTATTTCGATCCTCAAACTTCGGGTGGCCTGCTAATTTCGATTGCGTCCAAGGATGCCAACCAGCTTCTACAGGCGCTGGCCGACGCGGGCATCGCCGATGCCGCCATCTGCGGTGAGGTGTTTGCGAGCGAGCGGGCGTATGTGGAGGTCAAAGAGTGAGGATACCGCCTCGCTAAATGCGCGCGAGGGAGGGCGAGGCTCCTGCCGAGCCTTATTTCCGCGCGGAAACAAGGCTCGGCAGGAGCCTCGCCCTCCCATGCCGTGTGAGTTGATTAACCGCGATACAATAGAATCGAGAAACCTATTCGCATAAGACCTTTCACTGCGTGGCGATTTAGTCCGGATGTGGTTGGCAATCCGGCGTTGTGTGTCAGCCCGCCGTACGATCAGTTTGATCCGGCAATGATCAAGCGGCTGGAGGCGCAGAGTCCGTACAATGTCGCCCGTCTGGTCAAGGCGCGTCCTGACTGGCAGCCGGACCTGACCGGCGAACACTATCGCCGGGCCGCAGCGCTGATGAACGAGTGGATCACCGGCGGCGCGCTGGTTCCGGACGAAGGGCCGGGGTTTTACCCGTATTCTCAATCGTACACGGTCGGGAGCGACCGGCTGACGCGCTGGGGATTCATTGCGTTGGGGGATCTTCGCGATGCCGGTGTGCACACCCACGAGGAAACGCATTCCCATGTTCGTGAGGACCGTTGCCGTCTGCGGCTGGCGACCGCGGCCGATTTCGGCCTCATCTTCCTGATTTACTCGGACCCCGCGCAGGCAGTCGACCGGCTGCTGCGTGATTGCGAGAGCGGGGAGCCGATCTTTGTCGCGGAGCAGCCCGATGGCTCCATCCACCGGCTGTACTCATGCCGGGATCTTGTGAGAGGCGACCGGGTGATCAAGCACATGGCGGCGTTCGATTGTGTGATTGCCGATGGGCACCATCGCGCGGCGGCGGCGTTCGATTCCTGGCGCACGACGCAGGATGAGTCGTGGGCGTATGCGGCGATGGCGTTTTTCAACGCCGATGCGCCGGGAATGACCGTTTTGCCGATTCATCGGGCGGTGGCGCGTGACCGGACGTGGCGATTCGAGAATTTCCTGGAGCGATTGTCCGACGATTTCGAGGTGTTGGAGCTGCCGGCAGCGGGGTTGTCACCGCGGCAAGTCGTTGCGCACCTTGAAAATCAAGTTCAACATCAGCAGCACGCCGAACGGGTCGCGTTCGGCATGATCGGTCCGGACCCGAACCGGGCGTTTCTTGTGGAGGCGCCGGTGCCGCTCCCCCACCGCTGGCCCTGGCCGGCCAATTCGCATCCGTCCTGGCGCGGACTGGCGACGGCGATCTTCGAAACCGGAGTTTTACGGTCGGTTTTGGGGTATTCGGACGGCCAGATTGACGCCGGCACGGGGATGGAGTTCACCAAGGACGCGGCCGCCTTGATCGACTGGGTGCGTACGGAGCGGTACCAGCTCGGATTCCTTCTGCCGGCGACGTCGCTGGCGTCGATTCTCGAAGTCGCCCGGCTGGGACAGAATCTTCCCCGCAAATCGACGTTTTTCTTTCCCAAATTGCTGACAGGATTGACCATCCACCGCATGGAACCAGTTTCCTCGATGTGAGGTTCAATTCATTGGCAGCGCGTCAGGTGGCGTTTCACCTGCGTGTTTTTCGCGTGGGAAGCGTATTCCCAGTTCACAGCAACTTCAGTCGGGGACATACAGATGCCAAACCAACGGCCCAGAACACTTGGAGAATACAAAAAGACACGGCCGGTTTACGAGACGGTCAAAGACGAAATGCGGCGCAATGTGATCCGCCAACTGCGCGCGGGCGAGACATTATTTCCCGGCATTGTCGGTTACGAGAAGACGGTTGTTCCGGCTTTGGTCAATGCCATCCTTTCGCGCCATAACTTCATTCTCCTGGGGCTGCGCGGTCAGGCCAAGACACGGATTGCGCGCGCCCTCGTCTCGTTTCTCGACGAATACACGCCCGCGATCAAAGGATCGCCATTG
>JACRMA010000060.1:33527-58271 GCA_016235085.1 Candidatus Zixiibacteriota bacterium
ATTCGCGACGGATCCTGGCAGAGCAGGGCGATAATGCCGCAATCGACTGGATCCACCGTGACCAGCGTTACCAGGAGAAACTCGCGACACCGGATGTGACGATTGCCGATCTGATTGGTGATCTTGATCCGATCAAGGCGGCGCGCGAGCGGCGCGATTTCTCGGACGAAGAATCGATCCACTACGGGATCATCCCGCGCACCAACCGCGGGATATTCGCGATCAACGAGCTGCCCGATTTGCAGCCGCGCATCCAAGTGGGGCTGCTCAATATTCTCGAGGAAAACGATCTGCAAATTCGCGGATTCCCGGTGCGGATTCCACTCGATCTGGCGCTGGTCTTTACGGCCAATCCGGAGGATTACACCAACCGTGGGAATATCATCACGCCCCTGAAGGACCGCATCGATTCGCAGATTATCACGCACTATCCCACGAACATCGAGCAGTCGCAGGCGATCACCGATCAGGAGGCGTGGGTCTCGCGCAACGGCACCGAACCGGCCATTCCGGATTTCTACCGGGAGATCGTCGAGGAGATCGCCTTTGCGGCGCGCGAATCGGAGTTTGTTGACCAGTCTTCGGGTGTGTCGGCGCGGGTGCCGATCTCGGTTTTGGAGAACATCGTGTCGAATGTCGAACGGCGCAATCTGCTGACCGGCGACCAGTGCACGGTTCCGCGAATCGCCGATCTCGCCGCGGCGATACCCGCGATTTCCGGGAAAGTCGAACTGGTGTACGAAGGCGAGCGCGAAGGGCCGCGGATGATCGCGGTCGATGTGCTGGGCCGTGCGGTGTCGCGCGTGTTCGAGCGCCGTTTCCCCAGGATCGAAAGGGACAACGGACTGCCGGCCAAAGCCGATCCGATTTTCGGGAAGGTCATTTCGCATTTCAGCGGGCAGGCGACTATTGATGTGTCGGACGATATGCCGTTTTCCACGTACGAGCACGCATTGGGAAGCGTGCCGACCTTGAAACGGGTGGCGCAGCAATTCCTGAAGACCACAAAGGCGGAGGACACGGCCCTGGGGATGGAATTTGTGCTGGAAGGATTGCATCAGCAGAATTTGATCGCCAAGACCGCGGTTGATTCGATTTATCGTTACACCGACATGCTGGCGACCATGCTCGACAATGTGCGCCGGGACGACTGAGCAGTTCCCGTATGCGATTTCAGTACTCCGAGTGGGACGAGGATCTAATCCGCCGGCTTCTGGCGCAGCGGGACCTGCTGCGCCTGTTCAATTACCTGCTGTTGCAGACCAACGGTGACGTGGACGAGGCGTTGCGGTGGATGCGCTATTTGCAGGAGCAGGGGGTGTTGTCCGCCGATATCGATCTGAAGGATTTCGAGCAGAAGCTCAAGGAAGACCGGATTATCCATCAGCGAGGCGACAAGCTGGAGCTGACGCCCAAGGGTGAGAAACAAATCCGGCAGGCATCGCTCGATCAGGTGTTCCAATCGCTGAAGTCCGACGCCCAGGGAAACCATCCGATTCAGCGCGAGGGCGCCGGATCGGTGGAGCCATTGCCCGAACGCCGGCCGTTTGCGTTCGGTGATTCGGCTAATGACATCGATTTCAACGAGTCGTTCACCAATGCGATGAGACGCGCGGGGAGCGACGAGTGGTCGCTCACCGAGCCGGACTTGTCGGTGCTCCAGATGGAAGCCGCCACGTCCTGCGCCACTGTTCTGCTTCTGGATATCTCGCATTCGTTGATCCTGTACGGTGAGGATCGCATCACGCCGGCCAAGCAGGTCGCGATGGCGTTTGCCGAGATGATACTGACGCGGTATCCGAAGGATTCGCTCAATGTGGTGGTGTTCGGCGATGATGCCGCCGAGATTAAAGTCGAGGATCTGGCGTACGTGGGTGTGGGACCGTATCACACGAACACGCAGGCGGGATTGCGGATGGCGCGGCAGCTACTGTTGCATCGCAAGCATCACAACAAACAGATATTCATGATCACCGACGGCAAGCCATCGGTCATCCGCCGCAGCAACGGGCAGCTTTACAAGAACCCGATCGGTCTCGATCCGATGATCGTCAACCGTACGCTGGATGAGGCGGTGATCTGCCGGAAGAAGAAGATCACGATTACGACCTTCATGGTCACCTCCGATCCGTATCTGCAGCAGTTTGTGCGCAAGCTCACCGAACTCAATCGCGGCCGCGCCTATTTCACGCCGCCTGATCGTCTCGGTGGTTACATCTTCTGGGATTTCATTCGCAATAGCCGTCGACGGCTGCGGTAGCGGGCTGATTGGACAACCTGGCAGCCTTGTAGCATAGCCCCTTGTGGGCGTTGCTGGATTGGCATACCTCGTTCCAAAACGGTTGCACGATGCCCACGGAGAACGGCCACAAGGGCCTATGCTACAAGAACTTGAACCACAGAGTCGATTATGCGCCGGGTGTCATTCCCACCCATTCGGCACCATCGGCGAAGAATTCTTTCTTCCAGATGGGGACGGACTTCTTGAGGCGGTCGATGCCGGCGCGAGCGGCATTGAAGGCGGCGTCACGGTGGGCGGCGCCTGCCGACACCACAACAACGAGTTCGCCGACGGACATTCGTCCAATGCGATGCACCATGGCGAGGCGATTGATTGGGAATTCGCGCGTGATGGTGTCTGCGATTTCCTGCATCAGCTTCTCGGCCATCGGCACGTAGGCTTCATACTCCAGCGCGATGACCTCACGGCCTTCGGAGTGGTTGCGCACCACGCCGGAGAATGAGCAGATAGCGCCATTAGCGGGATCCGCGACCAGCGATTCGATCTCAGCGGTCGTGAATGGGCCGGTGCGGATTGCGATGTACGGAGGCGATGCCATCATCCACCTGACACCGGTGGGATGAACGCCACGCGATCACCGTCGTGGACCAACGTGTCGGCCGGGACGTACTGTTCGTTGACCGCAAACATGGTGACTCTGCGCAACTCCGGTCGGGCTTTGCTGCCGAGTACCTGCGTGTAGATATCCGCAACTGAAAGTTCAGGCGCTGTGTCGATGGCGATCTCGGACTGACCCATGAGGTCGCGGTAGTTGGCGAAGAATTTGACGGTGATGGCCATGTCAGTATCGGGGGATGGAGGGGTCGGCTTCGAGCGACCAACGGTCGATGCCACCGTCGATGTTCTTCGCTCGTTTGAATCCATGTGACCGGAGCCATTCGACCGCGCTCGCGGAGCGAATACCGTGATGACAGAGGACGGCGATTTCGTTATCACGAAGATGCCCCAGTTCTGAATCGGCGCGTTGGGGGAGATCGCCCAGTGGAATCAATTTCGCCTGGGGGACACTGGCGATGGCGGCTTCGAATGGCTCACGCACATCCAGGACCATCAGCCGCTCACCGGCTGCCAGCCGCCGCCTCGCGATCCGTGGGGTCATACGATCATCGAGATCGTAATCCTCACCGGCGAGTCCAACTGGTAGCGGAATGCAAGAATCGGCGTATTCGACCGGCTGGGTGATGGTCGGATGATCACCGCAAACCGCGCAATTCGGATTGCGGGGGATTTGGATTTGTTCGGTCGTCATGGCGAGCATGTCGAGCATCAGCAGACGTCCGATCAGCGGATCACCGATTCCACAAATCAGCTTGATCGCCTCGCCGGCCTGGATGCTGCCGATCATTCCGGGCAGGGCGCCCAGCACGCCGGCGTCGGCGCATCCGGGGATCGCGCCGGTCGGCGGCGGAGACGGGTACAAACATCGGTAGCACGGTCCGTGGCCCGGCGCAAAGACTGAAGCGCGTCCTTCGAACTGAAGCACACTTCCGTAGACATTGGGTTTCTTCAGGATGACGCAGGCATCGTTGACGGCGTAACGGGTGGGGAAGTTGTCGCTTCCGTCGATCACGAGGTCGTAGTCAGCGAGAAGGAACATGGCATTGGCGGCCGTCAGGCGAAGTGCGTGTTCCATTAGCCGGAGTTGTGAATTGAGACCCCTGATCTGTTGCCAGGCCACCACGACCTTCGGTTGTCCGACATCACTCTCACGATACAAGACCTGGCGATGAAGATTGCTTGGATCGACGACGTCGTCGTCGATCAGGCCCAACGTCCCGATACCGGCGGCCGCCAGATAGAGCGCCGCAGGACATCCCAATCCGCCCAGGCCGACAATCGCCACTTTGGCGGCGGCGAGCTTTTCCTGCCCATCGGCGCCGATTTGGGGCAAACGAATTTGCCGGGACCAGCGCGCGGTTTCGTCGGGTGTCAGCATCACCGGGAATATACGCGACTCGCACTCGCTCGTGGTGGGGGATGTGACAGTACGGCAGCGCTTTCAAACTCCAGAGGAATTCAGAGACATTCGGTGTGGCCGTCGGCTTTCCCGCGACGGCGGGAATCCGACCCGCACACGGCTGCATTCCCACTTTCGCGGGGATGACGGTGGATGCGGTGATGATGGTGGTTGAGCTTCCCGCGAAGACGCGGGCGAGGGCGCCCGCGCCACATATTTCAACCGCGATTGATCCGGTTTGACTTTTCAATGTCGCACGAAGCGTGTTAGACACTAGCAAGTGTGGCGCGGCCGCTCTCGGCCGCGTGCGCAGGCGAAGCCTGCGCATCCTCGTCGAATGGCGGTCAGGGGATTGCGATTGGGATGAGCTTTTTCGCCCAGGCCGTTGTTGTGTCTAGAAAGATGGTCTAGCCGCTGAACTCGGGCTGTCCCTCCTGTGGAGGGTTGCCGAAGAATTTCCAGAAACAGAATCGTTCTCGAAATTCGCTCGTGCCGGTGACCATCCGGTCCCGCCCTTGTTGCGGAGTCATATCCGTGTGATTGGTTACGCTCACCGGCATCACATAGACGCCGGGCCGTTCTGCCATCGCGGCCTCGGCGGTAAACCCTTCCACGGCGAACCGGCGATCACACAGTCCCCACACGTCGAGAGTGGGAAGATCGCTCCAGTACGGAATATACCCGGCGTCGACCAATGCCAGCTTCGTATCCGGGGGCACTGCTTGCAGCGTGGCGGCAATCTGCTGCCGGATTTGCCGCCAATAGCGTTCGCTGGCACCCCAGATGTTGACCTCTGGCCACTCTTTGAGCAGCCAAACGAGCATCAGTGCCAGCAGGAGGATCACACCCCAGCGACGAGTCGCCGGGACCAGTGTGATAACACACGGGACCGCCAGGACCAGAAGGGGCAGAAATGCGATCTGATACCGGTGCAGGAAGTACATGACCGGAACCACTGGCAGGACGATGGCCATCTGGACGAAGACCAGAATGATCGCTACGGTCAGCACCCAGCGATGCTGGAAAGTCCGCCATTGGCGCAAGGCAGCGCCCCACGCCAGGAGAAAGGGGATTCCAAAGATGAGCCATTCCCCGACTCGCCCGAGCGACGGAAGCGTGCCGGCGAATTTTGCATACACCGTGTTGGGCAGCGGGGTCCCGAAATAGGCCAGCCGGAAAACAACAATTGCAGCGGCCGTCGCCACCGTGGCCAGGACAGGAATGGCGAATGCCCTGAGTCTCCGCGAAAGGGACCCCGGCTCCCAGCAATCCTTCGGGTCGGGTCAAGACGAGGCCTGGCAGGCCGATCGACAATAGCCGCTGTCGAGCACCGGGCTTTTCTGTCAGTCCCAGAAACGAGACAAGGAGAAAGGCGCAATAGAGAGGGATCTCCAATCCACTCACCGACCAGATGGTCCATTCGGGTGTCAGCGATACAAGCATGACCGGGAGCCACCAGTATCGCTGTGGTGACCACAACCGGCGGCAAAGGACGAACAGCAAGGATAGGCACACCAACCCGAGCACAGCCCCCAGCGCCGCTGCCGCTGTCTCGATGCTTAGCCCGACCCACGATGCGCCCGCCAGAATCAATACCCAGAGGAAATTCGAATATCCTTCGACCGGGGCGCCCCCCGGATTCCACGACAACCCCTGACCGTGGGCCAGGTGAAGGGCATAACGATAGGTAATTGCGACATCATCAATCGTGAAGCCCCACAAGTAGACTACATGCGCGATGTAGATAAGGGCAGGCAACGCCAGCCCCCAGAGCCATGGGGCCTGCCAGGGAGACTGCCTTCCGTTGCGCGCCGTCGTTGAATTGTCAGTCATGCGATTGACAAAGGGGAGCATAAGCCAGACCCCCGCAGGGGAAGCTTCCTCCTAACAAAAGAAGACCGGACGGGAGGGTCCGGTCTACTTCTATTTCTGTCCTTTTGCGACCGGATACTCGTCTCCGGCCTGTTCAGGTCAAGCGGCTATCAACGACTGCTGTCCGGCCACACATTCGAGCTGTCGGGCCAGATGATAATCGTGTCCGGCCAGACGATGGTGCTGTCGCGGCCCCAGTCGCATGGGATTGGCTCGATGTGACGGTTCCACGTGATGGGTTGATTCAGCGGGAGGGGAACGCGGATCGCAGCGGTTGGGTTCACGGTTCCACCGATATCCACAGGCGGGCACTTATCACCGGGCTCCATGACGGAATACTCGATCGTCGTGCCGGTAACGGAAGACTTGATATCGTCAAGCCAGATGCCGCCGCCCCAACGAGTGAATTCTCCGGCACGCAGTATGACTACTGCATGTGTCCTGAAGTCCACATCGAAGCCGTTCCACACTGGGGGGAACATTGAATCGCCGGGCATCATGCTGTCCCCCATCATCATGCCGCTGGAGTCGCCACCCCGATGGAAGCGGGCCATATCGCAGGCCATGGCTGTCTCGATCCATTCTTTGAATCGTGCTTCGTCCGTGATGATGGTCTCACCGGCTCCCAGCGCGCACGGCGCGTCGGTGAAATAGAGCGTTATGGGCATATTCGGATCGGGTTCCCAATGACAGCTCATGATGGTATCGGTGCGCTCCCAGGTGACCGGCTCGGTGATGCGTCTTGAGACGAGCACCGCCGTCGTCGGCGCATAGAGGATGGCGGAATCACCGCCCTGCATCGACAGGATCATGCAGTCGGGTGCCGGTGTGGTGACGACATACCGGACCACCGATCCCCTGCCAGGGGCGGATTGCACATCGGTGACGTGGATGAAGCGCCCCGGTTCGGCCATTTGTTCGATGGAGACCGCGACGATCGTGCTGGTATCGAAGTTGATCACTGGCGCGTTGGGTCCGTAAGGGTTGATCGGACCGCTCGGCCAGCCCACGTTTCTCGTCGTGTCCACGGGAACCGGACCCGGATCAAACCACGGCCAGGTCGAGTCGAACTTGGGGAGACAGGAGACAGCGTTGGTCCACCACGCCTGCCAGTCGGCCTGATTCGTGATCACTACCGTCTGCGGAGTCTCGCCGCAGGCGATGTCGGAATAGAAGAGCGGGGAGTAGCCATTGAATTCGCCATAGCCACTCTGGCCGGGGCCAGAGTCCCGCGGGCCGCCTTTGAACGGATCGTTGCCGGTCTCACGACCACCGCCGGCGACATGGTCTTTTGTCACGCTTCCTGGCTGGGTCGGCTTGTCGTTGCTACAGGCAGCGAGGAGCAGGAGAGCCGCCGTTATTGTTAGTAACACTTTGAATTTCATGGATTTACCTCCACCTTGCGAGCAGCCGTAGTCAAGTAACGCGAATCACCATCGCAGAGTGTAATACGCATCAAGGGGGGAATTATTCCATGAATCACGAAAAGCCTGACGGGGTGAAGTCGTTGGGATCGAGTGCTGTCTGAGGCCGGTCTCCGTCAACGCGAATGCGGTATCTTGGCAGTGACGGCCTCTTCAACAGATCTTGCGAGGTTCACCGCATCTCGAGCGTCCTTCTCATTTAAGGTCGCGAGGGGATCGCCCGGATATCGAATGGTGACACCAAAGGGCGTGAGAGACGTCGTGCTGTCGAGAGTGTCGGCGAGAGATTGATCGACCGAAGAAACCAAGTCCAGCAACTCGGCGAGGTCGTGGGTCTTCGGGAATTCCACCTGATGCCACACAAGAAACGCCTTCAGAAACTTCTCCGCGGCCTGCTGAGCATGAAAACCGATTGCACCACGGAACGGAGTCTTCTGATCCAGCAGATGCCTGGCGACGCCCAAATCCTCCCTCGCCTTAGACAGCCACTATTCGGTGAGTTGTCTTCGCACCTGATCAGGTGGCCTCATAGATGACCTTTCCGTACTTGTGGGCGGGGTAGGCGATTCCGCCGACGACCATCTTTGTCTCCTCGAATCGATCCGCGGCCATTACGATCACATCAAATGGATAGCCAAGTCCACGAAGGGCATTGCGCAGCCGGATACTCTCCTGCCGAGTGTCGACCGGATTCCCTTCAATCACGAGGAGATCAATGTCGCTGTCCGCGGTCATCTGACCTGTGGCGGCAGACCCGAAAAGGATGATGCGGAGTGGGTTCGCAGCGGCCAAGAGACGATCGAGGATTTCGGTGATTGTCTGAGAGTCGATTCCCATCGGTCGATCCAGCTTTTGAATCAGTTGTATACGAAAAGAAGGCCGCGGTCCGCCAGTCCTATGGCCAGGGCCAACAGTCCGCGCGTGAGTTTGCTCAGTTGGCGGGTGCTTTGGTAAAGTCTGAGCGCGAACTGAGCAATCGCTTCGAGTATCAGGATGCTCGATGGTTTCGGGCCTGTGACGACAGAGACTAGCTTGCCAGCATTCCCCTCTAACAATTCTGTTATCAGGATCTTGCGCAGCTTCGCGATCCGTGCTCGGTTGAAACGCAGGTGCAACGCCTTACTTGCGACTCGATGTGTATAGCAGGCCAAGTCGAAGTAATTCCGCAGGAATGCCACACCCGCATCGCGGCGATTCATTTCGACCGATTGTTCCCTGCTCGTCATGGACCGATCACCCGATGTCTTTCTTCTCCTGTTCCTCAATTCACACTCGCATCGCCGCCGCTGTTGCCATTGCCGCCGTTGGCTTCGCCATTCGTGGGGACATCGAGTTCACCGTTGGCTTCTTCCTCGGACTTTACGACCCGGGCGACGTCGATGACCTTATCGCCCTTGTCGAGGTTTATGAGCTTGACGCCCTGGGTGGCGCGGCCGAGAACGCGGACAGAGGTGAGCGGAAGGCGGATAATGATGCCGCCCTGGGAAACGATCATCAACTCGTCGTCGTCGACGACTTCCTTGATCGCGATGACTTTGCCGTTGCGGTCGGTGGTCTTGATGTTGATCACGCCTTTGCCGCCGCGATTGGTCAGGCGGTACTCGGAAATTTCGGAGCGTTTGCCGAAGCCGTTCTCGGTGACCGACAGCAGTGTGGTCGCGCGTTTGACGACCACCATGCCGATGACAACGTCACCCTCTTCGAGCGTCACGCCGCGCACACCGTAGGCGCCGCGTCCCATGGCGCGCACGTGTTCCTCATGGAAGCGTACCGCCATGCCGTCCCGGGTGGCGAGGATGACTTCGTTGGTGCCGTCGGTGATGCCCGTCTCGATGAGTTCGTCATCCTCGGGCAGGTCCATGGCATTGATGCCGCCCTTGCGCGGATTGGCAAAAGACGAGAGCGCGGTTTTCTTGACCGTGCCGTTCTTGGTGGCCATGATGATGAAGTGTTCATCGTCGAACTGTTTGACCGGCACAAATGCGGTGATCGACTCGTCCTGGGCCAATTCGAGCATGTTGGCCATGTTCTTTCCTTTGGCCATCTTGCCACCCTGGGGAACGGCATGGACCTTCAGCCAGTAGCAGCGTCCCGCGGTCGTGAAAAAGAGAATGTAGTCGTGGGTAGAGGCTACGAAAAGGTGTTCGACGAAGTCGGATTCCTTGGTCTCCATGCCGCGCACGCCTCGTCCGCCACGGTTCTGGCGGCGGTACGCCGACACAGTGAGGCGCTTGATGTAGCCTTCATGGGAAACGGTGATCACCACGTCCTCTTCGGCAATCAGATCCTCGACGGAGAACTCTTCCTCGGCTTCGATGATCTGAGTGCGGCGCGGATCACCGAACTTCTCCTTCAATTCAGTAAGTTCATCGCGGATGATCTTCATCCGTTTGGCTTTCGAGGCCAGGATACCCCGGTATTCTTCGATCGCCTTGATCAGCGCCAGATACTCCTCTTCGATCTTGGAGCGTTCGAGTCCGGTGAGGCGTTGCAGGCGCATGTCGAGGATCGCCTGCGCCTGAATCTCAGAGAGCCCGAACTTGGCGATCAGGCCCTGCTTCGCCTCGGCGGGCGTCTGCGAGGCGCGGATGAGCGTGATGATGGCGTCGATATTGTCGAGCGCGATCTTCAAACCTTCGAGAATGTGGGCGCGTTCCTCCGCCTTCTTCAAATCGAATTCGGTGCGCCGGCGGATGATTTCATGCCGGTGGCGGAGGAATTGCTCGAACATGTCGCGCAAGGTTAGCACCCGGGGTACGCCGTCGACGAGCGCCAGGTTGATCACGCCGAAGGTGATTTGCATCTGGGTGTGCTTGAACAGATTGTTCAGCACGACCTCGGGCATGGCGTCGCGTTTGAGTTCAAAGACGATCCGCATGCCGTCGCGATCGGATTCATCGCGAAGGTCGGAGAGGCCCTCGATTTTCTTGTCGCGCACCAGTTCGGCGACGCGCTCCAGCAGATTCGATTTGTTGATCTGATAGGGGATTTCCGAGACGATCACACTCTGCTTGCCATTGGCGGCGGTCTCGACATTGGCTCTGGCGCGGAGAGTGATGTGGCCGCGTCCGGTGCGATACGCCGAGGCGATGCCGGCGCGTCCGACAATCAGGCCGCCGGTGGGGAAGTCGGGGCCGGGGATCAGCGACAAGAGCGACTCATCATCAATTTCGGGCTCGTCGATTATCGCGCACAAGCTGTCCACGACCTCACCGAGGTTGTGCGGCGGGATGTTGGTCGCCATACCGACGGCGATTCCTGAGGAGCCATTGCAAAGCAGGTTCGGGAATTTCGACGGCAACACGGTGGGTTCATCGAGCGTGTTGTCGTAGTTGCGCGTCATGTCGACGGTGTCTTTTTCCATGTCCGCCAGCATTTCCATGGCGAATGGAGACAGGCGCGCTTCGGTGTACCGCATGGCCGCTGCGGAATCGCCGTCGATCGAACCGAAGTTCCCCTGACCGTCGACGAGCATGTAGCGCATGTTGAAGTCCTGCGCCATGCGTACGAGGGTTGGGTAGACGACCTGCTCGCCGTGGGGGTGGTAGTTTCCCGAAGTATCGCCGCAGATTTTGGCGCACTTTCGGTGAGCGGCACCCGGATTCAGATTCAGGTCGTTCATCGCGACAAGGATGCGCCGGTTGGACGGTTTGAGACCGTCGGCGACATTGGGCAGCGCCCGTTGCGTGATGACCGACATCGAGTAGTCGAGGTACGATCCCTTCATCTCCTCTTCGAGGAAGACTGGGACGATTTTTTCGCGTTCCAAAGCCATCAAAGACCTCCCGTTTTCAGACTGTCGAACGGACGGCGCCGCAACGGTTTACGGGGCGCTCAAGTCCGTTTCAATCTTCAATTTACGGGTTTTCCTATCGTGGGGCAACAGGTATAAGTTGAATGATTTTCCATCGGGCGGGCCCTTGCCACTGTCTCGACCGGCGACGGTGCCCCAATCGCCCTTGACATCACCTGCCGGGAGCGCTATCGATTCGGTGAGAATTACAGTGAGGTGAAATCAACGGTTTTGACTCAGTTACAAGGACGTGCTATGCCGATGAAATCCAAGTCAGCCAAGAAGCCCAAACGGGCGACGCGCAAGCCGGCCGCGCGGAAGATCGATTCGCGCAAGGCTGCGACCAGGAAGAAACCGGCGGCTCGCAAAGCCACACCGGGAAAGAAGGCCGCACCGAAGAAGAAGACTCCTGCGAAGAAGAAAGCGACCACTAAGAAGCCAGTTGCCAGGAAGAAGCCGGCCCCCCAAATGAAAAAGAAGACCACACCCAAAGCCAAAGTTGCCGCCAAGACCACGGTCAAGAGAATTGCTCCGGGCGCCGCGGTCACGCCGCCTGCGGTGAAACGGTCGAAGTCCCGCCTGATCAAGGCGGGGGCATCGTCCGCCAGCGATCAAATGGCTGGTATGACGCCGACAACGCCGCCGGATTTTGAAATCACGACCCATCTGCAGGTGGGTGAAATGGCGCCGGAGTTCCGGCTACCCGCCAACGATGGCAGCGTCATATCACTTTCCGACTTCATGGGGCAGAAAGTCGTCCTGTATTTCTACCCCAAGGATGACACGCCGGGATGCACCAAGGAAGCGTGTTCGTTTCGCGACGGGCTTGCGGCTATCACGCAGCGTAATGCCGTGGTTCTGGGGATCAGCGCCGACCCGGTTGATTCTCACGAGGCGTTTCATGAGAAGTATGGCCTCAATTTCCCGCTTTTGAGCGATGAATCGAAGGACACGGTCGAAGCGTACGGTGTCTGGACGGAGAAATCATTCCAGGGCCGGACCTGGATGGGTATCGAGCGCACCACGTTCATCATCGATGAGAATGGCCGCATCGCCCGGATCTTCCCGAAAGTCCAGGTTGATGGGCATTTCGACGAAGTTCTCGCTGCACTATAAGTGTTACACTGGGGCGATAGCCGGACGCTATCGCCCCACTGTACATAATCTTATCGAAAATTGAACGAATGAAATGATTGCGCGGGGTGGTGCCCGGCGTTATCTATCCTTTCGTATGGGTGATGGTGCTTTTTCTAAGCATGTCCATATAACCCTGGTCGAGTGACGTGACAGCGGTTCACAATCCTGCCCGGTCATAACCCGGAGGAGGGGGTATGTACTTTTCCCGAAGACTTCCTTTGGCATCCCTCATCACGGCTCTGTGCCTAATCCACCCGCCAATTCCGACCAACGCAGAAACCCCTGCCATTCATGCTCTGAACGGAGCAGGCTCGAACGCAGAGGCAGACACGCTGAACAAGGATGTAGGGATATCGGCACTGCGTGCCATCGTCGATGGCCATGATCAGAATCCTCTAGAGGGGATTGGCCGCGTGATCTTCAGAGAAGAGATACGCAACCTTGCCGCCCGGGGTGCGCAGGATTTCGTAGCGCTGCAGCCAGGAGTGGTGTTTGATCGACAGTCGGGGAAGTTGTATGTCCGCGGCAGTCCCGCCAACGGACTGGTTTACTATGTGGACGGTGTTCCTTTGCAAGACGCGTTTTCCGGCACATCTGCGCCTCTGGTCGGGGCCGCATCGATCGACCAAATCAGGTTTACCGCTGGTGGCATCGGTGCAGACCAAGGCTGGGGGATGTCGGGCGTGACGGAAATTTCAACGGTGGAAGGTGGCCGGCGAATGCACGGAAGTGCAGAGGCGATCACCGACAACTTTCACGGCGACAATTTTGACTACAATCTGCACAGTGTGGCCGTCAATGGGCCGTTGGTTCCAAATTCGGACAGGCTCACCTTTTCGATTGCCGCTGAACGAGAGTGGAAGGGCGACCGCCAGCCGCACGCTAAGGCGGGCGGGATCCTCCCCCACAACGGTTCTTCCGTGTGGAAATGGAATGGTAAGCTGCGCTGGAAAGCGACGGATAAAATAACGGCGAGATTCGGTGCGCTGGGATTTCACCAGGATTTCAAGGAGTATCTGCGACCGTATCATTTCGATATTGTGCATGCCCCGCGGACCGTCGAAAAGGGTGGCACGATTTGGGGTGAAATCTCGCGCACTCCGAGTGCACGGACCAACTACTCTCTGCGAGCCTATCATGTTTCCCAGGATCGCCGCAGGGGAGACGGGGTGTACTTCGACGATGTTCTGGGCTACGGCAGGCCCATCAGGAATCCTCAACTCGACATCGCGGATCTATTCTGGAGCTGGGATGACATGAACCTTGATTCCGACAGTCTTGCCAATGGAGTGTACTTCCCGAAGCACACGGAGGTCGTCGAATCGACGTATACGATTCACCTTCCCGGTGGCGATTCGATTCAGCGGAGTCTTGTGCTCCGGGGTGATGAAGGCTCTGTTTGGGAGGATTATCTGCGTGAGCAGGGATCGTATTTCGGAGGCAGGGCCGATCTCACGACACATTTCCGTGACGCATACACGGCATCCGTCGGGGCAGATTTCCAAAGACACACGTTGCGCTATTACCATCATCCGTTCCCCCAATTCGCCTATCAGGGAGTTGGCGACGGATTCAGGGATGCCGATTTCTATGGGTTTGACGAGCTTGGCGCAACCCAGAGCGATGGTGGCCTGAACGGCGCCAAACATCCGGTCCGAATTGCTGGATACGCGCAGGGCAATCTTGCTTTGGCGGGAGTGGCTATCACTGCAGGGCTGCAACTCGATTATTTTGACTACAGATCCTACGCGTTGCGCAACCCGGCCAATCCGCCGCCGCCTGGAAGTCTGAGCATGTCCGACCTCGAACGAACCAAGACGGTGATGCGGCTCTCTCCCCGTATTGGAGCAGCGTTCGAGGTCCCCGGCGGGACGCAACTGCACATCTCCGCTGGACGCCACAACCAGTGGCCGGACATGCAGTACGTATACATGAACTACGATCTCCTTGGGCGACTGGTGGGAGAAACCCCTTATCCATTTGTGTTGAGCAATCCCCGCCTGAAGCCGCTCGAAACTGTCCACGAGGAAGTGGGATTTCGCCATCGCTTCGCAGAATTGAGTACGGCCAGCATTAAGTGTTTCTTCAATAAGATCAGCAATAACCCCATGGTTGATTGGCAGGCGGATCGGTGGGGCGGTTACCGAATCTACTCCGACAAGAGGACAGTCACGTCGAAAGGGATTGAATTCCAATTGGACACGAAGCGGCGCTGGGGATTGTCCGGGCAGTTGACCTACACGATCCAGGCGGTCAAGACGTCCTATTGGACATGGATCGGTCAGGAAACATGGTACGGCCTCCGAAGAGTTCACGTCTCCGGTCCGGCGGAATACGACCAGCGTCGCAAACTGACGGTGATTGCCGATGCGCGGCTCGGAGCAAAGAAAGGACTTAAACTCGGCCAGACCCACCCATTTGAGCGGTGCGGGATCGGCCTCGTGTTTTCTGCCGCGAACGGATTCCCTTACGCTCCGGCGGTAGTGTATAACGCCGTGGCCCCGACTGGTCCCTCCCCGAACTACAAGCCATACAACAATGAGCGGGTTCCGGCGTTGTACCGACTCGACCTGAAAGTTAATAAGGAGTTCTCGTCCGGCGCTATCAATTTTGACTTGTTTCTGTGGGTCCTCAACGTATTCAATCGCGCGAACGCGCTTGAGGTATACTCGGGGACTGGCAAGCCTGATGACACGGGCTGGCTCAGCACTATGGAGGGGCAGAGCTGGGCAAGCGGCAGCTCCACTCCCAGTGATGCCTCCGGGATGACCGGCGAGCAGAAATACCGTCTGCGCGAGCAGGATCCGTTGAATTACGATACGCCAAGGCAGATTCGGGTGGGGTTGATTGTGGCGTTTTAGAGCTATTCGGTGAGTGGTGTTCCAAAGAGGGACAAGTTCTGGAGGAGAATTTCATGAAATCGATCTTCGTGCTCACTGTAACGCTACTCACTCTCGTGTGCTCATCGGGCTGCAGCCAAGATGCGGGTGCGGAGAGTGCGATCCGCAAGCGATGGGCAAGCGGGGCACATGGGAGGATTGCGTTCATTTCGGGAATCTATCTCGGCCGGCAGGAGAGGGCGCTCTGCGTAATGGATGTCAGCACTGGAGAGGTGTCAACAGTTCTCTCTGGGGACAGCGTCCGGACCGATGTCATGACGTCTCCCCAATGGAGCCGTGATCATCGAATGATAGTATTCTCAACCGTCAGCAATGGGGTCTATCAGTATGATATACAAAGTGGCGTGGCAAAAAGGGTTTCCTTCGGCGACCCTGGTCAGCAGGTGCTGTTCGATAGCGGCGAAGCTACGCGAACAAGAAAGGTTGGCAATCGGCTCTCAGATTCAGTGCCGGTAGCCAGACACTCCATAGAAAGCATCGCGCTTGGTAAGGCCACGGGAAGATTGTATACCGTTTGGCTAACTGGGCAAGAGGGACTAGGCCACCTGACCGCTACAGTCAGAGACTCCGTCGGCAGCGAATCGACGGTTGTGGGTTTCGATGGAGGCATATTCTGCGGGTTCGCAGTGTCCCCAGACGAGAAACGAGTGGTGTTCTCCACAGAAGGTCAGTTCCGCTTGTGGGATATCGCAAGAAGTACCTGGTTGATGCCCAACCGCCCGGCAGATTATCACAACCTATTTGGGCCATCGTTCTCTCCTGACGGGCAGTCACTGGCCGTCGTCGGACGAGGGGGTACAAGCCCCAGTACGGCTGTGTCCGGTATCTTGATATCTCATGCGCCGGGATTCTCCGAGTGGCAGGAGTTGCGTCGATTGAGTCCGAACTACTTCCCCTTTAGCCTATGTTGGTCACCCGACGGAAAGTGGTTGTTGGTGACCGTGCAGCGTCGTGGAGGAGGAGCATTGACGATATCCGATCTGCTCGTTGTGGATGCCAAGACCGGCATGTCTTTTGAGTTGGATAAAGTGTTCCTGCGGGGAGGACACCCTGTATCGGGGATCTACGTCGACGGCGGTATGGATTGGACGGAGTAGGTTCGACATTGAGCGCAACGGGGAAGTCGTGAGGCGCCAGTAGAAACGTCCGCGCACGGTTTGCGGCCTCTTATCGGCCTCCGGCCTCCCGCGATCGGAGATCGCGGCCACGCGTCGGGTTGCGGTTACGCGTCCGGGTGATTGAATCGTGAATGCGCAAGGGGCTGAAAGCCCCTTGTCCGCAATACATGTGACGTGCTGAATTGTGAATACTCCACTCCTGCGATTGTTTGACGGGTTTGAGCACACATCGCCCGAGTTGCGCGATGCTGTGAGACTGTTGCAGCGGGAGTTGCGCAAGGAGATGTATGCCGTTCGGCTGGATGGGTTGTTCGGGCGCAACACCGAGGATGCGGTCATGCGCTTCCAGCGGGCGCATGGTCTGGTCGATGATGGTGTGGTGGGACCGGTCACGTGGGCGGCACTTTTGGGTGATGCGGCGGGCGCGACGAATTGCGAGCGCACACCACCGGCGGTTTCCATTCCCGGACCAGTAGCTATTGCTCGTTCGGCTCTCCAGGCTGAATTGGCGGAGGCGGCACAATATCGAGTGTTAGCTGTCGAAGCGGGACGAGGACGGACCAGCGCGCGGCGGGGACAGGTGATTTTGCCAAACGCAGCTACCCGAGCCGATACCGCATAGCCCCATTGCCGCCGGACGGCTGTGGCTTCGGACGCGGACTCATGCAGATCGATTACGACTTCCACGAATTCGCGCGCTCCGGCGACTGGGCTGATCCGAAGGCGAATATCGAATACGCCTGCAAACTGCTGGCAGATTTCCGTGGCATCATGATACGCTGCACATCGCTGCGAGATGCAGAACTGATTCGCGCTATGCTGGCGTCGTACAACTGCGGGCCGGGGAATGTGCTGCGCACCTTTGGCAACGGACGAGACATCGATTTCTACACGGCGGGCCGGAACTACTCAGCGGACGTTCTCAAACGCGCTGAGTTCTTTGCGGCGAATGGCTGGACCTGATCGGACAGTCAATCAGGCTGGTGCGTACAGAAGAATCGGCCACGAAGACCTGGCGCCGGTGCCCCCACCGGGCGGCAGCGTCCCGCACAAATGTCCCAGAACATTTCCAACCCGCCGTCCCTTGCCCGTGAGTTTGTAACGCGTGGTCGGTGGGTATTCATCGAGGATGGTTCGCTCGATCAGCCCTGCCGTTTGAAGGTCCTTGAGGGCCAGCGTCAGCGCGCGCGACGTGATCCCGCGCAGCGATGCCTTGAGATCGGAGAAGCGTTCTCGGCCGGTTTGAATCGCCAGCAAGACTGGCATGGGCCATTTGCGCAGGCCGACTTCCTCGAATTCGATTGATTGCAGCAGTTTGAGCAGACGCGAACACCCCGGAGCGAGCGTAGCACCCGTTGGGGTCAGAATATATTCGGGCCGCAAGGGGTGGCCGTATCCGGGATTGCGGCGAATCCAGCGATGACGCATCAAGGCATCGAGGGTATGGTGCAGCGAATCTGGGCTGATCCCCAGTTGATTGGCCATGACGACAAACCGGCTGCCACTAGAGCGATACAGTTCCGCCAGAATCGGCACCGACCAGCGATGGTGAAAAAGGTCCGCCGGCTGGAGAAATGATCGCATGGCGACAAAATGCTGTTGACATTAAAATATAGCAAGTATAAAATTCGTAGCGGTGACGATTTCTCAAACCACATTCAAGGAGTCTCAAATGGCAAGTTCACTGAAATACGATGGCGGATTGACCTGTGCCCTTGGTGTCAAGGACATGAAGGCTGCCATCCAATGGTATCAGGACGTGCTCGGTTTCAAGCTGCTCTATCAATTGGATCAGATGGGCTGGTGCGAGCTCGCCACGCATATGCCGCGCGTCAATCTGGGTGTGGGGCAGGAGGAGAATCCCCAGGTCAAAGGCGGCACGACGCTGACCTTTGGTGTGGTCGATATCGACGAGTCGCGCAAACAGCTCGAGGCCAAGAAGGTGCGTTTCGACGGACCGACCCAGACGATTGAGGGGATGGTGAAGCTGGCGACGTTTTACGATCCCGACGGGAACAAGTTCATGCTCTATCAGAGTCTGGAGAAGAAGTAGTTCGCGGGCTTGTTGACTTCCCCAAAACGGACATACCGGTCAGCCCTGTGGCTGACCGGTACGGATACGGCCATGTTCATGCTTGCGGCCTGGATCAGCCTCCGCTTCCCTCTTCGGGTTCGGCCGCGGGTGCTTTGATCAGGCCGGCGGCGGCGGAATCGAGCCTCGCCATGAACCGGTCCGGGGCCTTATCAAAGATCTTGATGCAGTTCTTGCAGCAGAATTTGATCGACCGGCCCTTGTAGCTGTAGTCGATCGCTGGACCCATTTCTCCAAGCTTCTCGCCAGACACAACGCACCAGTCGACTGGGTGGGTTTTGGCTTCCTGTGCCGGCAGGGTCTGTGTTTGCGCTTGCTGCACCGCAGGCTGCGGTTCAGTCTTCGAGGCGGCTTGCTGATCCGCTTGTTTGCCACATCCGACGAGGAGCAGGCCCGTGACTACGGTGGCCACCGCTCCCAGGATGATGAATTGTCTCTTCATGAATTGACTCCTTTCAATCACTCAGCGTCTGCTGGTGGGTTCATTTTGTTGTGCATCCGTATACGTCATGTTTGCGCCGGGACGTTGCCGGATTGTGTGATTTCTTTGCGGCGCCAGAGTAAGTATATCGCGGGATAGACCATCAGTTCCATGAGGAAACTGGTGAACAGGCCGCCGACCATCGGTGCGGCGACGCGTTTCATCATGTCGGCGCCGGCGCCGGTGCTCCACATGATCGGCATGAGGCCCATCGACGCCGCCATGACCGTCATCATTTTGGGGCGAATCCGCTTCACGGCGCCATGAATGATCGCTTCGTGCAAGCCGGCGATATTGTTGAGCTTGCCGGCACGTTTGTATTCGTCATGGCTGAGATCGAGGAACATCAGCATGAAGACGCCGGTCTCAGCATCGAGCCCGGCCAGAGCAATCATGCCGACCCAGACGGCAATCGAGACATTGTAGTTCAGAATGTACAAGAACCAGACCGCACCCACGAGACTGAACGGCACGGCGAGCATGACGATCATCGCTTTGAACGACGACTTGGTGTTGGCGTACAGCAACAGGAAGACCAGAAGGATGGTCAGGGGGATGATCATCTTCAGGCGTTCGCGCACGCGCAGCATGTTCTCATACTGGCCGCTCCAGATCAGCGAATAGCCGGTGGGCAGTTTGAGCTGGCTGCCGACGGCCCGCTTGGCTTCATCGACGTAACCGCCAATATCGCGGCCGGTGATGTCGACGTAGACATAGGCCGCCAGCATGCCGTTTTCGTCGCGGATCATGGACGGGCCATTGACCAGTTGGATATCGGCCAGTTCGCTGATGGGCACCTGAACCGGGTGGGCGGCGCCGGTCTTGCTGCCATCACCACCCATGCCGCTGCTACCGCCGGCCACTCCCCCGGCGCGGGCCGTAACCAGAACGCGCTGCAACTGGTCGAGATCGGCGCGCAGATCACGGGGATAACGCAGATTCACAGAGTAGCGTTCACGGCCTTCGACCGTGGTCGTGATGTTCTCGCCACCGATGGCGCTCATGATCACGCCATGGAGATCGTCAATCGTCAGGCCATAACGGGCGAGCTGAGAACGCTTGGGGGTGAAGTCGACGAAGTAGCCGCCGGAGGCGCGTTCGGCGAAAATGCTGCGGGTACCGGGGATCGGGCGAATGATGGATTCCAGTTGTTCGCCGATCCGCTGGATTTCGTCTAAGTTCGCACCAAAGACTTTGATGCCGATCGGCGTGCGAACGCCTGTCGTGAGCATGTCGATGCGGCCTTTGATCGGCATGGTCCAGGCGTTGACGTTCCCCGGAATCTGCAGAGCGTGATCCATTTCATTGACGAGTTCTTCCCACGAGATATTCTCGGGCCAGAGCTGTCCGAGCACGGCACGGAACGGACGCGGCCAGCCGCTGAAGAATCGCTCCTTGTGCCGCCACTGCTCTTTCGGTTTGAGCAGCACCGTGGTCTCCATCATCGAGAACGGCGCCGGGTCGGTCGAGGTCTCGGAACGGCCCGCTTTACCCCAGACGCTGATGACTTCGGGGAATGACTTCAGAATGCGATCTTCGATTTGCATCAACCGCTGCGCTTCGGTGACGGACAGACCGGGCAGGGTGGTGGGCATGTACAGAATGGAGCCTTCATTCAGCGGGGGCATGAATTCGTGGCCAAGCTGCAAGTACACCGGCACGGTCGTTGCCACAATCAGCACGGCCAGCAGGATCACCGTCTTCGGATGCTTCAACACCCACCGGCATGGCGTTTCGTAGATCGCGAATAGCACCCGGCTGATCGGGTGTTTCTCTTCGGGGTAGTATTTGCCGACGGCAAAGACGTTCACGACCTTCGCGACCCAGTGTGGCCGGAATTTGAAATCATCCATCCGCGCGAACAGCATGCGCACGGCCGGATCGAGCGTAACCGCAAGAAGGGCTGCCAAGGCGATCGCGAGCGTCTTGGTGTAAGCCAGTGGCTTGAATAACCGGCCCTCCTGGTCGAGCAGGGTGAAGACCGGCAGGAAGGCCACGGCGATGACCAGAAGCGAGAAGAACACGCTGGGTCCGACTTCCTGCAACGCTTCGAGCCGAATCTTGTGGAAGTCGCCCTTGCGGCCTTCCTCATTCCAACGCTCGAGTCTCTTGTAAGCATTCTCGACCTCAACAATCGCCCCATCGACCAAGACGCCGATCGAGATCGCAATTCCGGCCAGACTCATGATGTTGGAGGTGATGCCCATGTAATACATCGGGATGAAGCACAGCACGACCGAGATTGGGATGGTGATAATCGGTACAATGGCTGACGGGATGTGCCAGAGGAAGAACAAGATCACCAGGCTGACAATGATCATTTCCACCAGCAGCTCGTGCTTCAGGTTGTCGATCGATTCCTGAATCAACTCGGAACGGTCATAGGTGGGGACAACCTCCACGCCTTCCGGCATTGACGGCTTGAGATCCTTCAGTTTCTCTTTGACGCGCTCGATGACATTGAGCGCATTCTCGCCGTGACGCATCACGACGGTTCCGCCCACCGCATCACCTTCGCCGTCGAGGTCGGCTACTCCCCGCCGCATTTGCGGGCCCAGCGCTATTGTCGCCACGTCGCGCAGCAGCACGGGTGTGCCCTGCGGGCCGGTCTTGACGACGACCTCCTCCAGCGCCCTGGTGTCCTGGATATAGCCCCGGGCGCGGACCATGAACTCCTTGCCGCTCCATTCGATGAGCCGTCCGCCCACCTCGTTGTTGGAGCGGCGGATCGCCTCGGTGACCTCCATGATGTCGAGGCCGTAGCTCTGGAGACGGTCCGGGTCGATCGTGACCTGGTATTGCTTCTGGAATCCACCAATGCCGGCGACTTCGGAGACACCCGGCACACTCTGCAATGCATACCGCAGGTTCCAGTCCTGGTAGCTCCGCAGGTCCGCCAGGCTGTGTTTGCCGGAGGTGTCCTTGAGCGCATACTGGAACACCCAGCCCACGCCTGTTGCATCCGGTCCGAGCGATGGACTAACCCCTGCGGGCAGAGAGCCGGTAATCTTCTGCAGATATTCGACCACGCGGCTGCGCGCCCAGTAGATGTCGGTGCCATCGTGGAAGATGACGTAGACATAGCTGAAGCCGAAATCGCTGAAGCCACGAATCGCCTTCACCTTTGGCGCACCCAAGAGCGCCGTGATGATGGGATACGTGACCTGATCCTCCATGATGTCCGGACTGCGATCCCACTTCGTGTACACAATCACCTGGGTGTCCGATAGATCCGGGATTGCATCCAGCCGGATGTTCTGCATGGTATAGACCGCATAGGTGACCGCCGCTGCCGTCAGCATGATCACCAGGATCCGGTTGGAAGCGGCAAACGCGATCCATCTTTTGATCAGCGAGCCTTCTGAGGACGTGGAAGTATGCATAGTCGGAAGGGTTACGGCTGTTGTCCAGTGTGCCCGCTGTCAGTTGGCGATGCACTGCTGCTGTTAATCATGGCATCGATGGCGGCCTTCATGCTTGATTCGCTGTCGACGAGGAAGTTGGCGGAGGTGACAATCCGGTCGCCTTCCTGCAATCCGTCGAGCAATTCATACCAATCGTCGCTGCGCGCACCGATTTTGATCGCGACTGGAATCAGACGGCCCTCACCGCCGTCTTTGAACGCATAGCTGCCTTTGCCTGAGAACATGACTGCCGAACCAGGGATGGCAAGTTTGTCACCCCGCTGGTAGGACAGCCTGGCGTCGCCGTACATCCCGGGCTTGAGCAGCCCCTCGGGATTCGGAATCTCCAGACGCGCGCGCATCGACCGGGTCTCAGGATCCAAAGTCGGCGACACGAAAATCACTTTGCCGTCGAATATCTGGCCCGGCAGGAAGGGCAGGGAGAGTGCCAGTGGTGTCCCGACCTGGACGTACGCAAGATCAGATTGATAGATGTCGGCCTCGCCCCAGACGACAGAGAGATCGGCGATCGACATCAACGACTCGCCGGGCATGATCTTTTGACCGGCCACAACCTGCTTGTCGGTGACGATGCCACTCGCCGGCGCGTACAGTGTCAGGTACTTTTCGGCAGCGCCACTGGTCTCCAAATCGCGGATCTGCTGATCGCTGATATCCCACAACTGCAAACGCCGCTTGGTCGCGGCCAGGAGCGACTCACCGCCGGGCGTCGCTTTCGACTTGAGCGCAATCAGGTATTCCTCCTGCGTGGACACCAGTTCCGGGCTGTACAAGGTCAAGAGCGGATCGCCTTTCTTCACTTGCTGTCCCGTTGTGGCAATGTACAGTTTGCCGACCCAGCCCTCGGTTTTGACCGTGACCTGGTGCCGCCGTGTCTCGTCGGCTGTGATCAATGCCGAAGTACGCACCTCTCGGTTCAAGGAACGTTTCTCCACGGTCCCGAGCTTCAGGCCCATGAGCTGGCGCACCTCCGGCGTGATCGAGACCGCGGCCAATCCAGCCACGTTCGGCGATTCGTCCCCCTCGGTGACTTCAAAGGGGACCATCTCCATGCCCATCGCGTCCTTACCCGGTTTGTCGCTGACTTCGCCGGGAGTCATGGTGGAGCGATACATGATCTTCTTCCTGGGCGGCTGGGCCTTGCCGGCGAGCGCATCCTGTTTCATTCGTACAAGCTTCATGCCGCAGATGGGACAATCTCCCGGTTGGTCGGAGATGACGGTCGGGTGCATCGGGCATTGATATTTCACCGCCTGGTCCGGTGTGGAGGTCGAGGCAGCCGCTTTGGTCTTCATCAGGACCAGCTTCATCCCGCAGATGGGGCAGTCGCCGGGTTTGTCCGAGATCACGGTGGGATGCATCGGGCATTGGTAGAGTTTGCCGTCGGTGGTGCCATGGCCGCCCGGTCCGAATCCGCGAATGGCAACCACCGCAATGACGACGACGGCGAGCCCCAGTATGATCCAGAGCCATCGCTGCGCTGACTTGCGGGGTTGGCGGGAAATGGCCGGCGGATCTGTTCGAATTGTATCCATGTAACCTCTTATTTGATCTGACCAATCAACGATTGCCGGGTACCAGATCAGTACCCACGGCGCGTTCGAGACGGGCGAGTTCCATTCCGATGTTGCCTTCAGCCATGATGCTCATGATGCGCGCGTTCAACAACACACGCTCGCTTTCCAACAGTTCGAGAAAGCTGACTTTGCCGGTGCGATATCCAGCCATGCTGGCTTGCAGGCGGGCTTCCGCTTGCGGAATGAGCGCGGTTCTGTAAAGGTCCAATGTGCGACGGGCGGTCGTCAGTTTGAAGCTGGCATCCTGGACATCGTAGGATGTCTGCTGCCTTGCCATTTCCAACCCGGCCCGGCCCGACTCGATCATCTTCTCCGACTCGCGGACGCCGGAGCTGTATTTGCCGCGCCAGATCGGGAGATCGAAGCCGATCGTGAACATCGTCATGTCGGTTCCCCAACGGAAGCTGCGGTATTCCAGTCCGAGACGGTAATCGGGGAAGTATTCTTTCTTCATCAGGGCGCGTTCGGCTTCCCGGCCTTTGATGTCGATTTGGGCGCGCTTGATTTCCGGGCGCGATTTTTCCGCCAGGGCGAACAACTCATCGGCCTTGAGATCGAGATGCCCCTGGGGTTCGGTCACGGCGTAACCGATCGGAGAGTCGGCGCGCCGGCTGAGAAGCAAATTGAGCTTGGCTTTGGCAACCACTTCCTCTTGCTCGAGTTCAT
>JACRMA010000060.1:58276-59208 GCA_016235085.1 Candidatus Zixiibacteriota bacterium
GAGCATCGAGATTTCGGTCTGTGCCTGGAGGACGTCCTGCTGGGTCACTTCGCCGACGGAATACTTGGCCTCGGCGATACTCCGCATCGCTTCGAGCAGATTCTCCTCGGCACGCGTGATCACGAGGGTGCGTTGGACGCTGTAGAGATTGAAGTAACTCTCCTTGGCTTCCATGATCACTTCGCGCACCATGGCGTCGTAATCCTGCTTCATCGCGTCGGCTTCATTGGCCGCCACCGCGCCGCGCAGGCCACGTTTGCCGAACCAGGGGAAGTCCTGGGAGAGCATGAAGCGCTTCTCGCTGGTGTTGGGCCAGTTGCCGCCCGAGGTCATGTCCATCACACCGAACTGGAACATGGGATTGGGCAACGTCCGCGCTTGCTTTGAGCGATACTGCATCGATTCGTAGCGGGCCTGCATCGAATGAAGCTGGGCGTTCGCTTTGACCGCGCTGTCAACAACCGCACTGAGCGCGAGTGGTGGCAGGGAATCGGGCGGTGTCGCGTCGCCCGATGAGGCTGAGCAAATGGAGGTCCATCCGATGAGCAAGACCCCCGCTGTGAGGATCAGGCATCGATGGACAATCTTGGTTGCTGACGGCTCAAAGATTCGCATTACATCTCACTCCCCGACGACGGGTGACCTCCCCTTGTGCAATCACTGTGCCGTTGGCAGAACCCGGAAGATATTACATTGAATCTCAACGCCTTACGCAAGATTCTCATGGGGACGTCCCACAAGACTTATGCTTCAATTGAGATATTTTCTGAATGATGGTGAGCCAAGTGTCCATTCGTCAGACCACTGTTAACGCGTAAGATATTTCGATACAATAGATTACACTTATTCGTGTCAATTGCATCGAAATTGATCCAAATAGATCAGTTATCTCATGCCTACGGAGCCCTTCACCAATGACCAGATTGATCACT
>JACRMA010000015.1 GCA_016235085.1 Candidatus Zixiibacteriota bacterium
GATCGTACGCAGCAGCGTCGATTTCCCGGCGCCATTGGCACCGATCAACGTCACGATTGCGCCCTTGTCCACCTTGAATGAAATACCCCGCAGCGCACGAATGGCGCCGTAGGAGACATGCAGGTCATCGATTTGGAGCAGTGTGCTCATTGGATTTCGGTCACGCTCTATGTGGTGGCCGGGGCCTCACCCAGATACGCCTCGATCACCTGGGGATGGCGCTGAATCTCTTCGGGCCGCCCCTCGGCGATCTTCTCCCCGTGATCAAGAACCGCCACCCGTTCGCAAACACCCATCACGACTTTCATGTCATGCTCAATCAGCAATACCGTCAGATGCCTTTCGGACTGGAGGCGGCGGATCAAATCCATCAGCTTGACCTTCTCCCCCGTGTTCATCCCGGCAGCCGGTTCATCCAGCAAGATGAGCTTGGGATGTGTCGCCAGCGCCCGCGCGATCTCCAGACGGCGCTGTTCACCATACGGCAGATTCTTCGCGTACTCCAATTCGAAGCGGGTCAGATCAAGATACGCCAGAAATTCCCGCGCCTCCTCCAGCAGCCGCTCCTCGTCGATGGCATGAGCGGACCCCGAGGCCACCACCTGCCAGAGGGCCGTGCTGACGCGCTGGTGCATCGCCGCACGGATATTGTCCAGCACGGTCATCTGGCCCCAGAGCCTTATGTTCTGGAACGTGCGCGCAATTCCCAGCCGATTGATCTGATGCGGCGCCAGACTGCCGATGCCGTTTCCCTCGAAAAGAATCTCGCCGCTGTCCGGCGTGTACACGCCGGTGGCCATGTTGAAGAGTGTCGTCTTGCCGGCGCCATTGGGGCCGATGAGTCCGACAAGTTCTCCGCGGCCGACATGCAGCGAGACATTCTGAATAGCGCGCAGCCCGCCAAATGCAAGACAGGCATTGCGGAATTCGAGTATGGCCGGCGACTGGTTCATTTCTTCTTGAATCCTGGCAACAGCCAGCTCCACTGAAATTCCCGTCCGCCCATCAATCCCTGCGGACGCGTCAGCATCATGACGACCAGCAGCGCCGAGTAGATGACCATCCGCCACGACTCGGCGCCTCGGAGCGCTTCCGGCAAAATCGTCAGCACGGTCGCCGCGATGACGCTTCCAGTAATGCTTCCGCCACCGCCCAGCACCACAAACACGACGATCTCAATCGAACGCAGGAAGGTGAACGAGTTCGTGTGGAGATATTGCAGGTAATGCGCCTGCAATCCGCCCGCTACGCCTGCAAAGAACGCACCGAGCACAAAGGCAAAGACCTTGTGCCGTGTGGTATTGATTCCCATCGCGGCGGCGGCGTCTTCGTCCTCGCGCACCGCGATCAGTGCCCGACCCATGGTCGAGGCAATCAGATTGCGAACTACCAGAATGCAAAGTCCGGCCAGCAGGAACACCCAAGTAAAGGTCGTCCAGCGGGGAATATCGGTGAACCCGCGCGCCCCCCCGACAAAATCGGTGTTAAGGATGACGACGCGAATAATTTCACCCATTCCCAATGTTGCGATCGCCAGATAGTCGCCGCGGAGACGCAATGTGGGGATGCCCACGAGCAGCCCGGCGAGCGCCGCAGCAATTCCGCCCACCAACAGCGAGACTGCCAGCGCCGCCGGTTCGCTGATCGCGCTGATCAACCCCCCAGTCCCAAACCCCGCCAGCAGAGGCGCGAGGACATAGAATGACAGCGCCGCCGAGGTGTATCCGCCCAACGCCATAAATCCGGCGTGGCCGATGGAAAACTGCCCGGCAAATCCCAGGATCAAATTCAGACTGACGGCCAGGATGATGTTGATGCCGATGAAGATCAGAACCTGGGTGTAGTAAGGCCCGATGAAGGGTATCAGCGTGCTTCCCAACACGAGAAGCACGGCAAGGTACAACGCAGCCACAAGTAGAGTTCTGGTCGCGCCGCGCTGTTTCATCGATCAGACCTTCGCCCGGGCCGTTGTGCCGAAAAGCCCCGTGGGGCGGAAGAGCAGAACCGCGACAAGAATCACAAATGTGATCGCATCGCGGTAGGTGGATGAGAGATACCCGACTGTGAGTGTCTCCGCGACGCCCATGATCAAACCGCCCACGATGGCGCCGGGAATGTTGCCGATCCCGCCAAGCACAGCCGCCACGAACGCCTTCAAACCGGGCATGATGCCCATCAGCGGGTCGATCTTGGGATTGTAAAGCCCCACCAGAATCCCGGCCGCGGCCGCGAGCGCGGAACCAAGCACAAACGTGAAAGAGATGACGCGATGGATATTGATGCCCATCAGCCCGGAGGCGTCATGGGAGAACGATACCGCGCGCATCGCTGTGCCCATCTTGGTGCGATGGACAATGTACTGCAGCCCGAGCATGAGCACGATTGCGGTTACAATCACGATCAGTTGAATGTTTGAAAAGGTCACGATGCCGACGGAGAGGGAGGTACGCTCAACCAGAGTGGGAAAGTCCTTGGGGTCGGCGCCAAAAACCAGCTGGCCCAGGTTTTCGAGAAGCAGCGAGATCCCAATGGCGGTGATCAGCGCATTGAGCCGGGGGGCTTTTCGCAACGGGCGATACGCGCTGCGTTCGAGCACCCAGCCCAGGAGTGCGCAGGCGGCCATGCTGCCACCGAGCACGAGAAAGAAATTGACCACCGACGGCGACGACGAAGCGGCGCCCGCACTGACCAGGCGCCCGAGGTAATACCCGACGAAAGCCCCCACCATGTACACGTCACCATGCGCAAAGTTGATCAGGCGCAGGATGCCATAGACCATGGTGTACCCCAGGGCGATCAATGCATAGATCGCCCCCAGGGACAGACCATTGACCAGTTGCTGAACGAACTGCGACAAGACGGGGTCCGCCGCCCGTTAGGGTTGGATAACGTCGTAGACTTTCAGTTTGCCCTGATTGATCTGCAACATAACGGCGGCCTTTCGGGCGTTACGCTCGGCGTCGATGGTGATGTTGCCGCAGACACCCGGGAAATCTTTCGTCTGGGCAATCGCATCCCGAATCTTCGACCCTTCGATCGATCCGGCTCTCTGAATTGCGTCGAACAGCAACTCCGCCGCATCGTACGACAAGGGGGCCATGGCATCCGGCACATAGCCATACTTCTTGACATGATTCGCCACAAACGTCCGAACCATCTGGCTGGTGTCCTCGGCCGAATAATGATTGCAGAAGAAAGCACCCTCAACGGCCGCACCGCCGATCTCAACGGTTCGCGGTGAATCCCACCCATCGCCGCCGATCAGTTTGACGTTCATGTTCTGCTCAGCGACCTGCTTGGCGATCAGCCCGGCTTCCGTGTAATAGCCTGGGATGAAGATCACTTCGGGGTTGGCTCCCTTGATCGAGGTGAGCTGGGCGCGAAAATCGGTGTCACCTTCGGAATACGATTCCTCACTCACGATCTCTCCACCCAGAAGGACGGCATCACGCTTGAAATAATCGGCGAGCCCGATGCTGTAATCGTTCTTCACGTCGGTCAGGATCGCCAGACGCTTCAAGCCGAGTTTCTGGACCGCGAAGCGGGCACACACGGCACCCTGGAATGAGTCGGTGTAGCAAACACGGAAGATATAGCTTCCGACTTTGGTCACTTTGGGATTGGTCGATGCCGGTGTAATAAGAGGAATACCGGCCTTTTGCGCGATGGGCGCACCGGCCAGAGTGCGCGAGGAAGCAACCTCGCCCAAAATCGCCGCGACGCGATTCTGGTTGACCAGCTTGGTCACAACCATCGCCGCCTCTTCCGGTTTGCTTTGATCGTCTTCAACGATCAATTGTATCTGCTTGCCCAACAGCCCGCCCTTGGCGTTCCACTCCTCGGCTGCCATTTTGATGCCGTTGGTCGAAGAGATTCCAAAAGTGGCTGTTCCACCGGTGAGTGAATTGAATACTCCAATGCGGATTACATTCTCATTCTGTGAGCACGCCGCCACCCCGAGCAGAGCCAACGCGAGTAGCGCCAACCCTCTTAGCCAATTCAACTTAACCATCTGACGGATCACGTTCCCTCCCGGTTTACGCCGACAACATTGGGGCAATGGTACTGTCGTGATCCGGGAAAAGCAATTGGTATTTGGACTTCAAGTGGCTATGGCAGAACCGCTTCGAGTGAGTCATTCGAAATTAAAAAGAGCAACCGGGGGCAAATCCTGCCACCCGGTTGCTCTTGGGAAATCTGCTTGTTCGATCTCGCTTGGAATTCGAACGTGCCCACGATCACTAGTTCGCCACGTTCCGGGTGACAGAACTCAGGCGAGTGCTCACCGGCAGCCGAAGCATTCTCTCGTAACCCAACCGCGGGCCGCTGATCAGAATAAACCCGCCATCGACCTCACAACCTGGGCCGGCCTGAAGAATGAACATCTCGAAATCGTAGCTGTTGCCGGTGCCACCACACTTAACCGAGCCTTCGACCCAGACCGGGCAACCAAACCGGTTGGTGAACGAACGCGTGATCTTCATCGATGCGGTGCCCATGTCTTCGCAAGACACCTCGAATGGAATGCCGTTGCTCATGATCTGGCTGGCCGGTGCGCCCAGCTTCACATTGCAGAACGTTTCACCCACCGGAACGACGGAACGGTCCAAGATCTGGTTATTCTCGGTTGGTGCGGTCGGACCCTGGGTCGAGCAAGAAACCAAAATCAGTGCTGCAGAAAGGACTGCTGCTTCAAATACAAAGCGCCGACCAAACTTCATGAGACCCTCCCATAAGTTCTCCCCGTGGCGGGGTGTATCGGATTAGTAACTCTGTCGGGCAGACTTCTGCCGGACCTCCAAGACACTTCTACGCAAGAAATCCAGGATGGTTGCACTGCTCCCAGGACGCGGAATCAACGTCGCGAGAGATACTTGTCAAACCATCGGAGTATATGTTCCAATCGGGCCATCCGGCGATCAGGCCGTCCGTGCCGGGAAAGCCCATGCGGTTCCTCTGGAAAACGCACCAGTTCCACCCGCTTGCCCATCATCTTGAGCGTTGTGTACCACTGTTCGGCCTGCTCGATCAGACAGCGGTAGTCGTGTTCGTTGTGCAGAATCAACAGTGGCGTCTTCACATTCTTCGCGTATGTGAGCGGCGACATGCGCTCGTAACCTTCCGGATTCTGCCATGGCGTTCCGCCGAATTCACGATGCCACTCCCAGCCGATATCGGACGTCCCGTAGAAGGATTTCAACGCCACGACCGAACGCTGGGTCACCGCCGCCTTGAACCGGTTCGTGTGGCCGACGATCCAGTTCGTCATGTGCCCGCCGTATGATGCGCCGGTCACACCCACTCGGTGCGAATCGACATACGATTGCGCGAAGAACCAGTCGGCACCCGCCATGATATCCTCGTAGTCAACCGTGCCCCAGGCATTGGTGATGGCGGTGGTGAACTTCCGGCCCCGGCCCTGCGATCCTCTGGGATTGCAGTAGAATACTACGTAACCGCGGGCAGCGAGAAGCTGCATCTCGTGGAAGAAGGAATACCCATATTGCGCCCGTGGGCCGCCGTGAATCTCGACAATTCCGGGGTAGCGCTTTCCAGGACGGAAGTTTGGCGGTTTCAACACCCAGCCTTGTACTCGCGTCTTTCCCGTCGACGTGAACCAAACCTCCGATGGTTTGCTGACCGACACTTCCTTAAGCCACGCGTCGTTGAACCTGGTATTCCTAACTGGAGCCGAACGCCGATTCAAATCCAGGACCGCAATCTCCGCGGGATGGGTGGAATCGCCCACCAGCAGCGCCGCGCGGCGTCCCAGTCTCCCAAACGATGCGGCCTGAACATGGGACTTTGCGTGGAACAGCGGCTGGGGTGATCCGCCGCGCGCCGAAAACCGCGCCAGACACGTTGCACCGGTATCGGAGATGAGCACGGTGATCGTTTTGCCGTCCGGCGACCACTGAGGGGAAATCGAGCCGTGCCCTTCCCCGGCATCCGAGATGGTCATATCGGCCGTCTCGCGATCGTACGATGGCATCAGCGCCAACCGACCAGACATGCATGGGGCTGCTCCCCCAGGCGCTGTCCGGATCCGCGTGGCCAAGGTAGGTAATCAGGCGGCCATCGGGAGAGAACGACGGGGATTCCACCGGTCCGGAGGGTGTCGGAATGCGCCGGATCGCGCCTCCCGCAATTCGCACGATGAACAGGTCTTGAAGAGATGAATCGCGGTCTGGGTCCGGCTGACGATTGGACACGAACGCCACCAGCTTGCCATCGGGAGAAACTGCCGGGTTGAACTCGTTGAAACGTCCCTTCGTCAATTGCCGGCCCTTGCCCGACGCGAGATCAAATACCCAGAGGTGATAACCATCCTTGGGCAGATACCCTTCGCCATCAAACCGATAGAGAAGCCGATCGATGTGCCTCTGCACCGGGGCGCCGCGTTTGGGTTTCTTCTCGGCCGCATCCCCATCGCCGGTCGCTTTTCCATCACTTTCGGATTCCGGTTGAGGATCATTGGCCCGGAATGCACAAACGATGGACCGCGAATCCGGTGTGAATACGAGGGAGGCGAAGCTCCCATCCTTCTCCACCAGCGGGCGCGATTCTCCGCCATCCGTCGGAAGCAGATGAATGCCGGGCTGGTCGCCTCGCTTGGACAAGAACGCAATCCAGCGGCCATCGGGAGAGAATACCGGCGCGGAATCGTAGCGGTCACCGAAGGTCAATTGGCGCAGATCCGTGCCATCGACACCGCAGCGCCACAAATGGGAGTTGTACTTCTTTCGGTCGTCCGCCACCATTTCGACGGAAAAGCAGATGGAAGACTCGTCGTTTGAAAGCGCGGGGGGACGCACAAACTTGATTCGGGTGATATCGTCGATGCCGATCAACCGGCGCTTCGTGGATCGTGTCTGAGTTTTCATTCGTACTCCTGGAGTTTTCTCCATACCGTTCGCGTTCGACCGGCTCCCGGGTGCCCCAAGTTGCGTGGGAACGCGCCGACCTCAATCGCGGTTTAACATGATAGATGATTCCGCCCGCCAACCCCATGGAAATCTCGATCTGACATGATGCACGGATCGGTGGGTAACGCCAGCCAGCAGGATCACGAGGATTCCATCAGACAAGGACTGGGACCTTCCGAAAGGAAACCCCTGCATTGCGGGCTTCTTTCCCCTATTTTGGGGCTGACCCGCCCGCTCAAATGCCATAGTTTAGCGGGGCCCATATGCCGAAAATCAAATGAGGGCACTGAACTGGCCGATCATTCTTGTGACTCCCGCTTCACTTTCAGGCGGGAATAAGGAGATGGAGAACAAATCATGAAAAGAACTTCCGTATTCTGGCTCGTCTTAAGTGGATTGATCGCGTCCACGGTCCTCCTGGCTGGTCAGGAGGCTCGCGCCGGCAAGATCGAGACGTCGTTGGAGAAACGGCTTCTGGCATCCGGACCGGATGAGTTGGTGCAAGTCATTATCCGGCCCAAGGGGACGCTCCTCGGCTCGGGCCTGAAGCGCCAGTTGGCCGCCCAGTACGCGACGCGCGCGGATCAACATCGTGAAGCGGTCAAATCGTTGCGAGCCGCGGCGGATGCTTCTCAGTCCCTGATCCTCAGCGCGCTGGCCTCCCCCGATTATTCCGGCCGGGTCACAGATGTCCGGAATTTCTGGATCGATAACATCATCACAGCGCGTATGACCCCCTCCGCCATCTCCGAAATGGCCAACCGCGCCGACGTCGAAGAAATCATTGCCATGCCGGCGGTGAGTTGGGTTGAACCGATTCCGGTTCCGATCGGAGCTGCCCCAGCAGAAGTGGCCGGCACTGCCCAGCCAGGACTCCGTGCCATCAAAGCAGACTCATTATGGAAATTGGGGTACACCGGCGCTGGACGATTGGTCGCGACAATTGACGCGGGTGTCGACGGAAGACATCGTCTGTTGTCTCCTAAATGGCGCGGGCATAACGGCTATTCCGTCAAGGAGAGCTGGTTCAATCCGCAGACCGATGATACGGTTCCCCGCACTTTCCCCGGGCAACTCCCCACGCACGGAACGAATGTTATCGGAATCATGGTCGCCAGGGACTCGGTCGTATCCATGGACACGTTGGGGGTCTGTTATGATGCCCAATGGATTTCGGCTGCGGCCATTGACATTGTCGGCACCAGCATCGTTGAGGCCCTGCAATGGTCCGCCGATCCCGATGGGGACCCGAACACGGAGGAAGATGTCCCCGATGTTGTCAATAACTCCTGGGGTCTGTCCTTGTTGGACGGCAATCTTCGTTACGATTCCACTGGCTCATGCATCGATGCCTTCTGGAATGCGATCGACAACGTCGAAGCCGCTGGTGCCGTTTCGATCCGCAATCCCGCGAATCGAACCGCCAGCGAGACCAATGCCTTTTCGGTGGGGATGGTGAACGCGTTACTAGAAGGACAGCCCATCACCATCGATCAGTTGTCTTCGCGCGGCCCATCGACGTGCGACCTGTTGACGGTCAAACCAGAAATCGTCGCACCGGGATACCTGATCAAAACGACGAATCCCGGTGGAGGCTTTACAAACCAGGCCTATGGAACGTCGTTTGCCGTTCCTCACGCTTCGGGCGCCGTGGCGCTTTTGCGCGAATACAATCCGAACGCCACTGTCGACACGATCAAATGGGCACTTCTTCATGGCGCACGCTACCTTGGTCCATTGCCACCGGGCCCGGATAATGACTGGGGTCAGGGACTGCTTGACATCATGGGGGCACTGCGGCTGATGCCCGCGAATACACAGCCGTCGCTTCATATCAAGCGCGATTTGTACAATCTCCCGGCACCCGGCGACACATCATCGATGGTCATCGTTCTTCGCTCCCAGGGACCGGCGGTATCCAACGTCACAGTGACGCTTGTCGCGGATGACCCACGCTTGACGGTTACCAGCGCCAGCGCATCATTCGGAGATTTTGGCGGCATCGGCGACACGGCGGGAAATTATACCAACCGATTCACATTCGCAGTCGCGGCCGACGCAATCCCCGGCGAGCGCTTGCCCGTGCAATTCCAAATCGCCGGAAGCGGGGGATATTCCAAAATCGTGCATGGCGCGATCCAGGTTGGGCCCGCCCAGACCGAAGAACTGTACACTCACTCGGCCGGCAACTTCCGGATGACGGTCTCGTCGCATGGCACGTTCGGGCTTGAGGCGACCGGACTGGCGCCGCGCGCCGGCGGTCAGGGGTATCTGTTCGGTGACGATCCCATGCAGAGTATTTTCGAGGGTGCATTCCTCGTTGGCACCGATCCGAATCACGTCTCAGACAATGTTCGCAATGCACTGGGATTTCCAGATGCCAACAACCTGATTCTCGAGTACACCATCCACAATCGTTCCGGCGCGCCGATCAGCGCTCTGCGTGCGGGTCTGTATTTCGATTGGGACTTTCCCTGGTCTCCAACCGACACCATGCAGGCCCACAGTGACAGCGGCGGATACGATCCGGCCTCTGGTCTGGGGTGGATGAACGAACGCGACGGTAAGCGGTTCCGTGGCGTAGTGGCGCTTACGGCACCTCGAACAACCGCCTACCGCTACTACGACAACAATCCGGAAATTTACGACGGCTTCTCCAATTCCGAGAAGTGGCTGGCCATGACGGGCGGAACCGATCAGAATGGCCCGCTGAATGGCGGCGATGGCTCGCACCTGATTGCGACTGGTCCGTTTTCAATCCCGACGGGCCAATCGATTAGTATCGCCTTCGCAATTATCGGCGACACGACCCGAATCGGGCTGCTGACGTCAGCCGCCCGCGCGCGACGGCTCTATGGCGGCGCCGCTCTGACGGTGTTTCCAACGTCTCTATCGTTCACCGGCACTGTCGGAGGCCCCAATCCTGTCGCATCGGAACTGGCGATCACGAACGGCACCGATGTCTCCGTCGACGTTAACGTCACTCATCACCCCGAGTGGGCGTCCGTGATGCCGGCATCGGGCTCGATACCGGGCGGCACTTCGCTTTCAATGTCCGTAATTCCCTTGATCACCGGCAAAGCCGTGGGCACCTATGTCGACAGCGTGGAGATCACCACCACAGATCCGGTCAAGGGATCCTTCCACATTCCTGCGACATTGACCGTCAATCCCCGGCTGGAGATGAGTGTTTCCCCCAACCCGTTCAATCCCGACAAAGAGTCGGCCATGATGACGATTGGCCTGAGCATCAACGTGAATGTCGTCATCTATGACCTGACCGGCCAGAAAGTGCAGGACTTGGGGAGATTCGCGCCGGGTGCCCAGATTCAATGGGATGGAAAGAGCCACGGCAAGACTGCCGCTGAGGGAGTTTACTTCTGCCGTGTCGAGGGGGATGGCGGATTCTCGCACACGTTTACGATTGTGCTGAAAAGATAGAACTCCTGTCGTTTCGGCAGTCTGCGAATCGTTCGGGCCACGTGTCTTCACACGTGGCCCGTCTTGCATCCGCACGAAACGGCTGAGCGCGTCTCATCGGTTGGCAAATTCTTTGCCGCCCGACAATTGATCTTGTCCCGCCCGTGCCACCCCTATACCATTGGGCGCGCGATCACTCGCGCGCATCGCGTTGGCGGGTGCGTAGCGGTATGGCGCAACCATATCGCCGGACTTTCGTCAAACGAGTGATGAGAGTGGCGTGGTGCTGTTAACGATGGGAGGAGTAACGTGAGCAAGACCGGACTGACAAGAATGAAACGGGGGGTGGCGATGTTGGCAGTGGGAATGGCGATGGGCTGGGCGGCAAACAGCTTTGCGGCGGCGCCAACCTTGATTCCCCGCGACCTGCTGTTTGGCAATCCCGAACGGGCGCAGGGAAGAATCTCCCCTGACGGACTGCGGATGTCCTACCTCGCCCCAAAAGACGGCGTGCTCAACGTCTGGGTTAAGACGATCGGGAAGAATGATGACAAGGTCGTCACCGACGACAAACTCCGCGGCATTCGGATTCACTCCTGGGCAATGGACAACAAGCACATCCTTTACCTTCAGGACCAGGGTGGCAACGAGAATTGGCATGTTTACGCCGTCGACCTCGACAAAGGCGGTGTGCGCGATCTCACGCCGTTCGAGAACGTTCAGGCGCAAATCGTCGCGGTTGAGCCCGGACTTCCCAACGAAATCCTCGTGCAGATGAACAAGCGCGATCCCCGCGCAATGGATCTGTACCAGATCGATCTGACCACCGGCAATCCGACGTTGGTCGGGGAGAACAGCGGCAACATCGTCGGCTGGGTTCCGGACTTCAACTACAACGTGCGCGGCGCGTACGCAGCGGCGGCGGACGGCGGGTTCGATCTGCTATACCGCGAGACGGCGGCCGATTCGTTCAAGACGCTCATCCACTGGGGTCCCGAAGACGAAGGTCAGCCGTTCGGCTACACGCCGGATGGCCAGGGAATGTACATCGGCGATTCCCGTGGATCGGATGTGACCTGTTTGAAAGTCATCGATCTGAAGACCGCTGAGGAAAAGACCATCGCGTCGGATCCCAAGGTGGATATCAGCGATGTGATGCTCCATCCCTCCAAACACCAGGTGGAGGCGGTCCTGTTCAATTATGATCGCGAACGCTGGAAAGTCATCGATCCGGCCATTGAAGGGGACATCAAGGCAATTGAGAATTTCGCACCCGGTGAATTCTCCATCGTGAGCCGCGACCTTGCCGACAAAAACTGGCTTGTGACCGCCGTCTCTGATGCGAAGCCTACCCAGTACTTTGCGTACAATCGCGATACCAGGAAGGGCACGCCTCTTTTCTCGGTGCAACCCAAACTCGAGTCATTCACCCTGTCGCCGATGAAGTTCGTGGAAATCACGACCCGCGACAACTTGACGCTGCCCTGTTACCTGACACTTCCAGCCGGGATCGAGCCAAAGAATCTCCCGATGATTCTCAACGTTCACGGCGGCCCGTGGGCCCGTGACGACTGGGGCTTCAATCCTGAAGTACAGTGGATGGCCAATCGGGGATACGCAGTTCTGCAAGTGAACTTCCGCGGCTCGACCGGATTCGGCAAGAAGTTCCTCCACGCCGGCGACAAGGAGTGGGGCCGCAAAATGCAGGACGACCTGACCGATGCCGTCAAGTGGGCGGTCGCGAAGGGGTACGCCGATCCGAAGAAAGTCGCCATCTACGGCGGGTCGTACGGCGGGTATGCGACTTTGGCCGGCGCCGCGTTCACACCCGACCTTTACGCCTGCGGCGTGGACATTGTGGGACCATCCAACATCATGACTTTGATCGCCTCCGTGCCCCCCTACTGGCAGCCACTGCTGAAGGTATTCCACACCCGTGTCGGCGATCCGGCGACGGATTCCGTGATGTTGAAGGAACGCTCGCCACTGTTTTCTGCCAGCAAGATCAAGATTCCGATGCTGATCGGGCAGGGCGCCAACGACCCCCGCGTCAAGCAAGCGGAGTCCGAGCAGATCGTAGCCGCGCTCAAAGGCAATGAGCAATACGTCGAGTACATCGTTTATCCCGACGAGGGGCACGGATTCGCGCGTCCCGAAAACCGGCTTGACTTCTACGGGAAATCAGAGAAATTCCTCGCCAAGTATCTTGGCGGACGAAGCCTGGATTAATTCTGAGAGGGGAAAACTCGGAACCGGCGGCTGGTCCCTTAGGGGGCTGGCCGCTGCGCTTTTGCAGTACAACCAGACAGACAAGGGAGTGAATCCTGATGCCCGATTACAAAGACTTCAGTTGGGTCGGCGAATTCCCGGCGGCCATCACCGTTACCGATGCGGATGGGATCATCCGTGAAATGAACCAGCGCTCGGTCGTGACGTTCGCGGCCGACGGCGGTGCAGCGCTCATCGGCAAGGATGTTCTTGAATGCCACCCTGGGGAATCACGATTGAAGACCGCGCAGTTGTACGAGACACGGCAGCCGAATCACTACACCATCCGCAAGGATGGCCAGCGGAAGATGATTCACCAGATGCCCTGGTATCAGAATGGAAAATTCGCCGGGGTGGTGGAAATCTCGATTCCGATTCCCAACGACTTGCCACACTTCGAGCGCACGTAAGCCGGTTTGAGTCGGTGGACCGAATCCGCTAAGATAATGGACTCCAGTGGCGTCCATCGCGCGCTAGAAGTTGATCGGCCTCGGCTGGCCCGGCGGACCCCGGAGCGTAATAGTTCACTGGAGATTTTGTGTCGGCCTCCAGAGCGTCCAGAATCGGAGTCACAAACTGCCAGGCCTGCTCGACGCCATCGCGGCGCTCGAAGAGCGTGGCGTCGCCCCGCATACAATCCAGGAGCAGCCGCTCATACGCCTCGGAAAGCGGCTTACCGAACGCCGAGGAGTAGTTCATGTTCATTGACACGTTGCCGACGGACAGATGCTCGCCAGGCACCTTGGCGACAAACCGCAGCGATATGCCTTCCTCCGGCTGGATCCGCAACGTCAGGATATTCCGCTCCAGAATCTGGCACGTGTTCCCCTGCGGGAAAAGGCTGAGCGGAATCGGTTGGAAGTGGATGGCCACTTCGGTGCATCGCCCGCCGAGATTCTTCCCGGCTCTGAGATAGAACGGCACTCCCTGCCAGCGCCAATTGTCGATCAGCACTTTCATGGCGACATATGTCGGTGTGCGGGAATCTTTGGCGACACCGGGTTCATCGCAGTATCCGCGGTACTGCCCCGTGACGACTTGATCGGCAATCTCCATACTCGTGATCGGTCGCAGAGACTTCAGTACCTGGACTTTCTGGTCGCGAATGTCATTCGCGGTAAACGACACCGGCGGCTCCACGGCGCACAGGGCCAGTACCTGGAGCAGATGGTTCTGCACAACGTCGCGAATGACACCGGTCTGGTCGTAGAACCGGCCGCGCCCCTGCAAACCGATCGTCTCGGCCGCGGTGATCTCGACATAGTCGATGTACTTGCGATTCCAGAATGGCTCGAAGATGGAATTCCCGAAGCGGAAGACCAGAATATTCTGGACTGTTTCCTTGCCGAGATAATGATCGATGCGGTAAGTCTGGTCCTCGGCAATATACCGCCGGACCATGCGGTTCAACTCTCGCGCCGAATCGAGATCCCGTCCAAATGGCTTTTCGATGATGACCTGCGCCCAGGGTTGAGTCTGATGCCCATGTCCGCGGGGGAGAAGATCGTTTGCATGGAGATTTTCGAGTATGACCGGAAATGTGGCCGCCGGCGTCGACAAGTAGTAAATCCGGTTCCCGGCGGTGCCGACGGTGGCATCAACCTGTGAAAGCCGCGCGCGCAGTTCCTCATACGTGGCCGGTTCGTCGAAACTCCCGCAGACATACTCAAGATGCGCCGCGAATCTGTTCCAGATCTCCGAATCGAGAGGCTGACGCGAGAACTTGCCGGTCTGTTCGCGAAGCCGCTCACGCAGCTCTGGCGTGCTCATCTCGGTCCGCCCCAGGCCCATGACCGCAAATCGCCGGGGCAGGGAGCCACCAACCATCAGATTGTAGAGGGCCGGGATCAGCTTGCGTTTCGCCAGATCGCCAGTGATTCCGAAAATGACCAGCACGCAGGGATCGGCGGTCGGCTCGGCAAGAATCGGCCCGCCGGGAATTTCGCTGGTCGCGACCTGACTGGTGATGCCATCCTGTGTCATATCCTCATCCTCGGGAATGCGATATTCAACGACACGCTCACGTGTCGTGACCGTCTGGAACCTGGTCGACTCAGTGATCATACGCGAAACCTCCCCTGCTGTCCAGCGCGTGTGAGTTTCGACGCGGCCGCCGAATCAACAAACCAAAGCAACCGCCCGTGCGAAGGTGCACTGAGCTGTGCGGGCAGACGCTGCGCATCCGCCGGTCCTTCGAGAACTTGCGCCAGAACCTCCGCCTTGTCAGCCCCGGACACCAGGAAGATGACTTCCCGTGCGGCATTGATGACTTCTGCCGTCATTGTAATCCGCTCGTGTGGCGGCTTGGGCGCGCGGCTTGGTACCACCCACTGTCCGACATGTCCGAGCACCGGGGAATGTGGAAACAAAGACGCCGTATGCCCGTCACTACCCATGCCCAAGAGGATTACGTCAAAAACCGGAGACCGATTCTCGTTTGGTGTTGTACGCAATTGAGATAATTCCACCGCGTATCCACTGGCCACTTCCTCAGGTGATCCGCTTTCCGTTTGCACACGATGGACTGCCGCCGGATGCAATGGGACCTTCGCGAGGAGTGCCTCGTTTGCCATCCGGAAATTCGAGTCTGGATCGTCTGGAGGCACCATGCGCTCGTCACCCCAGTAGAATTCGAGCCGATCCCAAGGCACAGTGTTCCGGTAAGTCGGAGTGGCCAGCATCTCAAAAAGCCTGCGCGGCGTATTCCCGCCAGGGAGAACAACACGACAACAGTCGCGCGCAGTGACCGAAGCGATGGCGATCAGGCGAAACTCGTCCGCCGCCGCCGAACTCAACGCGTCCAAGTCGGCAAACTCGCGAACGATTGAACCTGTGGCCGACATAACCATCGCATCCTTATCGAGGGAGGGCGAGGCTCCTGCCGAGCCTCTTTGCCGCGCCGCATCAGGGCTCGGCAGGAGCCTCGCCCGCCCCGGAGTCCCTCATTCCCGAATCAAGTTCGCTGAGCGTGATAGTCGTTCCACACTCGCCCTGCTACACTCCCGCCTTTGGCTCCACGTGACCGCCGAACTTATACCGCATCGCGCTCAATATCTTTTCAGCGAATGTATGTTCCTGGCGCGAGCGAAAACGCGCGTACAACGCCGCCGAGATCACCTCGGCCGGGACCGCTTCCTCGATTGCGGTCATGACCGTCCAGCGTCCTTCGCCGGAGTCCTCTACCGCGCCGGTAAACTTGCCGAGCGCCGGGTCCTCGATCAAGGCACTCGCGGTCAAATCGAGCAGCCACGAACTCAGAACACTCCCCCGCCGCCACAACTCGGCGATGTCGGCCAGCGGGAGATCGTACCGCTGTTCTGGTGGGCGGGCTGGCGTGCCGGCGTTGCGGAGAACATCAAATCCCTCCGCCAGCGCGTGCATCATGCCGTACTCAATCCCATTGTGTACCATCTTCACGAAATGTCCGGCGCCCACCGGCCCGCAGTGGAGGAATCCATCCTCTGCGGTTCCGGGATGTGTCTCGCGTCCGGGAGTACGCCCAATCGTTCCCCGACCAGGCGCAAGTGTCCGGAAGATTGGCTCGAGGTGCCGCACGGCATCCTTGTCGCCGCCGATCATCAGGCAGTACCCGCGCTCCAATCCCCAGATACCGCCGCTGGTACCGACGTCGAGGTATCGGAGTCCTTTAGGCTGCAGTGCCTGAGCCCGCCGGACATCGTCCTTGAAGTTCGAATTTCCTCCGTCGATGAGGATATCGCCCGGCTGCATCAACCCAGCCAGCTTCATCACCATCTGCTCGGTGGGGTCCCCCGCCGGAACCATGACCCAGGCCACTCGTGGTGCCTGGAGATTTCCTATGAGTTCCTCAACCGAGGCGGCGCCGACAGCGCCCTCTTTGGCGAATTCCGCGACAGTGGCGGAATTGCGCGTGTGAACCACACAGGTGTGGCCGCCCTTCATCAGTCGGCGTACCATATTCCCGCCCATGCGCCCCAGTCCGACCATTCCAATCTGCATTGTCATCTCCCCTTTTACCGTGGGACCGTAACCCTCCACTCCAACAAACCAATATTCGGAGCGGCCATGGCCAAACCTGGAACCCGGCCAACGTCCACTCCTCTTGTATCGGCAGAATCAGGGATGGTTGCCCATAGAGCCAGCATTTTCGCGCACAACCTCGTTCATCGGCAGCCGCCGCTTGAAACGGGCCTGGCACAATGGTATTGTTCCCAGTCAACCTATGTGCGACATCAACCCCTCCATACCTGGCCGTGTGCACCTGGATGAGATCACCGAGGCAGACTTCGTGGTGATCAGGAAGTGGTTCCTGGCCTCAGCCCCGGAAATCCAAACCTGCCGACCGATGGCATTGAAGACTGACTCGGAAGCGTTGCAGAAGTTCCGGGAGCG
>JACRMA010000016.1 GCA_016235085.1 Candidatus Zixiibacteriota bacterium
ACCCGACAACGGGTGAGTACCGCATCGTGTTGCAGGGCACGCTGGACGTTGATGAGGGCACCACGCCCAAATTCAATGGCTAATTTGGCGTTCCGCCAAGTGTCTGGGAGGGGTTACACTGGGAATCCCTCCCTGATTTTTGCCCGGGAAATCCGAGCCCAGACGACCCACCAGAGGCGCGTATGACGCACAATCAACCAGCCAACGAATTTCAGAAGCGGCCTTCACGGAACCGACGGAAGAAGAGCACTCTGGCCAAGCCTCCCGTGGCGAGCGACCTGCCCGTCGCGAAGGATGGTCCGGCAGTCTCCGTATTCGAGATACCGGTCGGCAATACCGGGCGGGTGGCCGAATCGGCCTTCCGTTTTGGGGGCTGAACGCTCAGTCAGTCAGTTGTGTCTCACCTCTGTTCGAGTTCATTGCCACAATACTCTCCATTCGATTCGTATGTGTTCGTGATCGGGCTGTCATGGCAACAATCGGTCCGCCTTGGTTCCTGTGAATGGGGAACGACCAGCGAATCCGCGCCAAATCGATCCTTCCCATGCCTGCTCCAGCTTGGTTAATCAGGGCACTCTCGCTACTCCGCCAGGAGAAGTCTGTCGTGCTTGCCACCGTAATCGGGCCGAGTGATCATCCCCGGTTCGGAGAACACGTCGTTGTGGACCCAGCCAGCCGCCCGGATGCTGCCGGCTCAGCGCTCGACGTGGTGGATTCCGAGGCATGGGATAAATCGGTTCAGGAGGTTTCCCAAGGGCATATCGCGGTCCTTCAATCATTCGGATCATTCGATTCGGGGGCCCAGGTGAGCCTGTCGAAAATCAACGTCTTCATGACGTGGTGCGGCCCGCCGCCCGAAGCGTGGATATTTGGGGCCGGGCATATCGGGCAGGCGCTCTCGCCGCTTTTGACGCGTCTTGGCTGGCGCGTGGTTGCCTGTGACGACCGAGCGGAATTCCTCACTTCCGCCCGCTTCCCAGAAGCATATGAGCGCCGCGCTCAGGATTTCGGGGCTTCGGCGGCGGCTTGCGCAAAGCGGCCGGACGTCTGGGCCGTGCTTGTCACCCGCGGGCACCAGCATGACGAGATGATTCTCCAGGCATTGCGCCGCGGAACCCCCCGCTATGTCGGGATGATTGGCTCGCGCCGCCGGATTGACACAGTGCGAAAACGGCTGATTGCCGAAGGGACAGACCCACGATTCTTCGAAAAGCTCCATGCGCCAATTGGTCTGCCGATCAACGCTGATTCACCGATGGAAATCGCCGTCGCAATTGCCGGGGAGATGATCGCCATTCGCCGGGGAGCGGGATCAAGCGCGGCTGCCACCGGCGCAGTCACGTCAGGACCTGCCGACTCCCACGAACTGGTCGGACTATGGGAGCAGACGGCCAATCGACTCCAGTCGGGGTCCAAGGCGGTGTTGGCCACGATCGTCCGCCGTCGGGAATCGACCCCCCGCGGGTTGGGCGCTCAGATGGCGGTCTTTGCCGACGGCACTTCTCAGGGGACCATCGGAGGTGGCTGCGGCGAGGGGCTAGTTCTCCATGCCGCTAAAGAGATGATTCTTACCGGTGAGGCCTCCAGAGTGATCGAATTGGATTTGAGCGGGGATGATAGTGCCGAGACCGCGGATGTCTGCGGGGGGCAGTACTCGGTCTTCCTGACAGTTTTGGCCTGATTCCTGCTTCACTTTTCTATTGCGCCCCTATGGACCGTTACCCTAATTCACAGGTAGTTCGTGAACCGTTGTTCTTGGGGGTAATGACAGCTTCGGGGGGAGTGATGGTAGCCGGTATAATTCTGGCGGGGGGCCAGAGCAAACGACTGGGAGGGGTCAAGCCCCTTCTGGTCCATGAAAACGCCACGCTGCTGGAGCGTGTCGTGCAGAATTTTCGCGCGGCCACGCTGGAGCCGGTGATCGTGGTTTTGGGATTTGAGGCCCGGCGGGTGATCCAGCGCCTCCCGCTGGGGGGATTGAAAGTGGTGATCAATCCCCAGCCGAGTCTTGGCTTGTCGTCGTCGATTCAAAGGGGGCTGGCGCATATTTCCCCCCGCTGCAATGGGGTCATGATCGCTCTCGGGGATATGCCGCTGGTGACAACCGACACCGTAAACCTGCTGGTCGATGAATTCGGCAAGGGGAAGAAGGGGATCGTCGTCCCGGTGTACGATAAAAAGCAGGGACACCCGGTGATTTTCGATGTGAAGTACCTGCCGGAACTGGCGGAATTGCGGGGTGATTCCGGTGCCAAGGCACTTCTCGAGGCGCATCACAAAGACATCCGCGAGGTCAAGGTTGCGACGGACGAGGTCTTAATCGACGTCGACACGCACGAGGACTGGGAGATGGTCAAAGACCGTCTCGATTTGCCGCACCCAATACCGTCACCAGTCTGATTCTCCAATTGTCCATGGACCCTGGTCGCGCCAGTTCGTGCCGGATTGTCATTCGCGGCGGTGGTGAGATGGGTTCGGGTGTTGCCTGGCGCCTGAGGCGATGCGGATTCGACGTCGTTATCACCGAAGTCGAACATCCCCTGGCGGTGCGGCGCTGGGTATCGTTCTCGGAGGCGATCTACGAGGGATCGATTACGGTGGAAGGGACCACCGCTCACCGGGTGGAGCTGCCCGAGTCCACACGAATCGATGAACTGTGCCGGAAGGGCGACATCCCGATCTTGATCTGTCCCGATCCGAGTGAGATCAGCGCGTTGCGGTCCGATGTCGTTGTCGATGCGATCCTCGCCAAGCGAAACACCGGCACGGTCCAGGGCATGGCGAAGCTCGTGATCGGCCTGGGTCCGGGATTTGTCGCGGGTGAGGACGTCGATTGTGTGATCGAGACAAATCGCGGATCGAATCTGGGACGGTGCATTTGGAGCGGTTCCGCTGAGGCGAATACTGGTCTCCCCGGGGAAGTAGGTGGTGAGACCGTCAAGCGTGTACTGCGCGCCCCGGTTGCAGGAATCGTCCACCAAGCCCGTGACATTGGCGATATCTTAAGAGCCGGTGAAGTTGTGGCGTATGTCGATGGGAGCGAAGTTCGATCACAACTCGACGGCATTGTTCGTGGAATGCTGCGGGATCAGACGCCTGTCGATCAGGGCGTAAAGATTGGGGATATTGATCCGCGTGCGGATATCGAGCTGTGCCGACGTATCTCGGATAAGGCGCTGGCGATTGGGGGGGGAGTGCTGGAGGCGGTGATGACCTGTAAGGATGGCAACTACGTTCCAGCGCTCTCCAATTGTCATCCTGAGGAGCGAAGCGACGAAGGATCTGCTGTTCGTCCCCGCGCGCGGAGAGCACTCACTGCAGATCCTTCGTCGCTTCAATTCAGGCCGGTGTGGGGGCGTCGCAAGGCTCGCTCCTCAGGATGACATCGGGTGGTGTTTCGCGTACTCGCTAAAGTACAAATGCGCTCAAAGCTTCCACACCCGCCCGACACCCTTGGGCACATTCTTCGTCGCGTTGCGGCAGTCCATGACCATGCGGGATGTGGCGCAGATGTGCTGGTAGTCGTAGGTGGTGTGATCGGTCAGGATTACGACGCTGTCGGCGGACTTGAGGGCGGCATCGGAGAGCGGGACCGCCTCCATGATTGTGTCGTCCATGCGGACTGCCGCGACATGCGGATCGGCGTAGCTAACTTTGGCGCCGCGGACTTGCAGCAGGCGGATGACATCGAGTGAGGGAGATTCGCGCACGTCGGAGATGTCGCGTTTGTAGGCCACGCCGAGAACCAGAATATCGGCGCCCTTGATCGACTTCGAATCTTCGTTTAACGCACGGGCGATCCGATCCACCACATACTCCGGCATGTGGGAGTTGATGTCGCCGGCCAGTTCGATGAAGCGCGCGTAGTAGTTCAGCGATTTGAGCTTCCACGACAGGTAATGCGGGTCGATCGGGATGCAATGCCCGCCCAGTCCGGGACCGGGATAAAAGGGCATAAATCCGAAGGGCTTGGTCGCGGCTGCTTCGATAATTTCCCAGACATCCAGATTGAGCCGGTCGCACATCAGGGCGACCTCGTTGACCAAGCCGATGTTCACCGAGCGGAATGTATTCTCCAGCAACTTGACCATCTCGGCGGCTTGCGTCGAGGAGACCGCCACAACTTTGTCGAGGAAAAGGCCATAGAACGCCGCCGCCATCCGTGAACAGGCGGGTGTGGTACCACCAACGATGCGGGGTGTGTTCTTGGTGCCCCACTTAGCATTTCCCGGATCGACACGCTCCGGCGAGAACGCGAGGTAGAAATCGACACCGACTTTCATACCGGAGGCCTCGAGTCTCGGGCGAATCAATTCCTCGGTTGTTCCAGGGTAGGTGGTCGACTCCAGCACGACCAGCATGTCGCGGTGCAAGTGCTTCTCCACGGAATCGACGGCACTCAGAATAAAAGAGACATCCGGGTCCTTGGTTTTCGAAAGCGGTGTGGGTACACAGATCGCCACGCAATCGGCGTCCTTGATGACGGCGGGATCCAGCGAGGCTGCCAGTTTGCCGCTCTTAACGAGCGGAGCCAGTGTCGCATCCGAGATATCGTCGATATCCGAACGTCCGGAACTCACGAGTTGAACCTTGCGCTCGGAAATCTCGAGCCCGGTCACATGCAATCCGGCATGGGCGACTTCGACGGCAAGCGGAAGACCGACATACCCCAGTCCGACAACCACGACCTTCGCGGTGCGCTCACGGAGCTTGGTTTCGAGAATTGATACTGATTGCTGTGTTGTCATTGGCATCTGAGTTCCTCAATCATCAACAGAATGTAAGGGTCGTACCCTCGATATGTCGATCAAGTTTCCTTAGCGCGAGGGAGGGCGAGGCTCCTGCCGAGCCATGTTTCCGCGCGGAAAGAGGCTCGGCAGGAGCCTCGCCCTCCCGGCACGCTTGTTTGGTCATTCGCATATCCGAAGGTCATTTGCTCCTGCACTGCCGGTAGTACTCAAGAGTATCTAACAATGTCTGGTTCCACGGGATTGATGGTTTGAACCCGACATCGCGTTGTGCGCGCGAAATGTCCGCACGCAAAATCGGCACCTCCACCGGTCGAAGCTTCTTGGGATCGACCACAGCGGTGATTGGCTGCGTAGCGAGTTTCAAGAGCGAGTCGAGCACGGACTGGATGGAGCGCACTTTCCCCGAGCCAAGATGGTAGACGATACCGGGTTTCCCATCTTGCGCGAGCTGCCGATAGCCTTTGACAATATCACGCACATCAGAGAAATCGCGCCGCGCCGAGAGATCGCCCACCTTCATCACTCGCTTGCCGCTCTTTCGCTCGAGCCGGGCAATAGAATTGCAGAAATCGGGCACAACGAATCCGGGTGCCTGGCGTGGTCCGGTGTGATTGGAGGCGCGCACACGCACTGTCGGCAATTTGAAAGACGCCCGATACGATTCGGCGATCAGGTCGACGGCCGCTTTTGACGCCCCGTACGGATTCACGGGCCGCAGGGGGGTATTCTCATCAACCGGGATCTGGCTCGGCCGGACACGGCCATAGACTTCGTTCGACGCGAGCATGACGATCTTCTCGACCGACTTCATCAGGTTGCGATCCTGGCGAATCGCTTCGAGAAGATTCAGCGAACTGATCACGTTGTTGCGGATGGTATTGCCCGGCGACGAAAACGAATCACCCACGGATGTCGATGCCGCCAGATGAATCACCCAGGTCGGGCGGATGCGCTGGAGCACACGCGTGAGCGCTTTTGGATTCAGCAGGTCGACTGCGGTGATTTCAATTTCATCCCGAATCGCGTCAAGATTCCGTGTGGAAGTGCCGGGGAGCCATGTGCCGAAAACCACATCGCCGGCATCGAGGCATAACTCCGCCAAATGCGATCCGGCGAATCCGGCAATTCCGGTGATGAAGACACGGGGGGCTGGCATAGTGTTCGAAAGCGAGTACCGTCAGTTCTGCCTGGCCATCTCGGCGAGAATCGAGTTGGTCACATCCAATCGGTCGGCGACGAACAACGGATTGACCTGCTCGAGATCGAGGATCAAGTCGAGACCCTTGGCTTTGGCCACAGCCTTCGCGGCGCTGGCGAGTTTATCGTACATGGGTCTCAATTGTTCCGACGAGTTCTTTTCGATAATCCCATCCTTGCCGAATGTCTCCTGCATGAACTGCTGGAAGGACTGGGACTTTTCCTGAATTTCCGTACGGAGATTATCGGTCGAGCCGCGGAAGCCGCGCGATTCAGAATCGCGCAGTTCGGTTGAGAGTCTGTCGAGCTCGTCTTTTTGGGAATCACGCTGCTTTTCGAATTTCGCGACCATTTCATCGATCTCGGCGAGGGCCTTCTTGAATTGGGGATTCTCGGTGCGAATCCGTTCGAGATCGACGGTTCCCACCTGCACCTGTCCCCACGCGGTTGCCGCAAAGGCCAAGAGCAGTACCGCCAATCCCGCCGCCTGCACAACCATTCTGCGTTTCATTGCAACTCCCCGGCACTTCATCCGAGTGCCTGATTTCTAGCGATTCCGCATTTCGCGTTCGACTCGGGCGATATCGATATCCACCATGTCGGCGATCATCTTCTCGAAGGTTGTTGTCGGTTCCCAGCCGAGGACCGACTTGGCGCGCGACGCATCGCCGAGAAGCGTATCAACCTCGGCTGGCCGCACCAGCGCCTGGTCGACACGGACATATTTCTTCCAATCCAGTCCCGCTCGTTCAAATGCGGCGCGGGTCAAATCCTCCACCGAGTGGGCCCGTCCGGATGCGACGACGAAATCCTCTGGCTCCCTGGCCTGGAGCATCAGCCACATCGCCTGCACATAATCCCCCGCAAACCCCCAGTCGCGCCGCGCCGACATGTTTCCCAGCGGCAATGAGTCGGCTAGGCCGAGTTTGATCCGGGCGACGTAGTCCGTGATTTTGCGGGACACGAATTCCTTGCCGCGACGTGGCGATTCGTGATTGAAGAGAATCCCGGAGCAGGCAAAGATGCCGAAGGATTCGCGGTAATTGACCGTGATCCAATGGCCATAGACCTTTGCGACGCCGTAAGGAGAGCGCGGGTAAAACGGGGTCTTTTCGTTTTGCGGTGTCTGCTGGACCTTGCCGAACATCTCCGAGGAAGAGGCCTGGTAGAACCGGATCTTGCGATTCACCAGCCGGATGGCTTCCAGAATCTTGGTGACCCCCAGAGCGTCAAACTCACCCGTCAGGACCGGCTGAGCCCAGGAAGTGGGCACAAATGATTGTGCCGCGAGGTTATACACTTCGTCCGGCTCCGCCTGTTCAATGGCGGAGATCAGGGAAAGCTGGTCCAGAAGATCAGCCTGGATGAGGGTCAGTCGGTCTTTGAGATGCTCGATTCGTTCGAAGTTCTCAGTCGATGCACGGCGGACGGCGCCAAAGACCTGGTAGCCCTTGCCGAGCAGCAATTCCGCCAGATAGGATCCGTCCTGTCCGGTGATTCCGGTGATCAGTGCTTTTGGCATTGAGCGATTACCCTCCAGAGGTTCATCGGGTTCGCGGGAATATACCGGCGCCGACCCAGGGCGTCAATGTCCCGCGTCGGTATACCCCGCCACGACAGGTCGCGGCGCATTGTTTTGTCACCAGAATGCGGCTGAAAACCGACTGACAATGTTAGGATCAGGCCGCGCGAATCCGTATTCTGGATGCTTTCGCGGGCACGGGAACATTCAGCATCGCGGATGTTTAGAAGGTGGATTGATGAGAGCATTCTGGCGGCAACCGGTTCCTCGATGGGTCTGCGGCGGCATGTCGCTGGCGATTGTCCTGCTTTGGGGAAACGCCGCATTATCCCAATACCGCGGCGACATGCCGGGTCAGCCGGACACGGTCCGGATCCAACCCAGGGCGCCGGTGTCACCCGATATCGAACGGCTTCAGGGATTAACCCAGCGACTTCAGCCGCCTAATGTCGTCCGCCCCGAACTGGTGCGAGGCAGCGATCTGATGAATGCCGGCAAGTTTGAAGAAGCGCTGGCCATTCTGCTGCCGGCTTGGAAGAGCGACCCCGCGAATGACGCCTTGGCGAGCGCTTTGAAGCAGGCATACCGCGGTATCAAGGACTTCCGGGGTGTGCAAAGCGTCCTTCAGGTCCAACTGAAGTCACGCCCGAGAGAGTTGATGTTCGCCTCCGAGCTGACCGAAACGTACTGGCAGCTCGGCCTCGAAGACTCCGCGACCACGGTGATCAAGCAAATGATCGCCACGGATCCGAAGGATGTCGACCGGCATCATATGGCGGCGGAGACATATGTCAGAGTGGGGCGGTATCCCGAAGCGATCGATGTCTATCGCAACGCCCGCCGAACAATCGGCGATTCGCTGATTTTCTCCGAGAATCTGGCCCAATTGTTCGAGGCACGCCGGGAGTACTCTGCCGCGGTTTCGGAGTATTTCCGCTGGCTGGCGATGCGGCCGGATGCCAAACAGACGATCCAGCGCCGGATCACGAATCTGGTCAAAATGCCGGAAGCGGTCGGAGGAATCACCTCGGCGTTGAAGGATATCGTAAAGAGTTCTCCCCGCAACGAGTACGGACACCGTCTGTACGGCGATCTCTTGTTCGAATCGGGGTCGGTCGACAGCGCTTTTGCCGAGTACAACCGTGCCGACCAATTGTCGGCGCAACCGGGCGAGCACTTGCTGTTTGGAATCGAGCGCGCCCTGGAGACAGATCAGTTCGCCGTAGCACGGAACCACGCGATGGAGTTTTTGAAGCTGTATCCCAAGAATCCCAAGACGACGCGGGTGAATTTCGGGTTGGCGCGAGCCGAACTTGGGCTGGGTCATCCGGACGTCGCAGTGACCATGCTGAAAGAGCTGGCCACGCAGATTCCCAATGGCCCGGAGCGCGGGCAGATAGAATATGAAATCGGCGAGGTCTACCGCTCGCACACATCCCTCATGGACTCGGCCCGGACTCACTTCCGCGTGGTGGCGGCAATGGAACGGGCGACGAAGCGGGCTGCGGCGATGATTCGGTTGGGCGATTTGGGTGTGTATTTCAGCGATCTGGCCGGGGCCGATTCGTCCTACCATGATGCGCTGAATGCCCGTCCAAGCCCCGAAGAGGCCGAGGAGGCCGGCTTCCGAATGGCAGAATTGTTGCTGTTCAAAGGTGAGTATGACTCCTGCGCTGGGGCCCTCAAAGCACTGGTCGGCCGATACCCGCGGGGGCTCTTTGTAAATGATGCTCTTGAGCTGAAGGTCATGATCACCGACAGCAAAGACGCCATGAACTGGTCGCTGGATCGATATTCCGGCGGTGTGTACGCCATGCGGCGGGGCTGGCTTGATAGCGCGTCGGTTCTGTTCGGGCAATTGGTGTCAGATTCGGCGAGCAAGCTGGCACCACAGGGACAATTTGAGATCGCGCAAATCAAGGCCTTGCGGGCGCAACCTGCCGAAGCGGTCCAGGATTACCGGATGCTGATCTCCCGTTTTGGTCAGAGTTCTTTGGTTCCGCGAGCGTGGGCCGCGATCGGGGCGTTGTATGAAGGGCCGCTCAACGATCGTCAGCAGGCACGAACGGCCTATCAGACGATTGTAACCGAATTCAGGGACTCACCGTTGGTCGAAGAAGCGAGACTCCATCTCCAAAGGATGGATGTCCCATGACCACTGGCTTAAGGAGGCCACCGTCTCAGGTGGCCTCAGATCCGGAACTTCGCGCCTAAGCAGGGACGGAAGTGCGTCGTGAGTGATCTCGCCCCTTGTCGTTAGTTTGTTGCAGGGCAAAGACTTGCTCTTCCAGCGTGCTGATTCGCTCCAGGTACTTCTCGGTGGAACGCATGCGAATCTTCGTGGTCGTGCGCACCAGCAGGCCCAACGAGACCAGCATGAAAAGGACCGAGTTCACCTGACGGAAAATGTCGCCATAGTTAAACAGGCTGTCCAGGAAAGCCATGATCCCCATTGCGAAGAGAATGCCGCACCAGATCAACATAACTCCTCCTCAGTTCACTTAAGTTTTGGAACTATCACTACATCCCGCAACGCCTTGAGGCGGTTCGGGAGGTTGGATGGGAAACAGCCGATTTCGGTTGGCCCTCGCTCCGGGATCGCTTACCTTCCCATCTCTTTGATCATCGGCCGGAAGGCTGTCAGTCTGAAGGGGTTGCTTTGATTATGGAAGACCGCAAATTCGCACAGTTGCAGTACTTGTGGGCCGCAGTCGTTACACTCTTCACGTTGATTGTGTACGTTCTGACAGCCGCGCCGACCTTTTCCTACTGGGATTGCGGTGAGTTCGTAGCTTCATCGTACATTCTCGGTATCCCTCACCCGCCCGGGACACCGCTATTTGTGCTGATCGGGCGCCTCTTCTCGATACTGCCGCTGTCGAGTGATATCGGTACCAGGATCAACTACATTTCGGCGGTTTCGAGTGCGTTGGCGGCGGGAATCGCCTTCCTCCTTTTGACACGCCTGATTCGCGGTGCGCTTAATCCCGATGGCCAGCCACTCGCCGGCTGGCAGAAGATCCTCACGATCTGCGGCAGCGTGTCTGGTTCGTTGTTCATGGCTTTTTCATCGACGCATTGGAACAATGCGGTCGAGGCGGAAGTCTACGGCGCCTCAATGTTCCTCATGATCTCGCTGGCATGGCTGGTGCTGCGGTGGATCGATAAGCGGGGTGAGCCGGGGGCGAATCGATATCTTCTGGCGATTGCGTATCTGGGATTACTGTCCGTGGGCATCCATATGACGGTCTTCCTCGTCATGCCCGTTGTCTTCCTTCTCATCCTCACAGTTGATCAGAGTTTGCGGCGTGACTGGCGTTTTTGGGTTACCGGCCTGACATTGTTTCTGGTCACTGCTGACGTCCTCTGGTTTCTGGTGTGTGCCGGCGGCTGGCTGCTGATCACGCTGGTGATGGCGGCTTCACGTCAGACCAGAGCAACGTGGAGTCTGTTTGCGGCCATGATGCTTTCGGCCTGGCTGGGCTACAGCTGTCAGTTGTATCTGCCCATCCGATCTCAGCTCAATCCGAACATTGACGAGAGCGATCCTCAGACATTTGCCGGTTTCCGCAGTTTCATCGAGCGCAAGCAATACGGTCAGACGGGGATGTTCGAGCGCATGTTCACCCGCCGTGGGACGTGGGCCAACCAGCTTGGCGATCATGCGCACATGGGGTTCTATAGGTATTTTCGCGCACAGTACGGGTTCGATGGCTGGGCGATGCTGCCCGTGATGGCACTGGGTTTCTTCGGCGTCTGGTGGATGATCCGGAGGCGGCCGCCATGGGGCATGTTTGTGCTAATGATGTTTCTGGTGGGGTCAGTGGGGCTCGTCTTGTATATGAACTTCGCCGATGGCCGGGACTATTTCTTCACCCCCGGCTACATCGTGTTTGGCCTGATGATGGGGCTTGGCTTCGTCGGCCTGGCCGACTTGGTCCGGCGGCGGGTGCAGAAGCCGGCAATGGCGGTTGTCATCGGCGTGGTCGGTGCGCTCCTGCCGCTCCATACGTTGCAGGCGAACTGGCGCGGTGCCGACCGTTCGGTCAATTACACGCCGTATGACTACGCCTACAACCTCCTGCAATCCTGCGCGCCCGGGGCCATCCTCTTTACCGGCGGCGATAATGATACGTTTCCGCTCTGGTGTATTCAGGAGGTTTACGGAGTCCGTCGTGACGTCTCAGTCATCAATCTTTCACTGGCGCAGACGGATTGGTACGTCTATCAGATGAAACACGTGTGGGGTTTGCCGGTTACCTGGACCGATGATCAGATTCTATGGACGGTCGAAGATCGCTCGATCGGCGAAGGGTTGCTGCGGCCGAAAGAGCCGTATTTCGATCCTCTCAGCAAGTCCCGGCACTACCTGTTCCCGACCCGGATCGGCGAGGACGTGCTGGGGCCGGCCGACATGGTGGTGGAGCACATCATTCTCAACAACGCGTGGGAGCGTCCGGTGTTCTTCTCCGGCTCGCCGGCGGGGAAGTCGCGCCTGCAACTGGAAAAACACACGCGCATGGTGGGCGGTGCGTTCCAGATCGTTCGCGAGGACGCGAACTTCGAAGTGGATTACGAGAAGACCGCGGCGCTGCTGGACACCGTCTTCAAATATCGCGGTTACAACAATCCGAAGAACGGCATCGACGATAACGCCGTGGGCCTGTCGATGGCATTTCCGGAGAAGATGCTGGCTCTGGCCGACTATTATCATCGCCGCAATGACACGACGAAGTGGGGCTACTGGAATCGCAAGGCGGCTACTACGTTCCCGTACTACTGGCGATGCCATTCGCAACTCGCCGAACAGCTCAAGTCCCAGGGTGACACTGCTGGAGCGCAGGCGGTCATCCAGAAGGGGATCGAGTCCATCGGCGCGTACGTGCGCGAGATGCCGGACAACCGGTTGTACTGGTTGTTCTGGGGGAAGCTTTGCGAAGCGGCCGGACGCAATGATGAGGCGAATGAATATCTGAGAACGTCGTTCTATATGAATCCGTACGATCAAATGACCTATCAGTCGTACGTCGCGAACTGCATGAGCCAGGGCAAGACGGCGCAGGCGGCAGCGGCTGCCAGAAAGTGGCTAGAGTACTTCCCGGACGACGGCCAGGCCCGTTCGCTGGCCTCCGGGATCGCCTCTAAAGGCTGATTACCAAAATCCTTATGAAATGTCTTGATGCTCGGGCGGGTGCGATACCCGCCCGAGTCGTTTGGGGATGACTTGAGTTGGACGAAACAAGGCATGCTCCGCCGCTCGAAGCGTTTTGATGTCTCCGGGGTCGGGATGTGATGAACTAATAATACAACTTGGCTCTGGGCTGGAAGAGAGCGAACGCAGCGTCAATGCGGTGTGCCAACTACTGAGGCCAGACCCGACCCCGGCGACATACCATCCGCCCAGACAAAAGGAAAGATCGCGTTTCATGGTCATCTGTCAAGGGTGTTTTTGGTCCTGTTAGTGATTTTTCCGGACGATAACACACCAGAGTTGCGTTCCATGAGTGTGTTGGGAGCAAACGCTGTGGCGAGGAACCGCCGACGCAGCATCAATTTGCGGACCTTTCTGTTGCAACGCGGACTCGCGCCGTGTAACTTACGAGATTCCCGGCATCAATTTTGAAGCGGGATGAGAGGAACTCTGAAATGAAGGCACTTGTCACCGGTGGAGCCGGATTAATCGGGTCGCACATTGTTGATCTTCTCCTGGAGCGGGGCCACACAGTCCGCATCCTCGACAACCTGGAACCGACAGTTCACTTGGAGGGGCGCCCCGCCTGGATTCCCAAGGATGCCGAGTTTATCGAAGCCGACGTCCGTGATGAATCCGCCTGGGAACGGGCCCTGGCCGGTGTGGATACCGTCTTCCACCAGGCTGCCTATGGCGGATTCGCCCCCGAGATTTCAAAGATGACGGCGGTCAATGCCCTCGGCACGACGCTGATGTTCGAAGTGATCAAGAAGAAAGCGTTGCCGATTCGCTGGGTGGTGACAGCGTCGTCTCAGGCGATCTACGGCGAGGGGCTTTACGCGTGCAAGACGCATGGCGAGTTTCACCCGCCGATCCGGTCGGAGGAACGTTTCCGCCGCGGGCAGTGGGAAGTTCCCTGTCCCCAGTGCGGAGTGGACGCGGCCGGATGCGCGACACGCGAGTCGACCGACGCCGATGTCACCGGCGTCTATTCCATCTCAAAGTATTTCGAAGAGCGTCTGACCCTGGCGATGGGGCGTGAACTGGGATTCGGTGTCACCGCGTTGCGCTATTCGCTGACGTATGGCCCGCGCCAGTCGCTGTTCAATCCGTATTCCGGGATTTGTTCGATTTTTTCCACGCGTCTGCTCAATGGCCTGGCGCCGGTGATTTACGAGGATGGAAAACAGTCGCGCGACTTCATCTTTGTGAAAGACGTGGCCGCTGCCAATGTTCTCGTCTCCGAGGAGCCGCGCGCCAACGGCCGGGTATTCAATGTCGGCACCGGTCGCGCCACCACGGTCGCGGACTTTGCCCGCAAGCTGGCCAAGGCCTACGGCGTGAACATCGAGCCGTCAACGCCCGGATTCTTCCGCCCGATTGATCTGCGGCATTTGTTCGCCAACACCGAGCAGTTGGGAGCCCTGGGCTTCAAAGCGGCCCACACGGTGGACCAGGGGATTGCCCAGTATGTCGCCTGGATCAAGTCGTGCGGACAGCCGAAAGAGTACTTCACTCGCGCCGAAGAGTATCTCAAGCAATTGCGGATTGTGCGGCAAGCCGATCTGGCGGCCGCCCGCTAAGACGCGAGAAGCGATTCGTTATGTCACAATCTGACCTTCAGAGATCGTCGGTAGAATCCGCCGGCCAGCGTCCCAAGCTGCGCGTGGTCAGTTGCATCCTTTGCTACAATGAAGCGCGAAAGATCGGACCGCTGATTCAGCGATTCATGGATCCGGCGGTTGAAGCCGTGGTCGATACGGTGCTCATCATCGACGACGGTTCCACTGATGGGTCGGTGGAGGCGATCAACGCCGTGGGCAACCCGCGCGTGGTGATCATTTCGCATGGCAAGAACCTTGGTCCCGGCACGGCGATCCGGGCTGGTTACAACTACGCCATCAAGAACGGATTCGATGTCTTCACTCTAATGGCGGGAAACGGTAAAGACGACCCGCATCTCATCCCCGCCCTGGTCGCCCCGATTCTCGAAGACCGTGCCGATTATGTCCAGGGCTCGCGATTTGCAAAGGGCGGGCTGAGCCGTGGACTGCCGCCCCATCGCTGGATCGCGATGAAGCTGTACACTTGGACGTTTTCCATGGCGTTGCGCAAGCGGCTGACCGATGCCACCAACGGCTTTCGAGCCTACCGGATTTCGCTGCTGAAGGATCCGCGCATCGATTGGAATCAGCCCTGGCTCGGTTTTTCGTACGAAATCGAGTTCTACTTGTTATTCAAGGTCAACGCGCTGAAGTTCCGTGTGGCCGAAGTGCCGGTGTCCAAGGTTTACAATTTCGAGAAGACGGAGTCCTACACCAAAGTACGTCCCGTCGACTGGCTTAAGAATCTCAAGCCGCTGTTTCTGCTCTGGTTCGGTTTCCGCAAGTAAAGAAAAAGGGTCCCGCTTGGCAGCAGGACCCTTCTCAGTACAATAGTTTCAACTCAGGTTAGACGCCGGCTTTCGCGGTCAGTGCCTTTTCGATCGAACCGGCGAGCTTTTCACCACGGCAATCGTCGCCCATGGCGACGAGCGATCCATCGCGTCCCACCAGCACCGGGCTGGGAATTCCGCGAACCAGATATGCTTTGACCAACGGGCCGTTCCAATCGTGCTGGTCATAGACATGGCGCCAACTCATGCCCTTGTCGGTGATCCACTTGCGATAATCGTCCGGGGTTGTCTTGTCGGCGTAGTCGAGTGAAATCGATAGAACGTCGAATCCCTGGTCGTGGTATTTCTGATAAGCGGCGAGCAGGCCCGGCAATTCGCCACGGCACGGGCCGCACCACGTGGCCCAGAAATCGACCAGCACCACCCGGCCCTTATACTGATCCAGGCTGACCGGTTTGTCGTCGATGTCGACCGCCTGGATGGGAATCGGCCAGAGCGAGGCGACGACGTCGCCCTGGAAGAAGGCGCCGGCGACCTGCATGGCGGGCTCGTCGTTCTTGAATTTTTCCGTAAACGCACGAACCTTGGGGAGAACGGCTTCCTTGTTCTGGGCCGCTTCGATCAAATCAAACATCAATTGCCACGCATTGGCGGCTCCGTCGAACTTGGTCCCGGGTTGCACTTGGGTTAGGCGGGCCCGGGCGGCCAGGGTTGCGGATGCCCAATCGGGGTCGGTGGGCATGCTGGGATGCTTGCGGCAATACAGCGCCAGTCCGCCCCGATACTGCGCCTCACTCTGGCCTTCGACCGATGGATTGGTGGCTACATAATCATCCACTTCCTTGACCGTGCCGTCGGCGATCGGTCCCCATGAGACGTAAATTGACTTGATCCTGGAGATAGCGCGAATCCGTTCGAGACCGTAGTCGAATGTCGGATCGGCCTTCTTCAACTCCTTCAACGCCGCCATCCGTTTGGCCTCGAGATCGACGAGTGCCGACGCGTGCTGCCAGCCATACCAGATTGACCGATTACGACGAATGATCTGCTGCTGTCCCGCGACCCATCGTTCGAGGCTGTCGGTGCTGGGAAATGCGATTGCCGAGGGATAGGTTGGCAACCCATTGGCAAAGGCGCCTTCTTTGGCATTCTGCGTTGCGGACGCGCGAGCAACCAGAGGGGCAAAACGCGGATCGGCACGCAAAGCCGCGAGGTCTTCGTCCCCATTGAGCTGCTCGGTATCGTCCCAACCCTGGGCGACGGCTTTGTCCAGCCACTCGATGCCCTTGTCAACCTGCTTGACGCGTCCGTAGGCGCAGGCGGAATTGTATGCGGCCCACTTCCCGGCAGGGATTAACGCTGCCTGGCGGCCAAATGCGGCCACCGCCTCCTCGGTCTTCCCCTGGTCCATCAACTGGTATCCCGAATCGTTGAGGGCGTTGTATTGTGCAATCAGAGCGGCATCATACGCCTGCGGCGCCTGGACCTTGGCGACCTTCGCGTCCTCAATACTCGCCTGCTGTTGGGAGCAACCCAGGCTGCACAACATGACGGCCAGCGTCAGCAGGAAAATCAATCGTCTTGTCATCCCTTCCTCCTCGTTGATTCGGCAAACTCAATTGGCTCTAATTAGTCTATTCGAAGCGGGTTTTTCCACCGAAACCTATTGGCACCTTTAACGGTGCCCAGCCACAAGTAGTCACCTTCCACAACAATACGTTGAACAAAGCCATCCAATAGTCCGTCGGCCACAGTAAACATGCGTCTCTCGTGTGTCGCGGGAACCACGCGCAACAAACCACTGGGCGTGGCGGCCCAGACGATACTGTCAGCGGTCACGGCGATTTCGTAGATGTTGTCGTCAGGGAGAATGCTGGGGCTTTCCAGGGCTTCCACCGGTTCGCGTCCGGTCAGATCGATGATCGCAATGCCATGATCCGAACCGACATAGAGCTTGTGGCGCGTGGCGGCCAGGGCTCGCACTCTGCCCGCCAGGGGACCTTCACCAGTGGCAAATCGCCGCCAGTCCGGCGTGGGTTTGGCGAGACGCATCAAACCCCGATCGGTAGCCAGCCAGACCACATCGCCGGTCACCTCAATGTCGTAGACACGCGCATTGCGCACGGCTTCGGTATTCGCGTGGAAGATCGAATCCCGCGGCAGGTACAGACCATTGATCCCGAGCTCGGTGCCGATCCAGAGGATGTCACCGTCGAGTGTCAGCGCATGCACCCGCTCATCAACCAAGCCTTCACGCTGGCCATAGGTTAGGAAGCCATCCGTCTTCCGATCCATCCGTACAAGTCCGCGGTCGGTTGCCAGCCAGAGGTACCGGCCACCGGGATCACCGGCGATCCGCTCGACGTTGTCCGAGGCGAAACCCTCGGTGAACCTGGCCTCGATGTAGCGCCAATCGCCCGAAACGGTATCCCAGATTGTCAGTGCATTGGCGCCGTCATAGAAATTGGGACCGCCGAAGACCATCCCGGACGAGTCCATGTAAATTGCCTGAACATCGTTCTGGAAGAGTCCCCACCTCTGGGGAGTGATTTGAAACGTCCCGGGCGGGATCGTCAGGACAAATTGCCCCCACGTGCCAATCCACCGCGTTCCCCAGCTGTCGTCGAGATACCCCCGGATTTCATAGGATCGCATCTGAGGGTCAGTGATGTATCCCGCGGTGAGGCCATCGTAACCGAAAGGAAAACTCAAACCCCGCAGCTCAAAACGCAGCCATGGCTGTTCGAGCGTGTCGGGGAATTGGTCGGCGTCTTCCCATTCGCGGAAGCCCGGACGGTACACCGAAACTCCGGAGGGCGTCTCGGCCCAAAGTTCGTCCGTTTGACCGTCATAAGCGAGCCGGTGCACGTTGTTGGCGCGCAGTCCCTCTGCCGTGGTGAGTGCCGGGAGCCATTGGTCGCGGTGCCGGTCGTAGCGCGCGACTCCTCCGCGGGTGCCAAAGTACATGAAATCCTGTGTGACGATCGCCGCATGAACATAACGGACAGATGTGTAGGCAACCCAATCGCCGAAGAAATAACGGGGATTCTGGCCCCCCGGCACACTGGCCGCGGGGATCAATGCGAGAAGCACTGCGAGCGGCAAGAGCCGTTTCATCCGTTGCCCTCGAACTGCCGAACTCGCTCGACCAGCCGTGTCACTTCCTCGGATGTGTTATGGAAATGGGGGGAGACCCGGATTGTCCCTTCGCGGAATGAGGTGTGAATCTTGTGAGCCTTCAGATGCTCGTACAATTCCCGGATACGCGGACCGGTCAGGGCCAGTATGCCGGATCGATGGTTCGGACCCTTTTCGAAGGCCACCCGGTATTGGGTTCCCTCCAAATCTCTGATGAGCTGATCGAGCAGGGATTGAATGATGGACCAAACCTGATGCTTGCCACACTCCTCTAAAATGGCCAGACCGGTTTCGGCGAATCGGATCGAGAAGAATGGATAGGTTCCAGTCTCCCAGCGGCGGCCATCCGCGAAGCTGGGTTTGTTCCAATCCTTGAGGTCTTCGAATCGGTACCCCCAGTCGACACTCAGCCAGCCCGATTCCAGCGGTTCCACGGCTCGGATGGGGCGTGAGGAGATGTAGAAGAACCCGGCGCCTGTTTGCCCGAAGAGCCATTTCTGGGCGCCGCATGCCAGCGCATCAATTCCGATTTGTTCGGCTTCGAGCGGGACGGAGCCAACACCCTGGATAGCATCGACCAGTACAAAACAGCCTTTGGCATGACAGAGATCGGTGATCGTTTTCAGGTCGTACCGGTACCCGTTGAAGTACTGAACATACGATATCGCGAGCACGGCGGAGGTTTGCGAGAGCGCCTTCTCCAGGGTCCCGATCTCGAGATATCCCTCCGGGCAAGGAAGAGGCTCGATCTTCAAATCCAGCTTCTTCGCGATGTTCTTGACGGCGTAAACCAGAGCGGGGAATTCGATCTCCGGCAGCAGAATTCGTTCCCCTTTGCGGAGTCCCAATCCCCAGAGAACCGCGTTCAATCCACATGACGTATTCGGTGCAAACCCGATCCGGTCGGCATTCGCCCCGATCAGCCGTGCGAAGCGTCCCTTCGCGCTGGCGAGCATCGCGAACGTTTCGTCATCAACGTCAGGTCCGGGGGCCAGCTGTCCCCAGCGTTTGATCAGCGATTCGGCGGCGAGTCGGCCACGTCGCGTGACCGGTCCGAACGAAGCGTGGTTGAGAAACACGTTGTCGGGAGCGATTTCGAATTCACATTTCCAGTCGCGATGCGACGCCGGCTGGGTCCTTACGGTCACCGTTGAACTCCCATCCATGTTGCATTCCCTTTGCTGTTTCAGATTACCAGGAGCCAGCCGATCAGGGTCAAGGCCCCGCCGATTCGTAGAAAGTCAATCAACAGCAGCCAAAACGCCCGATCCCAACCGGTGCGGGGGGCATCGAGCAAACGCGCGGGCACCAGGCCGAACAGAAAGCCAAGCAGAGCCACGGCAAGACCTGCGCGAGCACCGGTAAATGGGATCATCGGTTGGAGGAAGTCGAGAATCACCGTGGGGAGCAGCCCCAGAAACAGAAGATTGGCAAACAGGACGACCGAGATGTTGTCCCACACGGTCCCGCCCGAGGCGAGATTGCCGCGTTGGGAAAACCATCGCCGGTCACCCCAGTGTCCCACCAGCGTGACCGCCACACCCAACAGCCACGGGGGAATGATGCGAAGCAGATTTCCGGTTGTGCCCATCATAAACGTTTACCCTACAACCAGCCGTTCGCCCGGTACCATTCGACGGTCTGCTTCGTGCCCTCGGCGAATGGAATCCGGGATTGATAGCCGAGGCGGGACATGGCCTTCTCGATTGAACAGGTCCAGTCATTCTGCATGAAATCGCGTGCTTTATGGCGATTCAGTTTGGGCGTGAACCCTCCGACCTTGCCCACCAGTTCGGCAATGCCGGCAATGGTGAGCAGGAGAGGTCCCGGGATTCGAACTCGCACGGCCCAGGTTCCCAGGGCCGCCTGAATCAGATCTTCCGCCGTTGCCAGATCGTAATGCTGATTCTCCGCGATGAAGAATACCTCGCCGACGGCCTCGGGTTTCTCGGCCGCCAGCAAGATCCCGTCCACAAGGTCCGTTATGTGAACCATGGTCATACGAACGGGCGGGTTCTTGAACAGGGGCTTGATGTGCCAGTTCACGGCCTGAAAGAAGCCCAGAACCTCGGTGTCGCCCGGGCCATAGACGGCTGGTGGCCGCACGACAGTCACCGGCATGCGATCCGCACGTTTCCGCACGGCCAGTTCCCCCTCCAGCTTGCTGATGCCATACGGGGTTGTTGGCGATTCCGGGTCGATCTCTGACTTGGCGTGGCCATCGCGAGCCGGCCCGGCGGCGGCGAGAGAGGAGACATACACAAATCGCTGGAGAGTGGATCTCGATCCCTCGGCGGCGTCAAGCAGGTTGATTGTGCCCTGCACATTGGCCATCCGATAGGCGGCCAAATCCGGCGCTTTGACTCGTCCGGCGACATGGAAGATCAGACCGGCATCCTTGCACCCTTGAGCCAGAGCCTCGCGATCGTTCAGGTCGCCTTCGATCCATTCAATGTTGACATTCGCAACACGAGTGCGATCCGCCCCCTTACGCACCAGAGCACGGATGGGATAGCCCGCTTGATCCAGCGCACGTGCCAGATGCGATCCGACAAAACCATTGGCTCCAGTGATGAAAACAGCGGGGCGGGTGGGCATGTTAGCCACTTTGAAACCCCCGGCCTTGGGCAAAACGCTCTTGACAGTCGCCCTGCCGCCGGGTTGCTTGGGACGGACGTGACCCCCAAGCTGGATCGGTCCGTCTTTGTCGTCGCGCGGTTCGGCGGCCACTGGGGCAGCACTGAAGGACGCGCGAGGTAACAATCAAACTACGGATACTTCTTTTGGCAACTCCGAAGACCCAAACTCAGAGAAACTCTGTCGATCTGTTTGCGAAGTGCAGTTCATTCACCGCCGCCCGCGAAGTCATGGCGATGGGGGTATACCCCTATTTCCGGATGATTACCTCGGCCCCGGGCACCGTGGTCACCGTGGATGGCAAAGAACTGATCATGATTGGCTCGAATAACTACCTCGGGCTGACAAACCATCCCAAAGTCGTCGAAGCGGCTGCGGAAGCCTCCCGGCGCTACGGGTCCGGATGCACCGGATCGCGGTTCTTGAACGGCACACTGGATTTGCACGTCGAGCTTGAGGCCCGACTGGCAAAATTCATGAAACGCCCCGCGGCGCTCGTGTTCTCGACCGGGTTTCAGACCAATCTGGGAACGATCTCCTGCCTGGTCGGGCGGACCGACACGATCTACGGCGACCGGTCCAATCACGCCTCCATCGTCGATGGCTGCCGGCTGTCTTTTGGCCGGACCGTGAAATTCCAGCATAACGACATGGATGACCTGGCGCGGGTACTCGAATCCAATGCGAACGGCGGCGGGCAGTTGATTGTCGTCGACGGCGTCTTCTCGATGGAGGGGGACATCGTCGATCTGCCCAACCTGGTGCGTCTGGCCCAGGCTTACGGCGCCAGGGTCATGGTGGACGATGCTCATTCCATTGGCGTTCTCGGAGCCGGTGGCCGTGGCACCGCCGAGCACTTCAACTTGATCGACCAGGTCGACATCACGATGGGGACATTCTCCAAGTCGTTTGCTTCACTGGGTGGATTCATCGTCGGCGATGAAGACGTCATTCACTACGTCAAGCATTTCTCCCGCGAATTGATCTTCTCCGCGTCGATGCCGCCGGCATCGGTGGCCTCGTGCCTGGCCGCGCTCGATATCATCGAGAGCGAGCCGGAACGCCGTGAACGCCTTTGGGCGATCACGCACCGGATGCACCATGATTTCCGCCAGTTGGGGTTCGAGATCGGCTGCACGCAAACGCCGATCATCCCCATCATGATCGGTGACGATCTGGTGGCCTTCCGATTCTGGAAGGAACTCACTGATCGCGGAATCTTCGCCAATCCCATCGTGTCCCCAGCTGTTCCCAAGGGACAAGCCCTGATCCGCACCTCCTATACCGCCACGCACACCGATGCACAGCTCGATTACGTGCTGGAGACGTTCGCCTCGGTCGGGAAGATGCTCGGCGTGATCGAGTAGGGTTCGGAGTACGGCGACGCGTCGCCGCACTAGTGGGTAGCATGACTTGGCCCCATTCGCCGCCGCACTGGTTATTCGCTCCAGGGATTTACATGGTCACCGCCGGCACATATAGGCGGCTTCCCCATTTGAGCACCTCCGAACGTCGGGATTTCTTTCTCACGGCCCTAATTTCGTGCGCAGAGGAGTTCGGATGGTTTCTTCAAGCATGGTCTGTTCTTCCCAATCACTACCACTTCGTCGCAATGTCCCCCGATAATCCCGGGTCTCTCCGAAGGATGTTGGGGAAGCTCCACATGACGACTGCAAAACAGCTGAACATCTGGGATAACCAGCCGGGGCGAAAGGTGTGGTTTCAGTACTGGGATACGCGGATCACATTCGAGCGATCGTATCTTGCTCGATTGAATTATGTTCATTTCAATCCAATCAAGCATGGCATGGCTGAGAACGCAGAGGATTATCCCTGGTGTTCCGCCGCTTGGTTCTTCAAAACCGCCCCCGGTGACGTAATCGAGACGGTGCAACGGTCAAAGAGCGATCAAATCCAAGTGCCTGACGAGTATTGAGTTTGGAGTGCGGCGACAAGTCGCCGCAGGTAGGAGCGGGCGAGAGCCTTCGGCTCTCGCTGCGGCGACGCGTCGCCGCACTCCAAAATGAAAAGATGGTGGAATACTCGCCATCTTGAAACGTATTCCAGTTGCAGTAAAGGAAGGCGGCTGGAGGCGGCGGCTCGGACGCCTTCGTGGGGAGGTGTATCATGCGACTGATTCGTTATTTGATTCTGGGAGCTTTGGTCGCCATGCTGGTGCTGGCCTGCAGCGATTCCGGCACCCAACCGGGGGAAATCTGGTTGATGAGTTCGCAGAGCGAGTGTCATCAGAAGATTGACGTTGGTGTAAGAGGCGGGCAACCCTCGAAAGATGAGTTCTGGTACGAGAGCCGTTGCGACACGTTGCGCGTGCATCACGATGGACGTTCCGCGAATTGCTGTGCGAAGTTTGCCTATGAGATCGATCAGCAGGCGAATACTCTCACGCTGATCGAGACCGATACCTCGACCGTTCTCTGCCGGTGCGCTGATTGTCTATTCGATCTGACAGCGCAAATCTCGGGATTGAGCGGCGGGTCGTACACAATCAAAGTCCGCGACAGCAAATCCGACAGCCTGCTGGACAGTACGGTAGTGGGAATTGCTCCGTGCCTGCCGCAATAATATTTGGAGTGCGGCGACGCGTCGCCGCAACGAGAGCCGAAGGCTCTCGTTTTCTCTTAACTGCGGCGACTTGTCGCCGCACTCCATAACTTGGAATTCGAACTAAACTTCCTGGATTGTATCGCCGACGCGGATGACGCCATCGGTTAGAATCTGCGCGCGCAGACCTCCGCGATGAATCAGGCCGCGGAGGACGCCCTGTTGCGTGAGGCCTTCAAGATGGTTGCAGGGTTCGCACAGGCGAATGCCGCGCAGCTTTACTTCGCCCACCGTGAATTCGCGATTGACGAGGTGGTTGAGCGGAACACCGGCGGTCACGAGATTGCGCCGCGCGTCTTTGGGAGCGAGCGTGATTCCGGATTCCCGGCTTAACGCTTCGATGGCTTCTCTTTCAATCAGCGTGATTTCACGATCTGGACCCGGCTTGGTCGAATAGGTGCCCGTTATCTCGCCATACCGGTCTCCCGCGAGACCTTTACCCGGCATGGCGCGCGCTTCAGAGATTGTCTGCATTTCGGTTCCCGCGCCGGGGGAAACACATATTTGATGGACGCGACCACTCCACATTGCTGACTCCGAAAGGAAGTGATAATTGGTGCGGGCTTTTGCCTTACCAAATCCCGAGCTTGTCCTTGATTTCTTCGGAGACCATTGTCTTGGGATCCCAGGGTGGGTCCCAAACTACGACAACTTCCACCTGATTGACGCCTGGCAGATGGCCAACGGCTCTTTTGACGTCGGCAATCAATGTCGGGCCATATGGACAGTAAGGGGTTGTTAGCGTCATCCGAATGGTCACCATCTGGCCTTCGTTGGTGATGTCAATGCCGTAGACGAGCCCGAGATCGGTGACACTGAGTTCGATTTCCGGATCAAGGACAGTCCCCAGGGTTTCCATGATGACTTCTTTGGTTACGACTGATGTGGTCATGGCGTTCATCCTCACTCGGTAGTTGTGCTCCGGTCCGGCGCGTCGCCTTTCTTCTCTGCTTCCTCGAGCGCATCGATCAATGTCATCCACGCCAGGAGGGCGCACTTGACGCGGACCGGGAAGTTCTTCACACCCTCGAGCGCATCGAGATCGCCAATATCCAACCCCGGCGGCGGCGGATCGCCGTGCATCATCCGTTTGAATGCGTCGGCGAGACCTAGCGCCTCTTCGCGACTCTTGCCGGGGAGCAACTCAGCAAGCATGGAGGCCGATGCGACCGAGATCACGCAGCCCTTGCAGTTGACCGCGACATCTTCGACTGCGTTGTCGGTCAGCTTGACCGACATCGTGATGCGGTCACCGCAGACCGGATTGTAGCCATCACGGGTGAGATCAATCCGGTCGAGCGTCTTGTGTCCGCGTGGTGAACGGAAATGATCGAGAACCGTGTCCCGGTACAGGGCATCCAGTTCGATATCGTTTCTACCGTCGTCCAAAAAATCTCCCGGCGCTTTGCAGCGCGTCGATCAAAGTATCAATGTCTTCACGGTTATTGTAAACGTAAAAGCTGGCGCGGGCAGTGGCAGTTTGCCCAAGGCGCTCCATCAACGGTTGCGCGCAGTGATGCCCGGCACGAATTGCCACGCCCTTGCGATCGAGGTAGGTGCTCAAATCGTGGGGGTGAATGTCGCTGTGATTGAACGAAATCACGCCGGCGCGCAATTGCGGGTCGGCCGGGCCGTGAATTTCCAGTTCGTCCACCGAATGCATTTTCTCCAGGGCGTATTCGGTCAGCTCAATCTCATGGCGTCGGACCTCGGTCATGCCGATTGATTCCAGATAATCGATGGCCGCGCCGAAGCCGATCACATCGGCAATATTCGGGGTTCCCGCCTCGAATTTCCATGGCAAATCGTTCCACGTGGCGGCGGTCATTGAGACGGTACGAATCATGTCGCCACCACCCAGGAATGGGTCCATCGCTTCGAGCAGTTCACGTCGACCCCACAGCACACCAACCCCGGTTGGGCCAAGCATCTTATGCGCCGAGAAGGCGACAAAATCTGCGCCGAGCGTGGCGACACTGACCGGCATGTGAGGAACTCCCTGAGCGCCATCGACCAGCAAGAGTGCGCCGTGCTTATGAACCATCTCCGCGATTTCGGGCACCGGGTTGATTGTCCCGAGAACATTGGACACATGAGTCAAGGCGACCAAACGGGTCCGGTTGGTGAATCGCTCGTTCCACTTCGACAAGTCGAGAGTTCCGTCATCGAGGATGGGGATGTGACGCACCACCGCGCCGGTCCGCTTGGCGAGCATAAACCAGGGGACGAGATTGCTGTGATGCTCCATTTCGGAGACCAGGATCTCGTCGCCTGATTTCAGATTCTTTGTGCCCCAGGACTGTGCGACCAGATTGATCGACTCGGTCGTATTGCGAGTGAAAACAATCTCTTCGGTCTCTCCGGCGCCAATGAACTTCGCCACCTTGGCGCGGGCGCCCTCATACTTGTCCGTGGCTTGTGCCGCCAGCGCGTAGAGACCGCGATGCACATTGGCATTGGTCTGGTGGTAGTAGTCGACCAGCACATTGATGACCGCTTCCGGCTTCTGCGTGGTCGCCGCGCTGTCGAGGTAGACCAGTGGACTCCCGTGGATCATGCGCTTAAGAATCGGGAAATCCTCGCGGGTGCTCGCGACTTCGCGTTTTGGCGGGGTCGGTGTGGCGGTCCGGATCGGCACGGTCGTCGTTGTGCTCATGAGTCCTGATCTCCCAAATCGACCAATACTTCACCGTTTTGAATTAAGGTCTTGTAGCTGCGGACTGGGAATGCCGCCGGCATCTTGAGCACTGCGCCGGTGCGCACGTCGAAACAGGCGCCGTGACGTGGGCACTCGATCGCGTGACCCTCCAAAAGACCGGAGCCGAGGGGTCCATCGTCGTGGGTGCAGGTGTCATCGATGGCGAAAACCTGTCCGCCGACTTTGCAGAGCGCGATGCGTGTGCCGTTGGCTTGATACACGCGGGCTTCGCCCTCGGGGATTTCAGTGTCTTTGGCCACTCTGATGAAGTTGTCAGACATTGGGAATTTCTCCGAGATGTGCGAGCACTTCCCCGTGGATTCGCTCGCGAACGCCATCGGGTATGTGCTTGAGAATCGGTTCGACAAAGCCGGTGACGATCAATCGGACAGCCTCCGCGGGATCGATGCCGCGTGCGCCGAGATAGAAGACTTCCTCCGGACTGACTTTGCCGACGGTGGCGCCATGAGTGCAGCGCACTTCATTATTGAGAATCTCCAACTCCGGGATCGATTCGGCCTTTGCCCCGCTGGAGAGCAGAAGATTGCGATTTTCCTGGTACGCCTCGCAGAATTGGGCGTGGTCCTCGATGCGGATGAGCCCCGTGTAGGCGGAATGGGCGCGGCCGCGCAGGGCGACTTTGAAGTGCAGGTCACTGCGTGTATTCCCCGACCGATGGTCATGGACTGTGTGATGATCGAATTGTTGACGGGCCCCGCCGATGGCCAGACCGAACATGTTGCTCTCCGCGCCTTTACCCGCGAGGATCGCGCCGCAGTCGACCTTGCTGACCTGTCCGCCCAAAGTGGTCATCACCGTTTCCATCTGGGTGTCGGCGTGCAGTCGGGCGCGTTGGGTCAGATAGGAAATCGTGTTGTTGCCCCAGTTCTGCACCGGCGCGTATTTGACGCGTGCCCCCGCCCCCAAGACCATTTCGACGATAGCGCTGGAGTGCGATGGGCCGTCCCCGTTCGATTGCCCCGATCCATATTCATCGATCAGCGTCAAGCTGGCCGAATCTTCGACAATCACCAGAAGCCTCTGCACGAGGGGGTAAGGCAGCCCCGATGCGGAGCTCAAGATATGAATTGGCTTCTCGATCTCAATTCCGCGCGGGACGTAGATCACGATCCCCGACGACCAGGCGGCTGTGTTGTATGCCTCGAACTTTCCGAAATCGGCGCCAACGAGCGACCCGAGATGTTCGCGGAGCAAATCGGGAAACGCCCGGGCTGCTTCCTGCAGATCAATCACCCGGACCCCGGCGGAGGCCAGCTTCGGGTCGATCGAGGCGACCATCTCTCGACCATCACGCAGGCTGGCGGCAGCGGAGAGTGAACCGGATGAAAACTCGGCCTGCAGGATCGTCGGCAGAAGTCCTTCGTCCTTTGTCCGTTGACCGCCGCCCAGGCCATTCGTGGTCAAGAACAGCGCCGGATCGGTGTAGCGCCAGAGGTGGCCCACACGTGACGGCAGCTCCGCCGACCGGAAATTTTCGAATGCCTGCTTTCGCATCCCCAGCAGCCAGTCAGGGCCACTGTGCTTTGATTTGATCTGTTCCCAGAGCGGATCGGTACCAAAATGGACGGTCCCGGATTGGGGTGTTTGTGCTGCAGCGCTGTTCACCCGACCGATCCCTCCATTTCCAATTCAATCAGACGGTTCATTTCGACCGCGTATTCCATCGGCAGTTGCTTCACGAACGGTTCGAAGAAGCCATTGACGATGAGCATTCGCGCTTCGTCTTCCGACAGGCCGCGGCTTTGCAGGTAGAAGATCTGCTCTTCAGCGATCTTGCTGACGCGGGCCTCGTGCTCGACGCGTACGTCGTCGCTGGAGATCTCCATCGTCGGGTACGTGTCCGACCGCGAATTCTCGTCTAAGAGAAGCGTCCATCGCCGGCGAACGCCACCGACAGAATCTCGGCCTTGGCGCGTTCACCAACAAGATAGACACAGGGAAATTTCATTGTGAGCTTGGAACCGAGATTCGCATCGACCCATTCGACGGTCGCGTCGGTGTGTGCCATCGCGCGTTTGGTCACCAGATTGAATACGTTGTTCGACCAGTTCTGAATCGTGGTGTATCGTATGTACGCGCCGTCCATTGCGATCAGTTCCACAACGGCCGAGTGCAGCGAATCGCTCGAATAAGTCGGGGCAGTGCATCCTTCGATGTAGTGGACGCGCGATCCCTTGTCGGCGATGATCAGCGTCCGTTCGAACTGGCCCATATTTTTGGCGTTGATGCGGAAATATGCCTGCAGGGGAATCTTCACATCCGTGTCCGGGGGCACATAGATGAATGAACCGCCCGACCAGACCGCGCTGTTGAGCGCGGCGAATTTGTTATCGGTGGGGGGGATCACCGTGGCGAAATACTTCTTGACGATCTCCTCCTGCTCGCGCAATGCCGTGTCCATGTCCAGGAAGATAATGCCTTGCTTGGTCAGGTCTTCGCGCAACGAGTGGTAGACCACTTCGGATTCGTACTGCGCTGAGACACCGCCCAGGAATCTTTGCTCGGCTTCGGGAATTCCCAGCCGGTTGAACGTCTTCTTGATATTGTCGGGGACATCATCCCACGATTTCTCGGTGCCTTCGGTGGATTTGAGGAAGTAATGGATGTTTTCAAACTGGATCGAATTAAGCAGCTCGGTATCGCCCCACTGCGGCATTGGCTTGGCGAAGAACGCGTCCAGCGCCTCATGGCGGAACTTGCGCATCCACTCCGGCTCCTTCTTGAGCTTAGAGATCATTGCCACAACTTCGTGGTCGATCCCCTTGGGCGCCTTGTGGAAATACTCATCCGGATCGGAGAAACCGTACCGCGCCTGATAATCCTCGCGGACATTCACAACCGGACGGATCTGTGTCTTCTGATTATTGGCTTCCATTGTCATGCGACCTCGGCGATCCGGCTGACTTCCTTTTCAATCTTTTCATATCCCTCTTTCTCGAGCTGGGCCGCCATTTCCGGTCCGCCCGAGCGCACGATCCGGCCACCCATGAAAACATGGACGTAATCCGGCTTCACGAAATTCAGAATGCGCTGGTAGTGGGTGACCAGAAGAACGCCAACGTCCTTGTTGACCACCGTGTTGATGCCTTTGGAGACAATCTGCAAGGCATCGATATCGAGGCCCGAGTCAGTTTCATCCAGCAGGGCGATCCTGGGTTTGAGCATCGCCATTTGCAGGATCTCCAAACGTTTCTTCTCGCCGCCCGAGAAACCGTCGTTGACGTAGCGGGTGGCGAAAGCGGGATCGATCTCCAGACGCTCGAATTCGGCGAGCAGAGTTTTGCGGAATGTCTTCATTTCGGAGTCGTCTTTGACGCGCGCTTTGACCGCGGCGCGCAGGAAATTCGCGACGGTCACGCCGGGGATCGCGAGCGGGTATTGAAACGCCAGGAACATCCCTTGCCGCGAACGTTCATGCGGCGGCATCTCGGTGACGTTCTCGCCATTGACGAAGATCCGTCCGCTGGTGAGCGAATAGCTGGGGTGTCCCATCAGGGCGTTGACCAGCGTGCTCTTGCCGGAGCCGTTGGGACCCATGAGCGCGTGAATCTCGCCGCCTTTGATACTTAGCGTGACACCCTTGACCACCGGCTTGCTTTCGATGGACACGTGGATGTCTTCGCAACGAAATGGTATCTGTGCTTCTGTCATCGTTCTGCCTTTCGTTCATTCGAACACAAGGGAGCTCTTGTGCGCCGATGTCACCCCCGCGAAAGCGGGGGGCCAGTGCTCGTCGACTCTGGATTCCCGCTTTCGCGGGAACGACGGGTCAGTCGTGCCTCCAAATCATATTCATACGTAATCCCAAGTTCTTCATCCATTAATCACCGGCAAGCTGTGTGGCCTCGGCGCCGGTTGTCCGAGCAACTGGTCGATTGTCGCTTCCAAATGCTTGCGCAATGAAAACGACACCTTGCCTTCGTCGCCGATCAAGTCCGACAGCCGGATCCGGTGCAACACACCGCCGACCAGGCCATCGAGAACACCCCAAAGCGACCGCACCGAGCAGGCGCCCGAATTTACACAGATGGTCACATCGCCCGAGTGTTTTCCGCAAAATTCCGGATCGTACATCCGACCCGCGAGCGATTCCATAATCCGGCCAAGCGTGATCGCCGTCGCCGGCTCGCTGAGGGCATAGCCGCCCAGCCGTCCGCGCACACTTTGCACGAGTCCGCCCTCGCGCAGAATCATCATCAGCTTGCGGACATTGGCCACGGAGAGCCCTTCCTGCTCGGCGATTTCATGGATGGTCAGCGATTCTCCCTCGCTGACCCGCCCCAGGCGGAGCATGCAACGTAGACCGTATTCTTCGAGTGCGCTGACTTTCATCGTCTGTTCACCTTGCCACGATTGATCCTCGCGGCAGAATGTATACGAAAAAGTATAGTATTTGCGAACAGAAATCGGGAAAGGAGTGTCAAATGCCCACAAGTAATTTATTGACAGGACGTTACGCGAACGCGTCAAGGCCGCTAAGATAGCGTACGACCTCGACGAAACAGTCGTGAATCCTCCAAAACACAGAGGCCGCCCGCAAGGACGGCCTCGCACCCTTCGCCGAAGCGAGAGGGGTAATAGTCTATAAGAGTCCCAGGGTCACGGGACGCCTGGGGCCGGCAGAACACGCGGTTCTGCCGGAGCGCTTGTCCTGACTGTCAAGCCAACTTGATCGACCTTTCGGGCTGAGCAAAGCAAAATGATCACTTCAACAGCACCATCTTCCGCGTCTGCTGCGCACCACCGACGGTCACGCGATACAGATACAATCCGCTCGGGACCGATGCGCCGGATTGATCCACGCCGTCCCAAGTGAAGGTGTGCCGGCCCGGCAGCACGCTTTCCTCATTCCGGACAAAGACACGCTGCCCGAGAATATTGAAGACCTCCAACGCCGCCGGTCCAATCGACCGGGCATCGTAGGAGATGACTGTCGAGGCATTGAAGGGGTTGGGGTAGTTCTGGTGGAGGGAGAAGGCCAACGGTATTCCACTGCCGCCATCGCCGTCCGAGACATCAACCGGTGTGTCGCGGCCGGTGAAGCGCCAGTTGGGGGCGTCCGCGAACGACATCAGTTTGTGATCGTTTGCCATCCCGTGAATTGACGTCGAGTCGAGACTGACACGCCAGATGTCCCCAGCGTAATGGTATACCAGCCTGCGGTCATCGGGGGCGAATGAGGGCCGACCCCAACTCGTGCCAGTCAGGGTAAGCACATCCAGCCTGTTCCTCTCCAAGTCCGCGCCCACCACCGTCATCGACCCGGGGATCAGCGCAGCATCAAATGCGATAATGTTCGATCTAGTCTTCGCAACTGTTGGATTCCCGATCGTCACGCCTGTGGGAATGGCAGGGATGGCCCTCTGAATGACACCGGCCTTCGCATCCAGTGTGAGGATATCCCAGTACCAAATCGTGTCGTACTGTCTGGGCAGTCGATTCCAGCAGTCGTAGAAGATTTTCCGCCCCGTGATGTCCCATTCAAGAACATCCGCTTCGAAAACATCATGGGCTACGACCGAATCCGTGTATGTAGGCGTATAGAGCGCCCAAATTCGATCGCTGGCGCGCGTGGTATCGATGAGATCATAGATGTAAATCGTCGGGTCGAGAGATAGATCATACGCGAGCTGACGTCCATCTGGGGAGACAGAGATGTTGTTGAATATGATTCCTGGCGTCGAAATCTGGGCCTCCCCGATTCCTGTTGCCCCAACCGCACGGACCGCTTGGGTGGCATCAATGAAGAAGACCACTTGAGCGGAGTCAGAAATAGATGGCTTCCTGGTCGCGATTCCGCTCGAAATCAAGTACTGGAAGTTTCCCGCAGTATCGAACCGGGCGACCCTCCCAGTGACATTATCAATCGCTGCGATCCACTGGGCACTGGTTGGAATAGGTTCGGTTCCGGGTGGTGGAGTGGGGGGGCCATCGAAGATTTCAACGGCATCGTACGCGGACACGATGGCATTGGTAATGGCAGTGTTACCAGGATAGAGTTCCGACGCGGATTGGAGCACACCTCGTCTGAGATCGATGAAGTGAGCACTACTGGCCAGTTTCCCTGTCGTCAAGGCTCGGTAGTAGATTGTGTCGGCTTTCCCCCGACCGATCGCAGACGCAACCAAGTAGAACGCCCGATTGGTGACCCCGCTATTCTGATGCACACCGCCATGGTCGCCAGTCCCGTGGTAGTAGAGTGGGTCTGACATAGTCACTGGCTGTTTGCTACAAATGCAACAAATCCCGACCTTACTACTTGCCGGATCTGCCATGTCGCGAAGGGCATCACCTGGCACGCTCGGTGTGATGACATCTTCCCCAATCAACCAATTCCCGGATGATCCTTTGGCGTAGAACTCGACCATGGCACCGAAGATGTCTGCATAAGATTCGTTCATCGCTCCGGATTGGTCCTCATACACCAAGCCGGCGGTTGCACCGATAACCCCGTGCGCCATCTCGTGTCCAGTTACATCGAGCGCAGCCGCGAGATTGGAAGTGCAAATGCCGTTTCCGATGCCAAAGAACATGCATTGCGTCCCATTTGCGAAGAACGCATTGTTACCGGCGTACTTTGGCAATGAATCATTGACCACTGCGAGGATTGTTGATCCCGCACCGTCGATTCCGTTTCTCCCGTGAATTTGGAGAAAATAGTCGTAGACAATCCCCAAGTTCCATGAGGCGGAAACTGCTGAGGGGTTTCCCCAAGAAAGTTGGTTAGGGGTTCGCACGTAGAATAGCCCTGTGCTCGTATAGTTCCTGTCCAGGATCGTGATTGCTCCCTTGGGATTGTCGGGGAACGATGACGCACCAGCGTTGAACATCGATTTGGTCGTGTTGATCATGTAATACCACGACCCGACCTGATACGCATTCACTGTCCGTGTCAGCCCAAACAGGTCCACGCCCGACCCCACTACTGGTCCGTCGGAATACACGAACGACACCTGATGCAAACACCCGCCGGTGACCGCGTCGATGAAGACGTCGTAGCCTTCGGTTGAGCCGAGCGACGTGCGCACCATCCAGGCCCAGTGGGGAGTCTGGTCGGAGTCGATGTAGACGACGAGCGTTGTGTTGCTGGTCTCGATTGGGGAGCGGTCCGCGAAGTGTGACTTGACCGCAACGACGGCTGCGGATGCGTCAATCGCCGGGTTGATTCCGTCAAGCTGAATAGGCGTTGGGGCCCAGCGGCCGTTGATCAGGTTCATTCGTGAGTCGGATGTGAAATGGCAGTACAGGTCGCGCGCCCAGACATCGTGGCCGCGATAGGTTTGCTGGAAACGCACATGGGTCAGTCCCAACTGATCCGTTTGCTGGCTGACCGGTCGTAGCTCCGTCGCCGCATTTCGCAATCCGAGGAATTCGGGAAGCTGGGAGAATGTCCCTGCAGCGACGCTTGTACGCAGGTCGTGACCGAGTTTGCCCAGCGGGGCCGAGGTCGGCAGCGTCAGGTCGTTACCCTTGATGAAGAATGGAGTGCGCGTGTCGGGGTCCCACCAAATCTCGACGTCCTTTGCGTTCTGGCCGCGCCATTCAGCCAATGCATCAAGCGCCTCCGGGGGGATTGGTGCGGTCTTTGTGCCGACGACGTGGATCTTGTCCAAACCGGACATCGCTGTCACGATGCGCCGTTTGATGGTTGCCTGCTGTTCCGCGGTGAGCGACGGGCCCGGCGGCCGCTTCGCCAACTGCGCGCCCAGCACCCCGGGCGGGGTGTTGATCTTATGCATTGCATGAATTGGCTGATTCAGGACAAATGAAGATACTCCCACAAGGACAACCACCCACACGCGCCGCATGCGCCACCTCCTAATTGTCTACTGCCCCCAACAGTTACGGCCGGTACTGCAACGGCAAGATAGTACGTTGACAACGCAGGGCAATCATTTTCTCGTGATTTCGTAAATCGAATTGGTGGCCCACCAGGAGTCCTGTCCGCGATAGCGGACAGGACGGATGGTGGGGTTCTTCGCGGGGGGGGGCGGTCTTTGGGGAGGCCCTGCCGCGCCCCACCATCCGCGCATTCGCCTGCGGCGAATGCGCTCCTGGTGGGCCACCGGTGCGAGTGCATCACTTCCTGAAAGAACGCGGAAACTCCCGCTTCTGCCGTCCGTAGTATGATCGAGTGTAACGTTGTTCAAGATTGGAGTCTCATATGACATTAGCTGAACTCGAACAGTTTCGCGATATCCTTACCGAACGGCGGGAGGGATTGCGCGAATGGCTGATGATCAACGAATCGGAGTACGCCGGCGGGGCGGAGAAAGTGCGGACGCTGCTCAACGAGATTAAGGACGCGCTTCAGCATGTCGAGGCGGGAGATTTCGGATTGTGCACGGTCTGCAAGGGAGAAATCGAACTGCAGCGTCTGGAGACGCAGCCGGTCGCGACGGTTTGTCTCGAATGTATCACCGAGGCGGAGCGGAATCTGTTGGCCGAGGAACTGACGTTGGCGGGCAAGATCCATCGCGCGCTTCTGCCGCAGCGGGTCGAGAAGATCGACGGATTCGAGATGGCCGTGCACTCAGTTGCAGCGGGTGTAGTCGGTGGCGACTATTACGATTTCCTTCCGGCCACGGGTGGGGGATTGACGCGCGTGATCATCGCCGATGCGATGGGGAAGGGAATCCCGGCGGGGATGGTCATGTCGAATTTGCAGGGAGCGTTGCGTGTGATCGCTGAGGAGACCGATTCACCGGCGCGGTTGATCTCGCGCGTGAACCATTGGCTCTGCCGCAATCTGCCGGTCCCGAAATTCATCTCGCTTGCGTGCGTGGGCCTGGGATCGACTGCGGGGAAGGAAACCAAAATCGTGCATGCCAATGCCGGACATTGTGCGCCGGTTCTCGTACGCGGCGACGGCTCGATGGAATCGTTCGATGCCACCGGGACCGTGATCGGCGTCCACGAGGATTTCGCCTATGAGGAATGTTCCACGGCGATGCACCCAGGGGACATTCTATTCTTCTATACCGACGGTGTGACCGAAGCGGAAAATCCGAAAGGGGAGATGTTCGAGACGGAACGGCTTACCGATCTGGTCCGCACCATGCGCAGACGGCCGATGGCGGAACTCGTCGGTGGTGTGCTCGGTGAACTGCAGTCGTTCACCGGCCGCTTGGAATTCGACGACGATCTGACGGTGATTGCATTGCGCAAAACGGGGTGATTGACTCCATTCGAATCGGTTTCGTTGTAGCGTAGCCCCTTGTGGGCGTTGGATGATTTCGCTACCACGATCCAATTGCGCGATAGGTTGCTCCGGGGACCACGGCGAACGGGCACAAGGCCCTAAGCTACAAGACCCATTTCGGCTCTGTCCGATCCGTCTTTACCCGCCGCTGCGCCCCGCTTACATGAAGTACTTCTTCTGCGCATGCACGGCATCGCCGAATGTCCGCATGAATTGCATATCGTCGTCGGAGAGCGGACCAGCTTCGATCGCTGCGAGGTTCTCGCGAAGTTGCTTGATATTCGATGGCGCCGTCAGACAGACGTCGACATTCGGATTGGACAATACGAATCGGTAGCACATCGCCGCCGTCGGGATTCGTTCGTTCTTGGGCCAATTTCGCGGACGGCGGAGTAGATACGACCACCGCGTCGCCGTGTAACTGATCACGCCGGGATTGTATGGTCGTAGATGGGGGAAGATCTCCTCCTCGGCGCCGCGATGGGCGGCGTTGTAGCGCATCATCATCGTGTCGAGAACTCCCTCCGTGGCAAGCTCCGCGTGAAATTTCCGGTCATGGCCGGAAATGCCGATGCAGCGCACTTTCCCCTCTTCACGAAACCGCACGAGTTCTGATTCGACCTCGTCGGTCAGATGCTTCGGTTTCGTCACACCGAGGAACAGAAAGACGTCGATGTGATCGGTGCCGAGTTTGCGCAACCGTTTCTCAAGAGTCCGGCGCAGATTGGTGTGGCCCCAGATCAGATTATAGGCACCGGTGGCTACGACGATATTCTTCCGGCCGGCTTTCAGGACGTCACGTACGACGCTCACCGCCTGCGTATCGAATCCATAGCAGAAGACGAAGTTTACTCCCCGGTCGATTGCCTCGTGAATGGCCGCCTTGCCGGGGCGATAGGTTGCCGCCAAACCCATGCGGTGGACTGGGATACCGGAATCCCCCAGGTTGGCTGTGCTGAAGTCCCTTGTCATCGGATTGTAACCGTCGTCTCGGGTTAACGTCTTTTCCATAAGCAACTCACTCCGTGCCGTGCAGACAACCTGATTATTCAGGCATCCGGCATGTTTTATCTTGACAATTATTGTCATTTTTGGAACTTCGTGTTCGAATGCAGGGTGAAATAGCCCTGTTAAGATTGATCCCCGAGGAGTGGGGACCGTGTACTCTAATCACTCAACGGAGGTAGGAACACGTGTTGAAACGCACTCTGGTCATCGGTACAGCCCTCGCAGTGCTGATCGCGATGGGCCCGCTGTCCGCGTTTGCCCAAGGGACTGCCAAGACGGCTGACAAGGCATCGGCGGCCCCCAAGGCTTCCGCGACAGCCAAGACGCATGCTATGGGCAGCCCAGTCGCCAATGAGATCGCGGTTTGCGGTTGTGGAAAGATCTTCGTTCCCGACGCCAGCACCCAGTATCTCGAGTACAGCGGCAAGCGGTACGCCTGTTGCACCGAGGGCTGTCACAAGATGGCAGCAGCCAATCCGGAAGCGGCGGCCAAGATGTCTGACGAGAATCTTGCCAAGGCCATGGCGACATTGAATCCGCCGGCAGCCAAGCCGTCCAACTAAACTCTCGGCTCGTTCGGATCGCGAACCATCGGCGAAGAGCCCCGCGAATGCGGGGCTTTTTGTTTACGGGCCGCGCCAGTCGCGTCGCGAGTTCCCCTGATGTCTTTCCCGCGAAAGCGGGAGGCCAACGTGTGAGGGCGCGACTGGTTTCCCGCTTTCGCGGGAATGACGAAGGGGGCGGGAATGACGAAGGGGGCGGGAATGACGAAGGGGGTGGGGAGACGTAGCGACGGGAGTGACGAAGGAGCGGGGCGGCCGTAACGACGGGAATGGCGTCGGGACGGAAATGACGAAGGAGCGGGACTGCCGTAGCGACGGGAATGGCGTCGGGACGGAAATGACAAAGGGATAGTCTCTACTGAGGGCGAATGCTCGCCTCTGCGCTCTTAGACTCCCTCAGTGTGGCAGGAGCGGCATAGGCCGGGGTAGGCCGTGCCACTTCCCTCTTCGCCAACCGGAGAATTCCCCAGGCTATCCGGGAGGATCAGTGCGAACGATCGCTTATTGCCATGGGCACGGTGACACGTGAAACATGAGGGTGTGATTGTGGCGGGGGCATTGGTCCATTGAGACCCCTGTGTGCCCCATTCGCCAGTCGGGCTCATGACCTTGACCCGGTAGTTCCGGCTTTGGAACCAAGTGAGCATGTCGCCAGCGATCTGTGCGTCGGCCGTCGGATGCCGGAGCCAGGCGTTCTCCGACTTCATCACGGCGTCGGTAGAACTGCCATGGAAGGTCGTATGGCATTGGCGGCAGAACGCACCGTAGTAAGACGAATCCGCTTTGGGCTCGTTGAAATCGATATTGCCGATGTCGTAATGGTTGTATCCCCCATTCAGCCGCTCAAAGACATCCCTTGTGAGATCATTAGTTCCAACCGCGTAGGAAAGGACCACTGAATTGGGGCCTGAGAGGTTGCGGTATGGATTGACCGCGTGCGGACCGCCGATTCCATGCGGGCTGTGGCAGTCGATGCAGTCTAATCCGGCACCGTTGCTCCAGGTTCCGCCGGGGGCGGTAGCCGTCGATCCGAGCGTGTGCCCATCGGCATCCCGGTACGGATTGATGTTATGCTGATTGAGCGCGCCTCCCTGGCGGCCCAATGTCGGCGCAGGGCCGCCGTTGACTTCAAGCACGTCGGGGGCAAATGTCTGGTTGTCATGGCAGGACAGGCACAAAGTGTTGATCGAATTGCGCAAGAGAGTTGGATAGGGGGCAGCGCCTCCGATCACCGTTCGGTACCCGCCGCCGTCGCTATTGTAGCCATGCTGCATTGAGCCGTGCATGACGTGGCATTCGTTGCAATTCAGCGTGCGGTTGTAGTGATAATCCCCGGCGACGGCCTGTTGCACGGCCAGCAGTGCCACTCCTGCTACCAGAATCGTTGCGATTCGCATAGGACCCCCGTTGAGTGGTTGGGTCATCACGGTTCATGCATGCAACGTGACCGCCACGAGGCGGTCACGCTATCGTACAATCACGAACGGTGCACCCATTGATCCCGTCAATGGAAATCATGACACCCCGGGGTACTATGTGCGGCGGAACTGACAACTTTCGCCGTTTCGCACCCAGCTTGAGCGCATTCCGTCGGTCAAACCCTCTATGTCCGGGCCGCGTTCGCCGCCGGCCGGTGCTCGAACCTCCGGCCCACGAAGTAGAACGCAATGGTGACCGCAATGATCATGAGCGTCATCATGCCGAAGAAATTGCCCGGTGTCGTCACGGTGTAGATCCGCGAGAATAGTCCTGCTAACGTGTCGCCCAGGAAGACGGTACACAGCCAGATTCCGGTGATCATCGATTTCATGCTCTCGGGAGCTTCCTCAAACGCCCGTTGAAGGCCGACCACCGAAATGCACAATTCGGCCAGGGTCATCAGGATGTAGGCGCCCACTTCCCAGAGGATTGAAATCTTCTCGGCGCCGGAAATGTATCCGGCCAATGTCATCACGCTCATGCACAAGATCACGAGGAAGAATCCGATGAGCATAATTCTGGGCGAGGTCAGCCTGCGTTTTACGTCCCGGTCTGCCTTGGCTCTGAACCAGACGAACAAGGGCGAGAAGACAACGATCAGAACAGGATTGAAGCCCTGGATCGCATCCGGGGGGATGCGCCCGAAGGGGGTGTCCAGAAGCAGGTAGTCGCGGGCGAATAATGTCCAGGTGGAATAGGATTGATCAAACACAGACCAGAAGAAGACGATCAACGCGAACAGCCCCGAAAGCCTGCCGAGCGTTGCCCATTCCAATTTCCGCTGCTCGGGGGTTTTGACCACCCTGGCATCCGCGCGGACATCCTCCTTCGGGTAATGCTTCTTGCCAAGGTAGAAGATGAACAGGGAAACTGCCATGAGGATCGTGGGTGCCATGAAGGCAGCGCTGTAGCCATAGCGGTCACGAACAAACGGCAACGCCCAGGTGGTAATCGCGGCCCCGATGTTAATGGCCATATAGAACCAGGAGAAGGCCTGCGACATCAGGTGAGACTTGCCCTGTTCCTGATACATCTTCCCCATCAGGGTGCTGACGTTTGGCTTGACGGCTCCCGATCCTCCCGCCAGGAGCGCCAGCGCGACGTACAGCCCGACTTCGGTGTTGAATGTGCCGAGGATGATGTGCCCCAGGATGTACGGGATCGCGAAATAGATAATCGTGCGGAACTTCCCCAACCAGCGGTCGGCAATGTATCCACCGAGAATCGGCAGGATATAGGCACCGGCGGTGAAGAACGAAACCACGGTCGCACTATTGGCGTCAGAGTAGCCCATCTTGTTGATCATGTACAGCAACAACAAAGTCTTCATGCCGTAGAAGCTGGCGCGTTCTGCGAGCTCGCCGCAGAAGATGAACCAGAAGCCGCGTGGGTGACGATTTTGTTCGGATGCCATGCGATAGTCCCCTCGGTGGATGATTTCACTGACCCTTGGATTCTACAGGTTTGTACTGTACGCCAAGCTCGTCGAAGAGAAACGAGTATGAGTCCGTCTGCTGGGCGATGCGCTCGCTGAGCGCGGTGCCACCGCCGTGTCCCGACCGCGTGCTGATTCGCAGCAGGATGCGGGCAATGGTTCCCGTGACACTCTGGAGCCGTGCGGCCATCTTGCGCGAATGGGCGGGATTCACCCGGCCGTCATTCTGGCCGGTCATGAACAGGACATCGGGATACACTTTGCCCTCCTGCACGTGATGGTATGGCGAGTATGCGTACAGCGCGGCGAATTGCGTGGAATCGCTGACCGATCCGTACTCCACGGCGTTGAACACACCGTTGGGGTCGCGTTCGAAGCGGAGCATATCGTAGTAGCCGACACGTGCGACCACGGCGCGGAACAACTCCGGGTGCTGGGTGATTGCGGCGCCCATCAACAATCCGCCGTTGCTGCCACCTTCGATCGCCAGCCGTTTTGCGCTGGTATACCCGGATTGAATGAGATGCTCGGCGCAGGCGACGAAGTCATCGAATACGTTTTGCTTATTGGTGAGATTGCCGCCCAAATGCCACTTCTCGCCGAACTCACTGCCGCCACGTAAATTGGCGATCACCAGCACGCCGCCCTGTTCAATCCAGACACTGCGGATCGCATCAAATCCCGGCGACATGCTGATATTGAAACCGCCATAACCCGTCAAGAGTGTAGGGTTGTCGCCATCGAGAGGTGTCCCTTTGCGCCGCAGGATGTTCATTGGTATCCGAGTCCCATCCTTCGACGTGGCGAATTCGCGAACAACCTCAATGTTGCTCAAGTCGACTGGTGACGTGATGGCGAGGGCGGTCCGGGCAAGGGCGCCGGTTTCGGGGTAGTAGGCGTACCAGGCGGGTGGATCAAGGTAGCCCGACACATTAAACATGATCGTGTCGCCACCGATTGGGAGAATTCCTCCAACGGACGAGACCGGTTTGACCGGAATCGCCCCAGCGGGCTTTCCGGCATAATCGAAGACTCTGATTTGCGAGGGACCGCCGACGCGATCCCGTACATATAGTTTGGAGGACGTGGGCGTGGCGTCCACGATCACCATCGAGTCTTCGGGCACGATCTGGATCGCCTTGGCGAGTTCAGTTGTGCCAGCCGGAAGCCGAAGGATCTTCCCGAACGGTGCGTTCTGTATCGAAAGTAGGAATATCGAATTGTCGGGCGCGAGCGTGGCGCGTGTGATCTTGTCGGCAAAACTGGAGATCGGTAGCCATGTTCCGGCAGGTGTGAGGAGGTAATGAGCCACCTCACCACCGTCACCGTTCCGGACGGAAGCGAGGAAATACCGCCCATCCTCTGAGGCTTCCAGATGGACTTCTGCGATACGCGGGAAGTCCCTCCCAATTGCGTAGCGGTCCTCGGTGGTCGGGGTTCCGAGCTTGTGGAAATACACCTGCTGGAAGAAACGCATGTCCCCGCTGGGTCGTTCGCCTTCACGTGGGTAGCGGGTATAGAAGAACCCTGATCCATCCTCATTCCACGCCACACTGCCGCCGGCCGTCGCGCCGTTGACACGCGGGACGATGTCTGAAGTCTCTTTGCCGGTGGCCACGTCGTAAACATGAACCGTTCCGTCTTCACTGCCGCCCTCGGAAAGCGACACGGCGACCAACCGGCCATCGCGCGAGGGAACAAAGAAGTCGATGGACGTCGTGCCTGCGGTGTTCAGTGTATTCACGTCAAGGAGCACCCGCTCGCTGGTACACAAGGCTGTAGTACTGTGACGAGACATTGCGATGCAGCTCCTCCAGCCGTCGGGCAATCACGTCGCGACTGGGAAGTCCATCCAGAACCTTGCGGGCGTACTGATTTTCAGACGCAATCCACGTCCTGACCGTGGTGTCACCGGTATTCTCGAGCCACTGGTAATCATCCGTGACCGTGATGCCGTGGTATTGGTCGGTCACCGGCATCCTATTCGTCGGGGGTGGAGCCGGCACATCAGCCGTATGCCCGCACACTGCCCCGCCCACCGTAATGGCCGCCGTTGCCAATACTGACCACAGGGATTGTCGCAACGAGCCTGCGAAGATTCCACATCCATGCTTCACGTCCGCATCTCCTTCGGGCGGATGGGGAAGCCGCCCTTCGCCGGCTCAAGTCGGCGAAGGGGTCAGTCTAACCGATTCGGCGATCTCATTCAACTGGGATATTGCCCCCGGTGAAGTCGGGCTGCGCCAGAGGCCATCCGGTTGGCAAGATCAACGCTCGAACCGTTACCGCTTGTGGGCGATAATCTCGAGGACGGCAGGAGTGACCATCAGCGTGCGGGGATCGGCTGTCGCGTCCGCCAGCGCTTTTGAAATCGCGTGGGACCGCTCGGGAGTCAGATGTTTCAAATCCACGAGGCGGTGAAGCGCCACTTCGACAAACGTGACCGGCCATTGCCAGACAAAGTTCGTTGCCGGAACAACATCGATGATCGGCTTCAGCGTATCTATTTCGAATCCCAGCTCACGCAACCAGACCGGCAGATCCAGACCGATGTCCGGCTCCCCGCCATCGGCGCGCCAGCTCTTCATGGCCGCCTGGACGAATTCCTCCAATTCGGAAGAGCGCGGCGTGAAACGCCACGAGGCGTAGTTGAAGTATTCATGAAACACGGCAACACCGCCTGGCCTGATGGCGGCCGCCACCCGGGAGAGAAGGCTGCGGGGATTCTTGACAAAGGCGAAGACCCAGCGGCACCACGCCCCATCAAGGCCGGAGGCGGGAAGTGCCGCCTCGCTGAGGTCCAGTTCATGCGTGGTGATGTTGTCGATTCCGAGATGGTCGCGGGCCGCCTCGAGCGCATCGAGGAATCGCCGCGAACGGTCGCAGGCAATGATGTGTCCGGCCGGTCCGACAATCCCGGCCAAATCGAGCGAGGCATAGCCGGGACCGCAGCCGACGTCCATCAGTGTCTGCCCGACGGTGAATCCCGCCCGCCGCCAGGCATCGAGTGCGCGGGGCCGCCAGACGCGGTGCTGAAGCCCCAGGCGCTGAATCTCCTCATCGTGCGTCCCCAATACATAATCATTGTCTTTGGCCATGTCTCTGGATCCTCGAGTGAAAGGCGAATTGTGGGGTTGGTGCAATTGCGAAGTAATTCTGTCCTGATAACGATTATGGCTTGCTTAACGCCAGTTCTTCCTTCTGTTTCCTTTTCCAGTGCTTGATCTGGTATTCCCGTCGAAGCGCGTGGCTTCGGGTCAGACATCGTTCCTGGTAAATGAGGCGGACCGGACGTCTTCCTGCCGTATATACGGCGCCTTTCCCCAGATTGTGTTTCGCAATTCGCGCTGTAACGTCGGTCGAAATGCCTGTATAGATCGATCCGTCCGCACAGCGCGCCATGTACACGTACCATTTAGCGGTTTTAGCAGGCGGCTTGAGTCGGTTGGAATTCTTGGTCAATGTGGTCAGCCCCCAGCATCCAATTGCATCCTTGTAGCGTGAGCACGCGTATCAAAGATCGCACAAATCGGGCCACTCGGGGCATACGAAAGATGATTGTGTATCGAGACGAAACCACACTCCATTAGGGCAGGCCAACTTTGACTGGAGACCTACATGAATTCGATGTCCGACCGTTTCCGACACTGGTATGAACATGAACGCGACTGCAACGCCAAGACGCTGACGATGCTGGACTCGGTGCCCGCCGAAAAGCGTTCCTCGCCCGATTTTCAGCGCGCGGTTGAGCTGATGGCCCATATGGTCGCCGCGCGGCGCATGTGGCTATACCGGCTGGGACATGGACCGCAGCCGCCCGGGGGGTGGTCGCCGCAGGGCGTCGCATTCGCGGATCTGCCCGGCATGCTCTCGGCCATTGAGGCGGCGTGGGTGAAGTATCTGCAAAATCTGTCGGATGAGGACCTGGCCAGAGAACTCGAGTGGCCGGTGTCGGATGGAAGCCGCTGGCGGTGGCCGGTCGAGAAGATCCTGACCCAGGTATCCTGTCACGCCTGGTACCATCGCGGCCAGATTGTAGTTCTTGTCGGAGCGCTGGGTGGTAAGACCATGAGCACCGATCTGATCTTCTGGGATCGTCCGGCGCATCTTGAACCGGCAGGTTGACGCCGATCGCAATGATGATTATTTTTGCCTCGCATTGTTTGTGAGGGATAGCCGTTGATATGAGACTCTGGATCCTGATTCTGGGAGTGTGTGTATCCATGAATTCCGCCAACGCCGAGCAGAAACCGGATTTCGACACGTTATGGAATTACTACAAGCCGGCCGAGACCGAGGTGAAGTTCCGCGAGTTGCTGCCGGCTGCCCGAAAGTCCGGTGATGCGGGATTCCTGGTCGAGCTGACAACCCAGATTGCACGGACTCTCGGGTTGCAGCAGAAGTTCGCCGAGGCACATGCGCTCCTCGATTCCACTCTGCCGCTTTTGGACGCGGCCGGGGAACGTGCGCGCGTTCGTTACCTTTTGGAACGTGGCCGGACGTTCAACTCATCGAAACAGCAGGAAAAGTCGGTGCCGTTGTTTACCGAAGCGTGGGAACGGGCTCAGAAGGCCGGGTACGATTTCTATGCAGTCGACGCGGCACACATGCTGGCAATTGCGACCCCCGCCGCAGAGCACATGGGATGGAACATGAACGCTGTTGCCGTGGCGAAGAACTCCAGGGATCCGAAAGCCCGGAACTGGCTGGGAAGTTTGTACAACAACATCGGCTGGGACTACTTTGACCAGAAGAAGTTCGAATCGGCTCGCGAGATGTTCGAGAAAGCTCTCAGTGCCCGGGTCGAACAGAAGAAACCGGCGGAGATTCGATTCGCCAAGTGGTGTATTGCCAAGACTCTGCGCATGCTGGGCAAAGCCGATTCTGCTCTGGCCGTGCAACGACAGCTCGAAAAGGAATGGCGCGATTCCGGGGAAGAGCAGGATGGGTATGTGTTCGAAGAGCTCGGCGAGTGCCTGCTTGCGCTGAACCGACGACAGGAATCCGAGGCCTATTTTGCCCGTGCGTACGAATTTCTATCCAAAGACCCCTGGCTGACGAGAGACGAGCCCGACCGCCTGATGCGGTTGAAGGAACTGGGGAAAGTGAAGTCAGATTGACTTCAATTTCCTCCGTGATCCCCGGCACGGCCATGCCATAAACGCGCGTCCTCTGCCAACTCGCGTTGGCGGAAGTCGGCGTCATGCGAGATTAGCCCCAAATTCTGTCAGAATTTCTGATATTCACTTGTGCAGCGGGAGTCGAATGCTGTTCCTTTCGGTGGTGGTGGTTCTTGTCGCGAGACTCAGCCGGAGGTGAATTATCATGAAGAAGCGCAGCCTGGTCCCCGTCGTGGTCGTGCTGGTGCTATGCCTGTCGCCCTTCGCGCGCGCCCAGCACGATTCGGTTCAGTATCTCCCCCGATACTATGATCCGGTTCTGGAAGAGATGGAAGAGAACGCTGATTCGCTCAAAGCGATTCGCGACAGTGTGACTGGTGCGATCCGAAAGGAGCAGAAGGAACAAAAGAAGGCGGAAAAGAAGACCCGGAAGGAGCTGCGATTTGACGTCAGCGGCATCAAGGCGCCCGATTCACCCGGTGTATTTGCAAGAGTGTTCCATTTCCCGCCGGTGGCGCAGTATCGCACCGGAACCTGCTGGTCGTTCTCATCCACTTCATTCATCGAGTCGGAAGTGTTCCGCCAGATCGGAAAGAAGATCAAGCTATCTGAGATGCACACGGTCTATTACGAATACCTGGCGAAGGCAAAGGGATTCATAGACGATAGAGGGCAGACTTGGAACGGCGAAGGTTCTGAAGCGAATGCCCTGGTGCGGATGATGAAGGAACATGGGGCGGTGCCCGAGGAAATCTATAGCGGGTTGCTTCCCGGCCAGACGCGTCATGACCACTCGGCACTTTCCGGAGAAATCCAGGCGTACCTCAACTTCGTCAAATCACACGACTACTGGGACGAGGACGCCGTCCTCAAGCACGTGCGTCTGATTCTCGACACCCATCTCGGAAAGCCTCCGGATCGTTTTGACTTCGAGGGGCACTCGTACACTCCGATCGAGTTTTTGAAGAATATTCTCAAGATCAATCTCGACGATTACGTGGATGTGATTTCGACGCTCTCATTCCCCTACTACACGCAGGGGCCATACGAGGTGCCGGATAACTGGTGGCACGACAGCACCTATTACAACCTGCCACTGGACGAATGGTATTCGGCGCTGGTCTCTGCGATCAAAAGCGGATTTTCCGTCGAGCTGGCCGGTGACGTCTCCGAGCCGGGTTGGTATGGCCAGAAGAATCTCGATGTGATTCCCGACTTCGATATCCCCCAGGCATCGATCAATGCCCAGTCACGCGAGTTTCGCTTCTACAATCACACGACAACCGATGATCACGGGATCCACTTGGTTGGTTACACGTCGCTCGACGGGCGCGACTGGTTTTTGATCAAAGACTCGGGCCGCAGTGCGCGCCACGGCCGTTTCGAAGGGTATTACTTCATGCGTGATGACTACCTGCGGCTGAAGATGCTGGGATTCACGGTACATCGGTCGGCTATGGGGGATATACTCAAACGATTCGCCTCAGCGCCGGTGGACCAGTGAACCGCTGGTGGTCGCAATTGCGACCGAGCCCATCGCCAGGTGCTCCACCGTACAAAGAAAGTCCCCGTCGTTTTCAGGCGTGTTGCAAAACCTTCAACTGGTAAACTCGAGAGGCCGGACAAGAGTGTCCGGCCTGCCGATATCGGTACAAGATGGTTGCGGCCTGCTCCACTCAGGCATCGCCGACAACCAATGGCTGTTCCGGCTGAGTGCTCGAATGTGAAGGCTTCGAAGACGGACTCGTTTCCGGCATAGCGTTTCTGCTGTGCAAATCCTGAAGCGCAACCGGTTCGAGCGCGTTCAGGCGAAGGGCACGAATTGCCTCCAGCGTCGCGCGGGCGGCCGACATTGTGGTCAAGAGCAGGACATTGAGCGAATGGCACTCGCGGCGCATCAGCATGTCGTCGCGAAAGCTCTCCCGGCCGAGCGGCGTGTTAATCACGACGTCGATGTCGCCATTCTTCAGGAGGTCCAACGCGTGGGGGCGGTCTTCCTTGAGTTTGTTCACTCGCGTAACCCGTAGTCCATGACTCTGCAGAAACTCCGCCGTCCCGCGTGTGGCCAAGAGCCGAAATCCAAGTTCCGCCAGAGATCGCGCAATCGGCAGGACCGTCGGCTTGTCGTGATCATTGACAGTAATGTACACGGTGCCACGCAAGGGCACCGGGAACCCGGCGCCCTGCTGGCTTTTCGCGAACGCCCCGCCGAATGTCGGGGCGGCGCCCATTACCTCGCCGGTGGAGCGCATTTCCGGACCGAGGAGAGTGTCGACTCCTGGGAATTTCTTGAACGGGAAGACGCTGGCCTTCACGAAGTAGCCCGGTGGCACCGGTTCCTCCGTCAATCCCAGTTCTTTCAACGTGCGGCCCACCAAAATCTTCGCCGCCAGCTTGGCGAGCGGAATACCGGTGGCCTTCGATACGAAGGGAACAGTGCGCGACGCGCGGGGATTTACCTCCAGCATGTAAACAACGCCATCTTTGATGGCGAACTGGATATTCATCAACCCCTTGACCTGCAGCGCCAGCGCCAGACGCCGTGCCTGCTCCCGCATCGTTGCCAATGCTTCGGCCGAGATCAAATAGCTGGGCAGTACGCAACTCGAATCTCCCGAGTGGACCCCCGCCTCCTCGATGTGCTGCATGATTCCGCCGATGACGACATCCGTGCCGTCGCTGAGTGCGTCCACGTCGACCTCAAATGCATCCTCCAGATACCGGTCGATCAACAGCGGTCCCTGGTCCGACGCCTCGAGAGCCCGGCCGAAGTAACGTCCCATTTCTTCATCATCGTAAACAACGACCATTGCCCGTCCGCCAAGGACGTACGAGGGACGGACCAGCACCGGATATCCGATGGATTGTACCACGGTTTTGGCTTCGTCGAGCGTGGTCGCGAATCCGTTCTCGGGACAGCGAATGCCGAGTTCATCGAGCAGCCGTCCGCAACGTTGGCGGTCCTCGGCCAGATCGATCGCCTCCGGTGATGTGCCCATGATCGGCACACCGTGGCCGTGAAGAGCCAGCGCGAGCCGCAGTGGTGTTTGTCCGCCGAACTGCACAATCACACCATCGGGACGTTCCTGATCGATGACGTTGAGGACGTCTTCCAAGGTCAGTGGTTCGAAATAGAGTTTGTCGGAAATGTCGTAATCCGTTGAGACGGTCTCCGGGTTGTTGTTCACCATGATCGTCTCGTACCCCTCTTCGCGAAGGGCGATGGACGCGTGCACGCAGCAATAGTCGAATTCGATCCCCTGGCCGATACGATTGGGACCGCCGCCCAGTATCATGATCTTGGGCCGATCGGTGCGCACCGACTCGTTTTCTTCTTCGTACGTGGAGTAATGGTACGGTGTGCTGGCGGGAAATTCCCCGCCGCAAGTATCGACTGTTTTATAAACCGGTGTGATCCGTTCGGCACCGCGGGCGCGACGCACCTCACTCTCCACGGTGCCGCAGATCTCCGCGATGCGCCGGTCGCTGAATCCGTGCCGTTTGGCCTCCAAAAGTGTCTCGGGAGTGAGCGGTTCAATATGAGCGCAGAGCTTATCTTCGAACTGCAGAATTTCAGCGATCTGATGCAGGAACCATGGATCGATGCGGCTCAACTGGCAGATTTCATCGATGCTCATTCCGTTTCGCAATGCCCGGACGACCGCATCCAACCGTTGCGCGTTGGGTGTCATGAGACGCGGACGAATTTCGGACTCAGGCATCGCACGCAATTTGGGGGACCCCAGACCGAATTGGCCGGTCTCCAATGAGCGCAGCCCCTTCTGTAAAGCCTCCTTGAACGTGCGTCCGATCGCCATTGTCTCGCCGACACTCTTCATTTGAGTGCCGATCGTATCCTCAATGCCGGAGAATTTCTCGAAGGCAAAGCGCGGGATCTTCACCACGTGGTAGTCAATGGTCGGTTCGAATGACGCCGGAGTCTTGCGCGTTATGTCGTTGGGGATTTCGTCCAGTGTATAGCCGACGGCCAGCTTGGCGGCGATCTTTGCAATGGGGAAGCCGGTGGCCTTGGAGGCCAGGGCGGAGGAGCGCGAGACACGCGGGTTCATCTCGATGATCAGCACGCGGCCATCCTCGGGATTGACCGCGAACTGCACATTCGCCCCACCGGTTTCGACTCCCACGCGAGTCAGTACTTTGCGCGTCTGATCGCGGAGTACCTGATACTCACGGTCAGTCAGAGTCAGTGCCGGGGCGACAGTGATTGAGTCACCGGTATGCACGCCGACCGGGTCGACATTCTCGATGGAGCAGACAACGACGAAATTGTCTGCGGCATCGCGCATGACTTCCAGTTCGTATTCCTTCCAGCCGAGGACCGATTCTTCCATGATGACTTCGTGGACGGGCGATGCCTCCAGTCCGCCGCGAACCACGCGCTCGACTTCTTCACGGTTGTAAGCGATACCGCTTCCGGCGCCGCCGAGTGTGAACGAAGGACGAATAATGGCAGGGGAGCCGATCATCTCAAACGCGGCCAATGCATCGGGTACGGAGGTGACCCGCACGCCCCGCGGTGTCTCCAGGCCGATCTCATGCATCGCCGTCGCGAACAGCCGCCGGTCCTCGGCGACACGGATCGTATCCAGACGGGCGCCGATCAGCTTCACGCCGAAATCCTTGAGTACTCCGGCATCGGAGAGTTGCACCGCCAGGTTAAGCGCGGTTTGGCCGCCGACCGTGGGAAGCACCACATCCGGCTGCTCTTTTTCAATGATGCGTGTCAAAGTCCGCAGATTGAGCGGTTCGATGTACGTGCGGTCGGCGAGCTCCGGGTCGGTCATGATCGTGGCCGGGTTCGAATTTACAAGGACGATCCGGTAACCGTCGGCACGAAGCGCCTTGACCGCCTGAGTCCCGGAGTAATCAAACTCGCACGCCTGCCCGATGACGATGGGGCCGGACCCGATGATCAGGATGGTTTCAATGTCGGTGCGACGTGGCATTCGAATGGCTCAGCGTGATTCCAGCGATTCCACGAATCGGTCGAACAGGTATCCGGCATCATGGGGACCCGGTGCGGCTTCGGGATGGTACTGTACGGAGAACGCCTTCTGTGCTTCCAGAGAAAACCCTTCGACCGAATGGTCATTGAGATTGAGATGGGTGATCACCGCGCCGCGCTCCTCGAGCGAGTCGGGGTCGACGGCGAATCCATGGTTTTGCGATGTGATCTCAATCCGCCGGGTGACGAGATCCTGCACCGGATGATTGGCGCCGTGGTGCCCGAAGGGGAGCTTGTAGGTGCGGGCCCCGATGGCCAGCGCCAGCAACTGGTGGCCCAGACAGATCCCCATCAGCGGTTTGCGTCCCATCAAATGCCGCACCTGCTCCACCGCATGCGTGCAAGCGGCAGGATCACCGGGGCCATTGGAGAGGAAAAACCCGTCGGGATCGAGCTTGAGCAGTTCCTCTGCCGGTGTGCCGGCGGGGAAGACCTGGACCGATACACCGCGCGCAGCCAGTGAGCGGAAGATGTTTTGTTTGGCCCCGAAGTCGTAGGCGCACACGCGGAAACGCTCCTCGCCGTCCGCCGGGATCGTGTACGAGTCGCAGCAACTGACCGAAGAGACGAGTTCCCGTCCCTCCATCGATCCCCACGCCCGAACCTGTTCGAGCAGTTCCCCGACGTTCGAATTCCCAGGCGCAATCGCCCCGGCGACAGAGCCTCGATCGCGAATGTGCCGGGTCAGCGCCCGGGTGTCGATTCCAGAGAGTCCGGCGATATTGGCAGCTTCCAGATACGAAGCCAGAGTCTGCGTGGCCCGGCGATTCGAATGGATGGGGGAGAGGTCGCGCACGATTAATGCGGCGGCGTGAATCTGACGGTCGTGGCTTTCGATGTCTTCGTCATTGACGCCATAGACGCCGATATGCGGCTGGGTCATGCAGACCATCTGGCCGCAGTAGGACGGATCGGTCAGGATCTCCTGATATCCGGTGATCGCGGTATTGAAGATGACTTCGCCGACAACCGTCTTGCGGGCTCCGAAACCAAATCCTCGAAACGTCCGACCGTCGGCCAGTACGAGGATGGTATCCGGGCCGCTGCTCATCTGATTGGGGAGATCACCATCTGGATCGTAGAATTGTCCGGCACTGGGATGACAGATGCCCGATTGCGGCCTTGAGCGAGAGTCTTGATTCGATCAGGACAAACTTCAGCATCTATAGGCCGCATCGAGCGGCACGTAATCCTGTCTGAGGTCGCATGTCAAGAATGAAGCGGGGCGCAGTAGGGTGCGTGATTCACGCACCCTACGGGGTTGTCGGTGGTTTTGGTCTCGCACCAACGAGCAGCAGCCACAGCGCAAACGCCAGCTCACCGAGCAACGCAGGCAAGGCAATGTTGTAGGCCAGCTTGGCGTATGCAGGCAGAAGGAGGCCAGTGAAACTCATCAGAACATAGGCCACGCCGTTGAGGATCAGCCAGATGCCCAGGAAACGGGGGAGGAATCCCGAGCGAAACACCAGCCAGCCAAGAGGAAATAGCCACAGGCCCCAGAACATCTCGGACAGCGCTGTGCTCTTGTCGTTGAGGTGAAGGCACCACATCGCCATGGTCTCGCGCTGTGCCTTGTCGAGTATCATCAGGAAATCGGCGCCGCGCAGGAGCTCCAGCGCGCCGATCTGGAGCAATTGAGTCACGAACGATTGCGGAACCTGGACCAGCACCAGGATCAGCATAACAGCCGCCTGGTGCGGGTTTGTCTCCTTGAGCAAATGGTAGAGAACCAGAGCGGTGAACATGAAGATGATCGTGGCAGCAAGACCGACCGCGAGGTCGATTCGATACAAGGACTCGTGGGCGAGAATCCGACTGGCGGTCTCGGCAGGGTTTCCCTTCACGATCAGCTTGCCGGGGACATACATGAGAGTGAACAGGCCGGTGATCACCATCAGCATGTAGAGCACTCCGGCAACCCGTGCCGTCTTCTTGATGTCAGTCATGTGCCTCCTCCCCGGCGGTCATTCACTGCTCTACGGGAGTTTCAGCAATTCGTTGCAAAGGCGCTGAAGGGGGCGGTCCAAGAGAGCGTTCCGGACCTCGATGGAAACGGCGACTCCTCCACCGGGGGACGAAACATCGTCTCTCAGCGAAGCAGGTACTGTGGTTCAATTGGCGAAATGGAAATGAGACGTAAAAGCGGAGACGTGGGGATTCGCCAACAGCTCGCTTCGGCAACCCCTTGAATCTCTTGTGATTGCATGGCTCTCCGGTGCCTTGACATGTTCGCCTGCGTCAAGTCCGTCGAGTTGCGTCGAGTTTCTTCAACCCTTGTGCACTTATTCGTTGGATGAGCGTTATGAAAAACGACACGCCCAAAGACTCTGTCGCCGAGCCTCGCAGGGATCATGTAAAGTGTTGATCAATACAACGCAATTTGACCGCACGCGTCGGCTCCCCGACAAATCGTCGTTGGTTTTCTGGAACCCTGACGGGATTATACCGTCATGGTGAGTGAACCCGGCGCAACACCAGCATCGGCAACGAAAGACGAGATCCTCATCGGCATCTCGTCCTGCCTGCTCGGAGAGAAGGTTCGCTTCGACGGCGGACACAAGCATGACCGTTTCCTGACAGATACAGTTGGGCCCTTTGTCAGATTCACTCCCGTATGTCCGGAGGTCGACATCGGAATGGGCACTCCACGCGAGGCGATACATCTGGTTGCTTCCGAGGGCGGTGTCCGGCTCGTCGCACCGAAAAGCGGCGAGGACTATACGGCCCGGATGACCCGATACGCCCGCCAGAAGTCGGCCGACTTGGCGGCCCTCAACCTGGATGGCTACATTCTCAAGAAAGATTCCCCGAGCTGCGGCATGGAGCGCGTACGCGTCTACGGCACGAGCGGGATGGCCTCCCGCACTGGTACGGGACTCTTCGCCGCCGAGTTGATCGCTGCGTTCCCGCTCCTTCCAGTTGAGGAAGAGGGACGCTTGAATGATCCGCAGTTGCGCGAGAACTTCTTTGAGCGGGTCTTTGCCCACCGCCGGCTGAAGGCCTTCTTCGATGGTCGATGGAACGTCGGCGGTCTCGTGCGCTTCCATGCGGCAGAAAAGCTGCTCCTCCTGGCCCATGATCGTCCCGCACTGGCAGCGCTTGGCCGTCTCGTTGCCGGGGCAAAAGGTCGCCCAAGTGCCGGGCTGGCAGAAGAGTACCAAAACGCATTCATGCAGGGGCTCCGCAAGCTGGCAACCGTCCGGAAGCACACCAATGTTCTCCAGCACGCGGCGGGGTACTTCAAGAACCAGCTTGGCGCAGGCGAAAAGCAGGAGTTGAGCGGCGCGATTGAGGATTACCATCGGGGCCTGATACCTTTGATCGCGCCGTTGATCTTGATTCGGCACTATGTGCGTCTTCACGAGGTGGCGTATTTGGCTGGCCAGACTTACTTGGAACCGCATCCCAAGGAGCTGATGCTGCGGAATCACGTCTGACATCTGCATCCGCACTTCTTCTTCAAGCTGACGGATGGCTGTCGCCCTTTGGTGTGCTAAATGGCGAGACGAAACGCGCAGACAAGCCGCTGGTCAGGATCGAACCAGCGTTCGGCAACCGGATCGACGGTGTCGCTCGAGGCATGATACTTTGAGGAGTAAATCGGCATGATCACCGGCGTCAAGAGCCCCAATCGCGACTGCTTCGTCCTCGTTCTGATTCTTCTAGTCCAGCTCGCATCTCCGGTTCTGGCGCAGAACAATCCCAGACGCGGTTCCATGGTGGGGAGCGTGGTTGACGCCATAACCCGCGAAGCCTTGGCGGGGGCTTCGGTGCAGATCATGGGCACAAATCTCGGGGTGCAGACAGATACCACTGGACGATTCAAAATCGAGAGTGTCCCTCTCGGTGAGTACTCGGTTCGGGCGTCGTATGTTGGTTATGCGGCGCTCGTCAAGACCGACATCAGCGCCGCGGCCGCCAGACCGCCTGAGGTCGAATTCGCCCTGCAGCCGATCCCGGTGGAAGGGCGAACGATTACAGTGACACCAGAATACTTTCCCAGAACCACCGAATCCCAAATCAGCGTACAAAGTCAGTCGGCCGAGGAGATTCGCCGTCTGCCTGGTGGCTTCGAAGATGTCGTTCGCGCTGTCTCGATTCTCCCCGGAGTGGGACAGGCGCAGCCGGGACGCAATGACCTGATCGTTCGAGGTGGCGCCCCATCGGAGAACCTCTATGTTATCGACGATCTGGAAGTTCCCAACATCAATCACTTCGGCACCCAGGGTTTCGCCGGTGGTCCCTTGAGTTTCATCAACCTCGACTTCGTCCGAAGTACATCCTTTTCCTCGGGCGGTTTTGGCGCCCGCTACGGTGACCGTCTGTCAAGTCTGCTGAAACTCGACTTGCGCGACGGACGCACCGATCGTCTCGGCGGCAAGGCGACCATTTCCTCTTCACAGTTTGGTCTGAATCTTGAAGGGCCGGTCCGTCAGAGAGGCTCCTATATACTGTCGGCCCGGCGTAGCTATCTCGACTTCATCTTCAAGGCGGCCGGCTTTTCGTTTGTCCCTGAATACTGGGATTTCCTGGGCAAAACTGACTATCGGCTCGATCGCGCCAACAGCATCCGGATCCTTGGCATTGGGGCGCTCGACAGGACTCGATTTTTCAATGACACTCCCGATAGGCGGTTCGATAATTCGCGCGTTCTCGGCAGCAATCAGAATCAGGCGATCGGGTATGCCAGTTGGGAACACCTGTTCAAGAAAGGTTTTGCGACCCTCACTTTCGGTCAGACCTACACGGATTTCCGCTACCGGCAGGACGATTCGCTGCTGAATCCGGTCTTTCGGAACAACTCGTCCGAATCGGAGACGTCGCTGCGCGGTGACTTGGTGCTGAGGCCGGCGCGCCGCACCACGGTCTCGGCGGGCGGGCAAGGAAGGCTTGGGGCGATCAACGCGAACTTGTTTGCTGCTCCGTTCGTCAACAGCTTTGGACAGGATGTTGCCGTGGATATTTCGCGCGACACGACCGCGATCAAATCGTCGGGCTACGTGCAATTGACTCAGGGCCTGAGCCGACTCAACCTGACAGGTGGGATGCGCTTCGATTACTTCAATTTGATCAAAGACAACTTCGTGGCGTCGCCGCGTTTCTCAGCCAGTTACGCATTGACGCCGACGCTGAATCTCAACACCGCCGCGGGGCTTTACTACCAGTCGCCCTCCTACATCTGGTTGCTGGCGAATCCCGAGAACGGGCAATTGAAGTTTGTCGGAGCCAACCAATACATCATCGGCGTCGATCACGTCCTATGGTCGGACACGAGAATGAGTGTTGAGTTCTATCTGAAGGACTACTTCGATTACCCGGCGAGCACGCGGCAGCCATACCTTGTCCTGGCCAACACGGGGGCCGGATATGGTGGACGGGATGAAGGGTTCGTCTCTTTTGGGATCGACCCACTTGTCAGTCGCGGCGCGGGGCGCTCCCGTGGTCTCGAGGTGTTGGTGCAGAAGAAACTCTCTGGGATTCCGTGTTACGGAATTCTGGCGGTGAGCTACGGCGAAACCAGGTTTCGCGGTGTCGACGGTGTTATGAGGCCGGGGAGCTACGACCAGCGCTTGATTGCGAATCTCGGAGGCGGGTATATCTTCAATGAGAAATGGGAACTGAGCACCAAGTTCCGTTTCGCCACAGGGTCACCCTACACGCCGTACAACGCCGATGGCACGCAGTCACCATCCGCTTACAACTCTGTGCGCCTTCCAGCCAACCACAGCCTTGATCTGCGAGTCGACCGGCGCTGGAATTTCGCTGGCTGGACGATGATCACCTACTTGGATCTTCAGAATGTCTACAACCACAAGCCTCATCAGGTGCCGCGCTTCAACACCCGGACGCATAGGGTTGAAGAGAACAGTGGCATCGGCATTCTTCCCGCCATCGGCATCAGCGCGGAGTTCTGAGGCTGTATCGACTCGCGCGTCTGTTCAGCACTCATTCGACAGGCAAGAGCACTTGGCCACGCCATGGCTCGCTAGATTGGCCACATTACAAGGAGCGCTTCAGGTTCGAGGAATTTCCCCTCCGCTGGTGAGCGCGATCTTGCCCGTGTAGCTAAGTCGCTGTCCGACAATTGGGCTCTCGTCCAAATGGCAGCCAAAATCTGCGCCATCAACGACGGTTCGTTAGAAAGCCGTTAGAGGCGGAGAATTACTTCCTCGTAAATTATTGTTGGATAACGAGATAACTCGTTAGAAAAAGGACTTCGGAGAGGCCGGGATTCGCAAACGGCATTTTCCGGCAACTCCTTGAATTGCTTATAATTGCATGATTTTCAAGCGCTTTGAAGTGTTCACTTGCTTCAAGTTCCGTCAACTTGCGTCGAGTTTCTTCAACTTCCGTGCACTTGTCCGCTAGAAGGGCGTTAGAAAGGGCAGAGCAAGAACTCGTCGAGACGAAGGCGAGTGTGTCGGTTCAGCCAAGATCGGACCACAAGGACTCCAAGCTCAGACGTGGCCTTGCCAGACTATTCCTAGCAAAGGGAGTGGCCGATGAGCCAGTCACACGACCACAATCCGTGCCAGCTTGCCTCAGGGGATGATTCCCCATGAAATCCACACGAAGACAACGGCCAGTCCTATTAGTGAGATCAGGGTATAATGGATTCTTCCGATCACACCCCAGAAACCTCTTTTCCATGCGATCCAGTTGAAATAGAGCAACGCGGCGATCAGCGCAGTGTTTAGCCAGGGCAAGATCAGAAGAACGAACCGGAGCAGACCGCCTCGGTCGGCCGTTTGCTGTTGTCCATAGGGGATCAGTTCCGGAAAACGCAGGAGAATGACAAGATACGCGAAGTCCAGCACGCAAAGCGCGCCGACGATGAGCACAGAGGCAACGGCAGGTTTCCAGGGCGTTTTGGGTTCCCCTGACTTCGCTTTGACGATTCTCCTGTAGAGGAGGCGGCCAGCCCAGAACACCGGCGACAGGAAGAAGAACAGCATGCTAAAGCTCAGGAAATACGCCGTTCCCATGTTGGCAAAGAATCTGACTCCCAGCTTCTCCGGGAAAAGAGGTCGCATGTCGACGTGATGAGGCCCTTTGGCGAGTTCCTCAGCGAGATTCATCTCGATGACGTGGGCGAAATCGTGGAAGTGGTAGAAGTAGATCTGCCTCGAGTTCAGGTCCAGGATATAGGAATACTGGGTGGTCTTCAGATGAACGGCATCCAAAGCATCCCGGCAAGATGCGACGGTCAGGTCTCCCATCCTCTGTACCAGACTATCGATCTTCCGGTAACGCCAGCAGGAAGGGACAGCGCCCCCCAGTTCGGATTGGCGGAAATTGGTGCATATCTGGTAGTGGCCATTGCCCCTGACCAATTTCTCGCCCTCGATAACGACCGATTCACCGTGCCGGTCACCAAACATCCACATGGCATGGTGAAGGGGCAGGTGGTATCGCTCGGCGAGTGCTGCCACCTCTTCCACGTTGTCGCACTCGGCGAGTGCCTTATCGGGAAAGCCAACCGCTTCTTGATAGAGTGGTTTGTTCAGAGGATTGGCGTCCGGTATGGTTGGAGCACCGAACCCGTCGAAGAACAATCCCTGGTCGTTCATGCCTCCTTCATGGGATTCTGCCTGAGAGGAGCCCCCGAAGCCAAAATAGACCACGCCATGCTCGCTGGTAGACGCCGGGATGAACCATACCCGCACGTTTGTCTGTATCCAATCCTCATTGTTGCCCACCAGCACATGGTTACCCTTCTTGATGAGGAAAGCGGAACAGGCCCAGGAATCCCTGTAGAAGAGAAGGGTCAAAGCACATGCGATAAGAAGAAGATGCTTCAGCGAAAACCTGTTCTTACCCATTCCTCCGTCCTGGCTTTTTGTTTCCGGGACACTCGGCATCGGTCACCAGATACACCTCGCCCATGCCGCCTTCACCGGGCTTGGCAGTGATCTTGTAGTGGCTGATGGTCTGCCCGATCATAATCGGGACCTTCACAGTGCTATGGCGAACGATTCACAATTAACCTGTGGCGGTCAGTTGCCACAATGCAGATCGGTGGATTGGTTACCGGTGGGATTGGCGTGCGGGGAGTGAAAAAGACCCGTGAGAACGCTACTTCAGCGAACGTCCAAGAGAATGACCGTCTGGGAGGGCAGGGGTTCGAGCAATTTCCCCGCAGGCACGCTGGAGAACGCTCGTATCACTTTGTCGTGCAAAAAATTACAGCGGAGAGGCCGGAATTCGCAACCGACGTTTTCTAGTAACCCCTTGAATCTCTTGTAATTGCATGAACTTCAAGCACTTTGACGTGTTCGCTTGCGTCAACTTCCGACAACTTGCGTCGAGTTTCTTCAACTTCCGTGCACTTGTACCAGGATATAAATCGAGGCGAGATCGTTGATACGGTCAGACCCGGCGTAGGCATCCTTCGATATCGGATAGAGTTCAAGACCTTTCTTTCCTTCGCGGATTGCATCTTCCTTCCGACCCAGGCCTGCATAGACGATTCCCAGCGCACTGTGAATGCGATGATCTCCAGGACGCTTCCTGAGTTCACCATCCAGGAGCACCAGCGCGGTATCAAAGTACGCACGCGCACGGATATAGTCTTTCATGTAGTGGCAGATCAGCGCTGTGGATTGAGCTTTGGGGACAAAAGTTGTCTGATCCGGATCGGGAATGGGAGGCAAGTCTGCAAGGGCATTGATGGCACCTTGAAAGTCCCGTTCCAAAGTGAGGAGCCACGCCCATCTTAGATGTGCTGCCGTTTCATCCTGTTGTGGAAGTGATGCCAAGACGACCCAGGCGGCTGCCGTATCGCCTCGAGACTTCACAAGATTGTCTACCTTGAACAGATACCCATTCAGTGCATCCGGACTCATTGACATGAGAAGGTCACAGTACTTGCTCGCCGTCGGGTAGTCCCTGATGAGCTCGTAAGTCGAGGCAAGTTCCATGGCCATATCTCCGTCTCTTGGATTCAGCTCGAGTATCCGAGACAGGTTCTCAATCGCGGCTCTGAATTTGCCCTGGCGCCGCCAAATGTACGCCTTGGCAGTCAGAATTTCTGGATCGCGGCCGCCTTGGCCTTGGCGAGGCGTTCCGGCGTAGGGTCAATGCCGTAATGGACCATCCCGGCGTGCGCTCGCGAGAGACGGGCATAGGCCAGGGCAAAAGTGGAATCAAGGTCGACCGCTCGCTGAAACATCGCCAACGCCGACTCTACATTCCGTTGAAATCCCGAATTGGCTCCCCGACTGTAGTCCAGACCGCGCAGATACGCTTGGTACGCATCCAGATTTCGTGTCGGCATTGCCCCCAGAGCAGCTAGTTCCGGACTGATCAATGTGATATTCATCGCCTCGGCAATTCGAGTGGCTATGTCCGCCTGCACTGCAAAGATGTCGGTCAGCGGGCGCTGGTATGTCTCCGCCCACAGGTGCGTGTCATCGGACACCCGGATCAATTGTGGCAGAATCCGGACGCGACTGGTGTCGCGGCTGTTGTCCCAGAGAATCGTTCCTTCCAGAACATAATCGACGCCCAATTCCTTGGCGACCTCACGAAGGTTCTTCGTCGTGTTCTTGTACTGCATCGTACTGGTGCGTGAAATCACACCGAGCTCGCGGATCGCTGCCAGTCTTCCGGTGATCTCATCGGTGATCCCGTCGGCGAAGTACTCTTGGTCCGGGGACCCCAGGTTCTCAAACGGCAAGACCGCCAGCATCTTGCGGTCCGCCGAGGATTTTGAATTCGGACCTTTGATAATGCGGGGCGCCAAGAATGCGATTGACATCGCCAGGATCGCGACTACGACCACACTGACGAGTGCGACAACAATCGATCGCTTTCTCGAGGGTCGTGCCGGACCAATTCCGGAGCTGCCCTGGCGTGCAAACTGCAATGCGCAAAGATCAGCCGCCAAGTCCGCAGCCGATTGGTACCGTTCGGCGGGCCGCTTGGCCAGACACTTGCTGACGATCCGCTGAAGCTCATCGGGGACGTCGGCCTTGTAGCGTTTCAGCGGCTCCGGGTGTTCGTGCATAATCGCATAGGCGATTGCCGCCTCGTGTTCCCCGGAGAATGGAAGCCTGCGGGCGATCGTCTCGTACAGCACGACACCAAAGCTGAACAGATCAGACCGGTGGTCTGCTTCCTTGGCTTGCGCCTGCTCCGGCGACATGTAGGCGGCCGTCCCGGTGGTCGATCCAGTCTGCGTGAGTTTCGCCGCCCCCTTGAGCTTGGCCAGTCCGAAGTCGAGAATCTTAAGATCACCCTGGTCGCTGACCAAGATGTTCGATGGCTTCAAGTCGCGGTGGACCACACCCGACCGGTGGGCTCTTTCCAGCCCGGCGACAATGCGCATTGCCAGATGCAGAATCTCATCCAGCGTTGGATCCTTATCGCGGAGGTACTCGGGGAGTGTCCCCCCCTTGACATACTCCATCACAATGAAATCACGGTCATCAATTTCTTCGATCGAGTACACGGTCACGATGTTGGGGTGATTCAGCTGCGAGACCGCTTGCGCCTCCCGCAGCAGACGCGCTCTGGCCTCCGGGTCGTGCGACAAATTCGCAGGAAGAAACTTCAGCGCCACCCGGCGATTCAGCTTTGCGTCCGTAGCCAGATACACCTCGCCCATCCCGCCTTCGCCCAGCTTGGCGGTGATCTTGTAGTGGCTGATGGTTTGACCGATCATAATCGGGACCTACACCGCGCTATGTCGAACAACTGACAATTAACCTACGGGTGGCCGCCGCCACAACGCAGATTGGTCATTTGCCACGAACTGGATCGTGGAAGGGAGGGATGACAACTACTGTGACCACGCGCGTTCAGGATCGAGTCAGACCCGAAAAAGGACGAAGGTCAGTGAGGGAGGCCTTCGGGCATGCTCCTCGCCGCGGACCGCGCGTGGCTGCAGTGATTTGAGGGTCAATTGGTTAGCGGAGAGGCCGGGATTCGAACCCGGGGGCGAGTTTCCCCGCCAACTGCTTAGCAGGCAGCTGCCTTCGGCCGCTCGGCCACCTCTCCTGGAACTATGGCAATCTTCGTTCCGGCTTCGGTGTTGTACACCGCATCCGTCCGGAGATCGTGGCGGAATGTAAGCGGCCAGAGGCGCACACTCAACCCAAAACTGGGCGGGTGAGCCTGGTGGGCGGAGCCCACCATACTAACCAGTCCAGGGGGCTGAAAGGGCCTGTTGAAGAACTCGTCCCAAATGTCGCTGTAGTTGCGTCAGGGGGAGATTGCTTCGTCGCGCCCTCCGCCTTCGGCGGAGACGCTCCTCGCAACGACAACAGTGCCTTCGCACCGCCAACGACAAGTGTGATGTCGTTGCGAGGCGCGGCTCTTTGCGCCGAAGCAATCTCCCCCCTACACAACTGCCGACGCGTTTCGGGGGGCTTCTTCAACACGCCCCAAAGCCGGTTGTCCGCGAGCCTGAGGTTGCGGATGAACTCAGTTCAAGGGGCTGAAAGCCCCTTGTCCGCCAGGCTGGGGACGACGGACGAATTAGTTTTGTGGAAATGGAGAGATAGGCGGTTCGGCGACTATGCGGCCATCGCGGAGGATCGGGACGATGGGGACCGAGTCGATTGCGCCGCAGACTGAGAGGTCGGCGCCGAAGCCGATTTCGATCAGATAGATGCCATGCTGCGATTGCCAGAGAGGCATCACCGGGTCGGACTTGTACTGGTCCCAGAGAACTTGAGCGGCACGTGCGCCGTCGTTGACCAGTTCCAACTCCGGGTCGGTTTCCCATAGCTTGCTGATAATCGCCCCCGCACCGACCGCATCTTCCAGCGAGAAGCCATTCTCCTTGCCCGCGCAGGCAATGAGTACAGGCTGATCGTGTTGGACGATCGAGTGTGCGAGCGCGGAGACATTGACCAGTCCGCCGACCAGCACGGTCGCGTCCCTGGGGGCCGCCGTCAGTGCCACCGAACCGTTGGTCGAAGCAAAGATCAGAGTACGGCCACCGACTTTCTCGGTGGTGTACTCAGCCGGGGAATTGCCCAGATCGAATCCGTCGAGTTTGCGCCCGCCACGCTCTCCGCATAACATCGCATTCCGCATATCGGTGCGACCTAGCAGCACGCGTGCTGCCTCGATGTCGCCAACGGGAATCACCGATTCGGCGCCATGCGACAGGGCGGTGCAGATAACCGTTGACGCCCGAAGAATGTCGACGACGACGTAAGTAACCGGCCCGCCTTCGAAGAGCGACAACTCACGCGCCAGCGTGCCGGGGACCAGATTGACGGCGATGTGCACGGCTTACTTGTGGCTGGTGTTCTGCACGAACGGCGGTCTGATGATTGTGGCTGGGACCGCATTGCCGCGAATCACGATGCCGATCGTCCCGCCGATCTTGCTGTGCTCGGTGGCGACATACCCCATGCCGATTCCCTTGTCGAGACTTGGCGAATGGGTTCCCGAAGTCACAACACCGGCCACGGCTCCGTTGACCTGGATATCGCAGCCGTGACGGGGGATGGCTTTTTCATTGAGCGTGAACGCGACCAATTTGCGTTTGGAACCGCCCTGCTTCGCTGCCAGCACATGCTTACGGCCGATGAACTCGATTGGCTTGTCGGGTTTGACGACCCAGCCGAGACCGGCGTCGATGGGATTGGTGGTGTCGTCGATGTCGTTGCCATAAAGGGCGAATTTCATTTCAAGACGAAGCGTGTCGCGCGCCCCCAGACCAATCGGGAGGATGCCGAACTCTTTCCCCGCGGCCATCGCGGCATCCCAGCAGTCGAGCGCCATGTCGTTGGGCAGATAGATTTCGAATCCATCTTCGCCAGTGTAACCCGTCCGGGAGAAGACAACATTCTTCCCCATGACCTTCCCCTCGGCGGCGTGGTAATATTTGATGGAAGCGAGGTCGAACTCCGCCATCCGCTTCATGACCGCCTCAGCCATGGGTCCCTGGATCGCGATCAGGGCGGTCTCGTCCGAACGGTTGGTCAGTTTCACTCCCGGCGGGCAGTGCTTCTGCAGCCAGGCAAAGTCTTTATCGAGATTCGCGGCGTTGACAACCAGCAGCGCCCGTCCTGGCAGATTGTAGATCAACAAATCATCGACGATGCCGCCGTCGTCGTTGAGCATCAGCGTGTACTGTGCCTGGAAAAACTGCAGCGATCCGACGTCGTTGGTGGTCATACGTTCGAGGAATTCGAGTGTGCCCGGTCCCTGGACCTCGAATTCGCCCATGTGGGAGAGATCGAAAATCCCCACGCTGTTGCGCACGGCGCGGTGCTCCGCAATGATGCTGGAGTACTGAATCGGCATGAGGTAGCCGGCAAAGGGCGCGATGCGCGCGCCAAGCGCCTCGTGACGGGCAAGCAGGGGAGTGGGTTTCGCGGTTGTGTCTGTATGTGTCGTCATGATTCCCGTTGTCCTGGTTTGGAGATCATTCGCCTACGCATGCTTCTTCGTGTAATTGAGCAGACCGCCTTCAATCAACACCGCCCGGCTCGATGGCGAGAGATCGCATTTCAATTCGAAGGAGAATCCCTTCGTCTTGTTCGTGGCTTTGAGATTTCCGCCATTCTTGATCGTCTCGACCACATCGGCGATTTCGAGCACGTCACCCTGCGCAATCTTGTCGTAATCAGTGGGATTGGCGAATGTCAGCGGCGGGATGCCGAAGTTGATCAGATTGGCGTAATGAATCCGCGCGAACGACTTGGTGATCACCGCGCGTACGCCGAGAAACATCGGCGCCAGCGCGGCGTGTTCACGCGAAGAACCCTGCCCGTAGTTGTCCCCGCCGACGATGATGCCGCCGCCTTTTTCCTTGGCGCGCTTGGGGAAAGTTGAGTCGACCCGCTCGAAAACGTATTCGGAGATCGCGGGAATATTCGAGCGCAAAGGCAGGACTTTCGCTCCTGCCGGCATGATATGATCGGTTGTGATATTGTCGCCAACTTTGAGAAGAATCTCGCCGCTGATCGTTGGGGTCAATGGCTTCTGGATCGGCAGCGGCTTGATGTTGGGTCCGCGCAGAATCTCAACGGTGCTTCCGTTGGATGGCGCCTTGATCACCATGGCATCATCAATGACGATCTCGGTCGGGAGCGTGATCTTGGGCTCTACTCCCAAATCGCGGGGATCGGTGATGACGCCGGTCAGCGCGCAGGCGGCGCACACCTGCGGCGACGCGAGATAGACATTGGCGTCCTTCGTACCGGAACGCCCCTCAAAGTTCCGGTTGAAGCTGCGGATCGACACGGCGCCCGATGACGGCGCCTGCCCCATGCCGATGCAGGGACCGCAGGCCGACTCGATAATGCGTGTTCCGGCCGCAATCATATCGGTCAGCGCGCCAGTCTGTGAGATCGCCGTGAACACCTGCTTGGAACCGGGGGTTACGGTCATGCTAAGGTTCGGGTGGACATGCTTTCCTTTGAGAATGGCCGCAGTGACCGTCAAGTCGTACAATGAGGAGTTCGTGCAGGACCCCACGCACACCTGATCCACCTTCAATCCGGCGACATCGCGCACCCGGACGACTTTGTCAGGTGAATGCGGCTGTGCCAGCATCGGCTCGAGCTTCGACAGATCAATCGTGATTTCCTCATCGTACTTGGCATCAGGATCCGCGGCCAACGCCTTCCAGTCGGCTTCTCGTTTCTGGAGTGCGAGGTATTTCCGGGTGTTCTCGTCCGACGGGAAAACGGATGTGGTGGCTCCGAGTTCGGCGCCCATGTTTGTGATCGTGGCGCGTTCGGGGACTGTGAGTGTGGCCACACCTTCACCCGAATACTCCATGATCTTGCCAACCCCGCCCTTGACCGTCAATTGGCGCAGGACTTCAAGAATAACATCCTTGGCCGCGACCCAGGGCTGCAGCTTTCCTTTGAGATTAATGCGCACGACTTTCGGCATCGCCAGATGAAACGCGCCGCCGCCCATGGCGACCGCGACATCAAGACCGCCGGCGCCGATCGCCAGCATGCCGAGGCCACCGTTGGTGGGGGTGTGAGAATCGGAGCCGAGCAGTGTCTTGCCGGGCGCACCGAATCGTTCGAGGTGCACCTGATGGCAGATGCCGTTGCCGGGACGTGAGAAGTCGATACCAAAACGCGCGGCCACCGACTGCAGGTAGCGATGATCGTCGGCATTCTCGAATCCGGCCTGAAGCATATTGTGATCGACGTAGGAAACAGAACGTTCGGTCTTCACCCGGTCGATTCCGAGCGCTTCGAATTGCAGGTAGGCCATCGTTCCGGTGGCATCCTGCGTCAGAGTCTGATCGATGCGAATCGCGATCGGCTGTCCTGCTTCGGGTTTTCCCTCGACAAGATGAGCCTCGATAATCTTTTGCGTAATGTTCTTTCCCATTTGAGCCTCCATATATAAAGCGACGGCTACGATAATGGCCGCTCATGCGAGCATCAACCGAATTCGCCGGGTGTCTTCATTGTTGTGTCAATTCCCGTTGGCAGGTTGCGTGACGGCTTTGGACTCACGCGCCGATGATCTCCGTTTCGACGAGTTCTTCGCGTTTAGTTCTTCGCGCAGGAATTGTCCCGTGTATGACCTGGCACTGCGCGCGACCTCTTCCGGCGTGCCCACGGCGACAACCTCGCCGCCTTCTTCTCCACCTTCGGGCCCCAGGTCGATGATCCAGTCGGCGGTTTTGATGACATCGAGATTGTGCTCAATCACGACGACCGTATTGCCCCGCTCGACCAGCTCGTTGAGCACACCCAGGAGCATCTTGATGTCTTCGAAATGCAGCCCCGTGGTGGGTTCGTCCAGAATGTAAAACGTCCGGCCCGTCGCGGTCTTGGATAGCTCGGTGGAAAGTTTGACGCGCTGAGCTTCGCCACCGGAAAGCGTGGTGGCCTGCTGTCCGAGATGGATATATCCGAGCCCGACTTCGGAGAGCGTGAGCAGTTTCTTGTGAATGCGCGGGAAATTGGCGAAGAAATCGAGCGCTTCCTCAACGGTCATGTCGAGAACATCGGCGATGCTCCTCCCCTTGAATGTGACTTCAAGGGTCTCGCGATTGTAGCGCTTCCCCTTGCAGACTTCACAAGGCACATAGACATCCGGCAGGAAGTGCATTTCAATCTTGATGATGCCGTCACCCTCGCAGGCCTCGCATCGCCCGCCCTTCACATTGAATGAGAACCGTCCAGGGGCGTAGCCGCGAATCTTGGCTTCCGGAAGTTGCGCAAAAAGATCGCGAACGAAGGTGAAGACGCCGGTGTAGGTGGCGGGATTCGAGCGTGGGGTGCGGCCGATGGGAGACTGGTCGATGTCGATCACCTTGTCGATCGCTTCCAATCCTGAGACGCCGCGGTAAACCAGCGGTGTGGTCTTGGCGCCATAGAATCGCTCGGCCAACACGCGATACAGAGTCTCGTTAACCAGTGTCGATTTGCCGGACCCCGAGACACCGGTCACGCAGGTGAGAACGCCGAGCGGAAAATCGACGCTGATCTCCTTGAGATTATTCCCTTTCGCTCCGGCAATACGAACCTGCTGGCCGTTCCCGTGACGCCGTTCACGCGGTACAGGAATCTTCTTTGTGCCGGCGAGATACTGTCCGGTCAAAGACGCCGGTGTGCGGCGGATCGTTGACGGTGGTCCGCTGGCGACGACCCAACCGCCCTGTTTGCCGGCACCTGGGCCAAGATCAATCACGTAATCTGCCGACTCAATCGTCTCGCGATCATGCTCCACGACGAGCACCGTGTTGCCCAGATCCCGCAGCCCAAGAAGTGTGTTCAACAGACGGCGATTATCGCGCTGGTGAAGCCCGATCGACGGCTCATCTAAGATGTAGAGCACACCGACCAGCCGTGAGCCGATCTGAGTCGCGAGCCGTATTCGCTGTGCCTCGCCGCCCGACAGTGTTTGTGCGGAGCGATCGAGGGTGAGATAGTCAAGACCGACGTCGATAAGGAAGCTGAGTCGCTGGTTGATCTCTTTGAGAATCTGCCGCGCGATGTGTCGTTCGCGCGGACCTAATTTCATATCGGAGAAGAACTTCACGGCGCCTTTGATGGGCAGTTGCACGACATCATTAATCGACCGGTCATTGACGCGAACCGCGAGCGCTTCGGGTTTCAGCCGGGCGCCGTTGCAAGCCGGGCAGGGGATAAAGCGCATGTACTGCTCAATCCACTGCCGTACCGCGTTCGATTCGGTTTGCCGGTAGCGGCGCTCGAGATTGGGGATTACGCCCTCGAACTTCCCGGTGAATTCACCTTTGCCCCTGCCGTCGCGATTCTCATAGCGGAACGTGAATTCTTTGTGGCCGGAACCGTAGAGGATGACACGCTGCGCTTCTTTGGAAAGATCACAGAAACGCGTGCGGAAGTTGAAGTTGAAGTGAGCGGCTACCCCACGCAAAAGGAAGCGATACCAGTTGGCAGGATCCTCCCCCCACGGTTCAATCGCGCCCTCGAAGATGGACAAAGTTGGATTGGGGACGATGAGTCCGGGATCAATCTCCATCTTATTCCCCAGCCCGCTGCACGTCGGGCAAGCACCGAACGGGGAGTTGAACGAAAACAGGCGCGGCGCCGGCTCTTCAAAAGAGATTCCGCACTCGGGACAGGCGGAGCTCTCCGAGAAGACATGTTCTTCACCGCCATCAATTGCCACTCGGGCAGCACCGCCCGCCAGCCGCAAGGCGGTTTCCAGTGAGTCTGCCAGGCGTGATTTGACAGACGGGCCGGACACGAGACGGTCCACCACCGCCTCGATTGTGTGTTTGGTTTTCTTGTTCAGAGTTGGCGTATCTTCGAGGTCGACGATCTTGCCGTCGACACGAACCCGGACGAGCCCTTTCTTCTTGATCTGTTCAAAGACCTCGCGGTGCTCACCTTTGCGTCCTTCGACCAGTGGGGCAAGAATCACAAATCGGGTCTTGGCCGGCAGTTGCATCAAATGATCGACCATTTGCGAGACGGTCTGCCGCCGGATGGGGCGGTTGCAACGGAAGCAATGTGGGACACCGATGCGCGCGAACAGCAGGCGCAGGTAGTCGTAGATCTCGGTTACCGTCCCCACGGTGGAGCGCGGGTTCTTCGCCGAAGTCCGTTGTTCGATGGAGATTGCCGGTGAAAGGCCGTCGATAAAGTCGACATCCGGCTTTTCCATAAGTCCCAGGAATTGCCGTGCATACGCAGACAACGACTCGACGTAACGGCGCTGGCCTTCGGCATAAATCGTGTCAAAAGCGAGTGACGACTTGCCTGAGCCGGATAAGCCTGTGATTACCACGAGCTTATCCCGTGGAATCTTCAGGTCGATCGATTGGAGGTTGTGTTCCCTTGCGCCTTTGATCTCTATGAAACCACTCATGTCTCCGCGTCCTCGGTGCTGAGGTTGGGAAAACCCGAACTGGGTAATCTACCCAACCGCCACCGGTTCCGCAATCATTTGGACGAATTTGTCACTACGAAGATTTGGTGGATGGAATAACGTGCCGTGTCGTGGGTAGAGTATCGCGGCCACATGTACTCAGTGGTGGGGGAAAAGGATGCATTGGGTTGATCTGGCGTATGGGACGGACAGGATTAAGAAGATTGAAATCGGACACCCTTGGGATCGCGGGCAGATCAACCATGTGCCGAAAACCAACGGGACGAAGCACGTGCGACTGCGTGAGTCGAGATTCTTGCCCGGCAAAAAGCGTTTGACCCGAGGCTTTGGAGTTGTTTAATTGTGGCTCGTTTTTTTCGGGAGACCGGATTGACCCTCGTTTTGGATGAAAACATGCATGGAGCCGAGAAGACAGGGGGAATGCCTTTGGAACTGACGAGACAGATGAAGTCCATGTGGGGCAGAGCGTTCGTGATGATCATGGGATTGGCCATGTTCGCGACTTCCAGTTCCTTCGCCGGCGGTTTGTCCTATGCCGGAGTCGGGGTCAGGGCGCGGGCAATGGGCGGTGCCTTCCGGGGTGTTGCTGATGACTGGAGCGCCGCCAGTTACAATCCGGCCGGGCTGGCCTTCATGAAGGCCAGCGAATTGAACGTCTCGCTGGGGACTTATACCCCCGGTTTGGCGTATACCCCAAACCTGTCCGCCAACGGTTACGACATGGGGTTCAAGGACCGGCAGAAGCGTTATCCGCTCGACGAACTCTTTCCGATTCCCTCTTTTGGCGGTGTCGGTGTCCCCTCGGAATCCAAAGGCTGGGTGTTCGGCGGCGCGATCTACTGGACACAGGACGCCAATTATGGATGGGACCTGTTCAAGGCGCCCGACACTTATTACAACGATTATCAGTTCGCGGAGGGTAATTTCCGGACGGATCTCGATGTGATCGATTTTCACCCGGTTGCCGCGAAGAAGATCAACGACAATCTGTCGGTCGGTGCCGGTTTGTCGCTGACGAATGGGGATCTGGTCTTCCGGAAGGTCCTGTTCGTCGCGAATCCGTTCGGGGCACCATTTGACGATTATCCTTACGACCATTTCCTTGGGGATTTCCGGATTGACGGCAAGGGGTTCTCGGTTGGTGCCAATGGCGGCGTTCTCTGGAAGTTGAACGACAAAGTTTCGCTCGGGATCAGTGCGCAGACGCCGGTCACGATCAAGGTTAAGGGGAACGCGACGTTGAGCATGGCATGGCCAAAAAACACTGCCTTGGCCACGAAGCAGTTGACGGTTGTGGTGGAGGGTGACACTCTTAAGCCGGATGTGTTCTTTTCTGGCAATTACAGCATTGGGAATTCCCGGAAGTCCGATGACTTCCGGCCCTTCAAGATGGATCTGCATCTCCCGGCGCAGTTGGGAGCGGGATTGGGCTGGACGGCCTCTTCCAAGCTGACTCTGGCCTTTGATGCCGTGGTGACGTTCTGGTCGGTGATGGACAAGTGGGTCATCAATTTCGAGGACGGCGGTTTGAACACCGGGGTGTCACACCTCGACAAGGTTGAAGTCCCCTTCAACTGGAAGGATCAGATTCGCCTGTCGGCCGGTGCCGAGTACATGGCGCGTGAGGATCTGGTGCTGCGCGGTGGACTCTACTACGACGGGACCGCGGCGCCGGATTCCACATTCGGTCCAGGTTTCCCGGACGTCGGCAACCGGGTTGGCCTGACGTTTGGCGGATCGTACATGCTCAATGGACATTTCGAAGTGGGTGTGGCTGAGGATCTCGGTTTTTACTCGAAGCGTAATGTTCCAACCTCCGCCAATGGCGTGGGGCAGACGGTTTATCCCGGCGAATACAGTGCACTGAGAGTTGAGACACTTCTGTCGATGACATACCGGTTCTAATGGATGAGGCAATGATGAGAATCTCGAAACGACATACCAAATCTGGTCTCGGCGCCGCGCTCGCGATCCTCGCGGTTGTGTATGGTTGCTCACAGGGTGACAATCCGGTTGATCCTGCCCGGCCGACCCCCGGAGTGGCCGGAACCCAGATTCTTGGGTTCCCGGTTCTGGCCAATAATCCGTGGAATGATCCGACTGGCCGGGTTCTCTCGGTGGCTTTTGCTTCTGATGCCTCCCTGAACGTGCCCCAACAGCCCTTTCCGGTTCTCTACCTGCTTCACGATTTCGATGGTGACGCCAAGTACTTCGAGCAATACAATTTACAGGGTATTCTCGAGGATCTTTATCGCAATGGCGAGATTGGCCGGATGATGGTCGTGACGGTTGATGCCGGCAATTTCTTCAAAGGCTCCTACTATCGCAATTCGGCAGCGTCGGGACAGTATGCGGATCTGGTCGGCAGCGTCATCGCGCACGTCGAGCGGACCTTCCGCGTGTACACACAGGGTGGTCGTTCGGCGCGGGCGATCGCGGGGCATGGCATGGGAGGATTCGGTGCGATGCGGTTCGCCATGGATCGGCCGGACCTGTTTGGATCTGTCTCTTCGATGTCCGGGCCACTCTCGCTGGGTGGAGCCGATGGCAATTCGGGCGTGTTCACCTGGATCGATTCAGTTTTCGCTGAGAACAATGTGACGACCGGGAACGACTCGGCGTACCTGCAGATCTTCCCGTCGTGGGACCGTAAGTACACTCGGCGGCTGATCGCGATGGCCATCGCGTTCTCGCCGCACGCTCTCGAGCAGTTGGTTCTTCCCCCGCCACACGATACATGCTGGGTGTGCAAACGGCCGCTGGGACTCTGCGACGGCCCCTGGCAATACGAACCTTGCGCGCCCTGTTCCTCATTCACCCGATTCGACGCCTATTCGACGACGATCAAGATCGCAACGCTTGAGAAGAAGCGGACTTGCGTCGACACTTCGATCTTCGTCAACCCGAAGCCTCTGGGAGTTGACCTTCCGTTCGATTCCCGGCGCGAAAAGATCGCCGCGGTTTGGCCGCTCTGGCAATCCCAGGACATCAAGAGTTGTTTTGTCGCCAATCCTCATATCTTCGACAGCACGGCGGTGTATTTCGACTGTGGTGTTGACGATGATGAGCGGGAGTGGGGATACATCTCCCAGAACCGTGACTTCAATACCGCGATGGCGGGCACACCGCATGTCTATGAGGAGTATCAGGGATTCGGTGGCGTGCCGGCGGGACATTCCCAGTTCCTTCAAGAGCGTCTCCGCGAGATCATTAAGTTCCACGACAAACAGTTCAAGCACGCGCCGGGACCACCCCGCTAATCCGCGATTCCAGCAAAGACTACGCCCCGTCTTCAGAATGAGGACGGGGCGATTTCTTTGTGGGAGGCAGATACCGCCCGAACTCACGTAGGAAGCGATCGCGCTCGGCTGGGCGCGGCCGGCGGAAATTCGACGATGAATTCCGCTCCGCCATTGGGACCTGAACCGGCGGCCACGCGGCCAACAATTCGATGAACGGCGAGAAGTCCGAAGCCGTGCTTGCCTGGTTTGCTGGAGACCGTCTGATTGAAGAGGCACGGCCGCACTTTCGGCGCCAAACCGGGTCCGTCGTCGGCAATACGGATGCGCACAAGTCCATCGTCGTGGGCGTATTCCGTGCCGATCCAAATCGTGCTATGTGCCCCGGCGGTTTCGGCCAGTGCCTCCGCCGAATTGAGCAGGAGATTGTAAATTGCCTGCTGGATGTCGGCGGGATTGCACGTGACCGGCGGGAGGTTGGATGAAAGGTCGGTCTTGAAGATTACCTTCTTGAATGTTCGCTGCGGCCGGAGGAAGGCCACCAGATTGGTCAGGAAGGAATTGATATCCAACTGTGCGGTCGCTCCCCCGCGATGACAGGCGCTGAGCATGTCGTCCGTAAAGACCCGTACACGATCCAGCGATTGACGAATGTTGTTCAGGCAGCGGCCCGCCTTCTCTGGATGTCCATTTCCCAAGTGCATTTCGAGCAACTCTGCGTTGCCCGACAAGACGGCCAGGTGGTTGTTCAGTTCGTGGGCGATTTCCGCGGCCATCTCGCCCTTGGCGGCGAGCCGGTCGCGCTGGATGGCTTGTTCCTCCCGCGAACGGGACTCTGTCCGATCTTCCAATAGCCACAGGCCCGCGGGCTCCTCATTGCCGCCACCGGCAATCGGCGTGACCGTTGCGCGGCAGAGCAGATTGCGACCATCGAGTCCGCGGAGTTCCAGTTCGCCTGCCCAGGGATCTCCTGCTCCCAACGCAGCCTCGATTGTCGAGACGGCTTCCGGTGCGACCGGGCAAAGCCACGCCCAGATATTGCGGCTGTGGGAATCGCCGAAGAGGCGTGTGGCTGCCGGATTGGTGAGGCGGACATTGTGACTCGCATCGGTCAGCACGACGGGGTAGGGCGAGACGGTCAGGAAGCAGTCGCGAGTTGACAGGGCCGCTTCCAGTTGGTCATTCGTGGATTCCAGATGCGCGAGCAGCTCTTTGAGACGATCCCGTGCCTGCTCGAGGGTGGCGTTCTTCTCTTCCAGTTCCTGCAGCCGGGCAGCGTCAATGTCCCTGATCCGTGCGGTCAGCACCCGCAATATCTTGGTGGCCACCGCAGGGTGCTTGGCGAGAATCTCGTAGAACGCATCGCGCGACAATGTGAAGAAGTCACATTCGCCCACGCACACGACTGTTACATTGCGGGGCGAAGAATCGATTAACGCTGTTTCGCCGAGCATGTCGCCGGGACCGCGACGTCCCACTTCGTACAGCACACCATCGCGAACCCGCTGCAGACGGACATTGCCCCGCCGCACGACATAGAGTTTATCGCCTGTCTCACCTTCGCGAAAGACCGTCAGGCCGGCCGCCAGATGTTGTTCTTCAAGATACTGGCGGATTGAAGCGAGATAATCGGTGGGCAGGTCCATGAAGACCTCGGCCCGAACCAGCACCATGCGAGCAGTATCCGTCAATTTCATGTAGCGTCCCGCCTTTGGATCGCAGTCATCGTGCTTCGGCGATATTCGATAGTACTCGCCTCTTCCAAAGTATCGGCCTGTACTTGACCGGCATTCACGATCAAATCCCAATCGTGTCACCCGTCACGATCGGGGCTCGTAACTGAAGCGCATTCGCTGGCAAAATGAGAGATTTAGGTGTGGAAATCCTATGGAGCGTTCAGAATCTGCACAGTTGTGCAATCTGAGCACGCTATAGGAACTTGACTTTGCGGGCTTGGGCGGTCAATTCATCCCGGAATTTCGGATGGGCAATCTCGATCAGGGCTTTGGCGCGCTCCCGTATTGACCGTCCATGCAAATAGGCGACACCGAATTCGGTCACCACATAGTGCACATCGCCACGGCTCGTGACAACGCCCGCGCCCTCGTCCAGATGGAGACTGATCCGGCTCAGGGTGTCATTCTTCGCCGTCGACGGCAGCGCAATAACCGGCTTGCCGCCACGGGACCGGGCTGCGCCACGGATGAAGTCGACCTGTCCTCCGAAGCCGGAGTAGATCGAGTATCCGATGGAATCAGCGCACACCTGGCCGGTCAGATCAACCTGCAGCGCCGAATTGATCGCGACCATCTTGTCGTTCTTGGCGATGATGAATGGGTCGTTCACGTAGCTGACCGGGTGGAACTCGCAGATGGGGTTGTTGTCGATGAAGTCGTACAACGTGCGTGACCCGAGGACAAAGGATGCCACGATCTTTCCGGGATGAAGTGTCTTCTTCTCGTTGTTGATGATTCCCTGGCGCACGAGATCAATCACGCCGTCGGAGAACATTTCGGTGTGAATGCCCAGGTCCTGCTTGCCCTGGAGATGGAACAGCACGGCATCCGGAATCCCGCCGATTCCCATTTGCAGGGTCGACCCGTTCTCGATCAATTCGGCCACGTGGGCGCCGATCTGAGAGTGGAGATCGGTCATGTGCAGGCGGGGGAGCTCCAGCATGGGGCGGTCAACCGCCACGATATGGTCGAGCTTGTGGAGATGGATGAAGCTGTCACCCAGAGTGCGTGGTGTCTGCCGGTTGATTTCGGCAATGACGATTTTGGCGTTCTCGGCGGCGGGCTTCGTCATGTCGATTCCAACACCAAACGAACAGAAGCCGTGTTCATCCGGTGGTGACACCTGGACCAATGCCACATCGAGCGGCAGCGTCCCGTCCGAGAAGAGCGCCGGGATTTCGTTTAGGAATATCGGCGTATAGTCCGCCCGGCCGTCATTCACCGCATCGCGCACATTCTTGCCGGTGAACAGGGAGCGATGGCGGAAATGCCCCGCCATATCCGGAGCGACATACGGGGCCGAGCCCATGGTCAGAATATGGACGACTTCAACGTTCTCAAGCTCATCCTTGCGCGCCACCAGCGCGTGCACCAGCGTTTCCGGTTCCGCGCATCCGGGATGGATGTACACCCGGTGCCCGGATTGTACCGCCTTCAACGCCTCCTCGGGAGTCGTCAGTTTTCGCCGGTATTCCTCATACCAGGTTGGAGTGCGCTGTGACGCCGGCGTGAACAGGGATGAAGTGGGATTCGGTGTGAACATTTTATACTCCAGCCGGGTTGTGGTCCGGCAGTATCGGTCAAACGTGCGTTAGTAGCTCACTGGAACCGTGTCTGCGGCAAACATCTCCATAGCGGGATGGGCCATGCGGCCATCGCGCACATAGATTCCCTCACTGAAATTCGGCTGGTCATCGAGGACTTTTTCGAGTCCACCCTCGGCCAGGTTACGCACATAGGGGAAGAGCGCATTCGCCAGTGCAAAGGAGGCGGTGCGCGCGACCGAAGCCGGCATGTTGGGAATGCAGCAGTGGATCACCTTGTCGACGACGAAGACCGGATCGGCGAACGACGTGGGCCGCCCGGTCTCGCAGATTCCTCCCTGATCGATGGAGCAATCCACGATCACGCTGCCCGGTTTCATGTTGCGAACCATTTCCCGGGTGATCAGGATGGGCGGCCGGCCGCCATACACCCAGACGGCGCCGATCACGACGTCCGCCGTCGGCAGAACACGTTCGAGGTTGTAGCGATAGCTCAGGTAAGTCGTCACGCGCCGGTCGAATTGGAGTGCGGCGCTGCGCAACGGTTCGGGGTCCTTGTCGACCAGCGTGACCTGTGCACCGAGTCCGAGTGCCGCGCGGACTGCCGCCATNGAGTCCCGGGAAGCCCTCCGAGGAGCACGCCGCGGCCGCCTTGATGGCTCTCGAGGAATCGGGCCGCCATGGTGACCGCCATTGGTCCTGCGATCTCGCCCATGACTTCCACGATCGGACGGCGGCGCTGATCATTCTCGATCAGCTCATACGCCACCGCCGTGATGGACTTGTCACACAATCCCCGGAACGTTTCGGGGCGCAGGGTGACAAGATGTCCGAAGGTCATCAGCGTCTGATTGGGGAGCAGATGCGAGATGTCCTCAGGCTGCACCGGCGCGACACCGAGAACCAATTCGGCGCGCCCGACCGCCTCGGAGCGGGAATAGACAATCCCCGCGCCGGCGGCGATGTAGTCATCATCCGTAAACCCGGCCGACAGTCCGGCCTCGTGTTCGACGAACACGGAGTGCCCGCGGCTGGCGAGCAGATGCGCTCCGGCCGGAACGAGCGGTATGCGCCGCTCTTGAAGTTGAATTTGCTTGAGGATCCCGATACGCATGGCTCACTCTCCAATCCTACTCGCAAGCGAGCGGACACCCATGAGCGTCACCAGAACCGGGACCGACAGTTCAAAGGATTCAGAAACTAATGAATGCCAACCCCGGCAACCTGAATACCCAAGGCCAGCGCCGATTCGCGACCGGCTGCGAGTGCCTTGAGATTCGTTTCAATCAGTTCCTTCTTTCTCAGCTTCTTGATCAATGCTGTAAACGATTCCTCTTCGGTGATTCCGGTCAGGGCGATAATCGCACCGGCGGCCACCATGTTGGCCGTCTTGGCGTTGCCCAGTTGATTCGCGATCTCCGAGAATGGGATCGGCACCGGAGTCACATGCGAGGGAATCGAGGCGGTCTTCACAAACGAGCTGTCGTACACGACCATTCCGCCTGGACGGACGGAATCGGCGAATTTTTCCAGCGAGGGCTGGTTCATGGCGATGAGCAGAGTCGGACGGGGAACGAACGGCGAGCCGATCCGTCTCCGCGACACGACCACATGGCAGTTCGCGGTGCCGCCACGCATCTCCGGCCCGTACGAGGGCAGCCATGAAACAAACTTCCCCTCCGTCATGGAGGACTTGGTCAGCAACTGTCCCAGTAGCAACACCCCCTGGCCGCCGAAACCGGCCAGCACCAACTCGTGGGTGGGGAAGTCCGGCGGGATCGATGCGACCCGTTGATCCGGGCCGGCGCTCATATTCAGCGCGCCGAGCACTTCCTGAGCATTCAAAACTTTCAGCGGTTCCATCGTCCTGGGTTCGGCGTCTGTCCGCTCTTTATAGACTCCCGGAGGAAACACCGAGACCATGTTCTTGGTCAGCCACTCGCGCGATGCCAGCGGCTCAATTTCCCATCCGGTCGGGCACGGACTCAGCACCTCGACCAGCGAGAAGCCTTTGCCCGAAATCTGGTACTCGAGAGCCTTGCGGATGGCCTTGCGCGTCTTCATGATCGTCTTGCTGTCTTCCAGCGTGCAGCGCTCGATGTAGACTGGAGCAGTGAGCGTTGAGAGCAATTCACTGACGCGCAGGGGATATCCCTCATTGGCGATCTTGCGTCCATATGGTGTGGTCGTGGTCTTCTGGCCCAGCAGCGTTGTCGGGGCCATCTGGCCGCCCGTCATGCCGTAAATGGCGTTGTTGACGAAGATCACCGTCATCAGCTCGCCACGGTTTGCCGCTTGCAGAATTTCGTTGGCGCCGATAGCCGCCAGATCTCCGTCTCCCTGGTAGGAGATCACGATCGACTGCGGCAGAGCCCGGCGAACGCCGGTGGCGACAGCCGGAGCGCGGCCGTGCGCGGCCTGCACGTTGCCGACGTGGAAATAGTAGTAGCCGAACACGGAACAGCCCACGGGCGAGACAAACACGGTGCGATCGACAATGCCGAGATCGTCGATGGCCTCGGCGACCAGCTTGTGCAAATTGCCGTGGCCGCAGCCCGGGCAGTAATGCGTGGCTTCCTTGTCCACGCCGGCGCTACGGGAGAATTCGTCGAAGAAAGAATCGGGTTTCTTGAAGACGTCCTTCACGGCAATTCCTCCTGCAGCTGTCGGATGGCAATTCCAAGTTCGGTCGCCGATGGGATATTGCCTCCAACACGGGAGTAGAGGCGAACCGGGACGGAACACTCGATCGCGAGTTTGACGTCATCGATCAGCATCCCGGTGGAGCATTCGGCCACCAGCATTCCCTTTACGTGGCGCGACAATTCCCGCAGCCGCGCATTCGGGAAAGGCCAGAGCGTGATCGGACGGAGCATGCCGATCTTGATTCCGGCATCACGCGCCTCATCGATAGCGGACATGAGAATGCGAGAAACGATGCCGTAGGCCACCGCCACGTACTCGCAATCGTCGAGGCGGTATTCCTCGAACCGGACTTCGGCCTTTTCGATTTCGTTGTACTTCGCATACAGCTTGTGAATCTGCGCCTCGAGATCATCGTGCTTTAGGTAGATCGAACTGATCAGATTGTCTCTGGTGTCCCCTGTGCCTTTCACCGCCCATTTCTTCTCGGGCAGATCGATGACCGGCGCCGGAATTTCCACCGGTTCCATCATCTGGCCGATGAAACCATCGGCGAGAATCGCGACGGGATTGCGGTAGGTGTCGGCCAGATCGAATGCGAGCATGGTCAGATCGCACATCTCCTGCGCGCCGTTGGGAGCGAGGCAGACGACCTTGTAATTGCCGTGCCCACCGCCCTTGACCATCTGGTTGTAGTCGGCCTGCTCCGGGCCGATGTTGCCCAGCCCCGGGCCGCCGCGCATGATATCGACCACGACGCAAGGCAACTCGGCGCAGGCGCAGTAGGAAATCCCTTCCTGCTTGAGTGAGATGCCCGGCGACGATGATGCGGTCATCGTCCGTTGGCCGCAGGATGCGGCGCCATAAACCATGTTGATGGCACCGATTTCCGATTCGGCCTGGATGAATGTCCCGCCGACCTTCGGCATCAGCAGGGCCGCAGTCTCGGCGATCTCCGACGCGGGAGTGATCGGGTAGCCGAAGTACGAACGGCAGCCCGCCAGAATCGCACCGACGACTATTGCCTCATTGCCCTTGAGTAGTTCCTTGCTCACGAATTCCACCCTTTCTGATCAAACTTCAGACGGCCACCGTTGCCGCGGCTACTGGAGCACCTTGCGTGGTTTGGCGTCGGCCGGTTTGCGCCAGACTGTTATAGCGCCCGGTTCGGGGCAGTTGTAAAAACAGATTCCGCAGCCGGTGCACCCGTCACCGAGGTAGAATGAGAACCGATACCCGCGCTCGTTGATATCTGTGGAAAACCCCAGCACCCGGGGCGGACAAGCCTCCACACAGAAGTCGCATCCCTTGCAGAGGCGGCTGGTGACATCCACCCAGGGGAGCGTCGGCGGTGTCTTCGTGGCAGTTGTCTGGGTCATTGTTGTCCCTCAAGTCCTTCCATCTGTTACCGTATTCTCTCAGAGTGTTTTACCGTCTGGCGATATCGGTTGTTTGGCAAGTTCCCAAGTCTCCTGTCAGTGACTCAACTGATACGATTGACATGATGGTCGAATTACCGCGTGGAAATTGACAGATCGAGTGCCGGCATTCGGGCCTGACCCATTCAGGCGCGAATTCCCCTCGACAGTTATTCAGGATCGGAATTCTCGGTTAATAAGTCAATTCGCGAGTGGTGTCGCTTGTCAAAATCCCCGGAAAACCGCGCCGTCAGAGCGCAATTCACCGCCGGAAATCAGGACCCAGCGGGAAGAGCAGATCTCCCAGCCACGGTTGTTTCTCCAGAACCTCGCGCCACAGATCGAATGCCACTTTTCGGTAGGCGTCGTGGCCCTTCGCCGTGCCGCGAAGCCGGACAAAGTGGAATATCTCGCGCAGATTCCAGTTGAACAGGGTGCGCTTCCGAAACGCCAGCATGAGCGCGTACGACGCTTCAGCGGGATAACTCTCGCGCAAGGACTTGCAGACCGACGCAGAAGCCCCGACCATGTCTTCGAACTCGCCCTTCAATCCCATTTCCGTGATCAACTGTGGAACGGCATAGCCGAGGTCGGGTGATAGATCCTGGGCAATCTGTGTGCCGATCCGATGCCGCTGGATGTCACGCCAGGCGCCGAAATCGACGGTCACTTCGAACAGGTAATTCAGACACTCGAAGGTACGCGGCAGGGGATCGTATGTCCCCAGACCGGTCAACGACGCGCGGAGCAATGCCATCATGTCGTCGGTCGACCAGTTGTTCAAGCTCTTGTCGAGTGCGGACCATCCAGAGGGTTGGTTCGCATAGGCGACGCCGCAACAAAGCCGGTGCAATCCGTCGGCATCGCAACTCAACAAACGAGTCTCCGAAGTTTGATCATTGTGTTCTTCTTGATGCTGTAATTCGAGCGAGGCGAGTTTGCCGGCAAGCGCTTTCGCCGATTCTACGCGGGAGTAATCAGGATCGGAGTACTTGAGTAGGGTGGGGACTTCGTTGAGCGCCGTCGCTTTGAGTTCCGCGGCGATATCGCGAAATTCGGCGATGTCCGAGCCGGAGAGTTTGCGAATTGCCGCTGCCAGAGCCCGCGCGTTGACGGTCCACCCGAGATTGGTCAGTGTTGCGGTGGGCAAGAGGTAGCGAATCGAGTCGCACGCTTTGGCGCGCAGACGCGTTTCCCACGCCCGGTCGGTTTCGTTCTCGTTCTTGGGTGCCGTTGTCCTCAGCCAGTCGACGGCGCGGCGGTGCCAGGTCTGGTAGTTCGAAAGCAGAGTCGTGATCAGCGATTCGTACAGTTGGTTCAACTGCGGCGAGCTCGCGAATGACGCCGGCCGGTAAACATGGTTGGGGTCGTACACCTGGTAACGAGTTGATTTTTCGGTGTACGAAGCCAAGCGGTTGTCTTCTATGGCCTTGGCCGCCAGGATCGACACGTTTTCGACGGCCAGCGATAACACCGCGTGCTCCGCCACCGATGCGTGACCATACCCCACCACCCACTTTTCGTGGAATTTGGCCGACGCCGTCGCAGTCAGTTCCGCGGCGATCTGATCGAACGGCTCTGGCGAGCGTGAGGTCTTGGCGAATGCGACCGCCACCACCTCGGGCGGCAGGTCGGGCATCACATAAATCCGGCGGGCGCAGCTTTCGGCAGCCGGCAGTGATGTTGAGTTTGTCTGATCCATATTGTCGGTCATGGGCATCGGTGTCTTCGGCTCCCTGTCAATCGTGTGTTCCGAAGATAGAGACGATTCGGGCGGGCGTCAAACTTTCGCTGGTAAGAGTATGGCGGTAACGAAGCCATTTCACTGCTTCAATATCCGTGAATTGCGGGATGAGGGAGGGCGAGGCTCCTGCCGAGCCTCTCGTCCGCGAGGGGAAAAGGCTCGGCAGGAGCCTCGCCCTCCCTCACCTCGCCCTCCCACGATGCACATGCTCGAATCACTGCGAGTGGGTAGGCGGATTCATTCCGGCACCTACCTTCGTCTTGGGAACCCACCGTTATTGCCGATAATTAGAATACAGCGACTCGCGAATTTCCGCGAATTCAATCGTGGGGGGCGAAGCGTCTATGGCGGCACGCAAACGACTGGACCAGATTCTCCTGACCAAGGGCCTGGTCTCGGAAACCAAGATCCGTGCGGCGCTGAACCGGCAGCGCATGCACGGGGGGAAGCTCGGCGAGCATCTCCTGCGTGCGGGGGACATTCGTGAGATTGAGCTTGTCGGCGCCCTGTCCGAACAGTTCGGCGTGCCCGGTGTCTGTCTGACCGGCCGAGAGCTCGATCCAGCCCTTTTCGAATATCTGCCCCGGCGTTTGGCGGAGTCTTATCACTGTGTTCCGCTATCCTACGACCGTGCCACGAACACGATGGATGTCGCATTCGCCGAGCCGGCCAATGCCGACGCCGTGTGGGCGGTCAGCCAGGCGGTTGACCCGGCGCGTGTGAACAAGTTTGTCGCGGCAGAGTCGGCGATTCATGCTGTACTTACGCAGTCGCTCTTGCCTGCCTCACTACCGGCGGAGACCGCAGACAGCGGGCGCCTGAGCCCCTTGCGTGCCGAGCCGATCCCTCGCCCGGTGATCACGCTTCTGGAAATGGCAGTCGGCGCTGCCGAGCGCAATCGCAAATCACGGAGCATCGATTCGATCTGGACCGCGCGCCTGGCCGAGGAGATGGCGGTGCGCCTGGGGCTGTCAAACAAAACGGCGCAGGTGGTCCGCCTCACCGCGTTGACCGCTTTCTGTGCTGCGTGGCAACGACCGATCCCCGACGAGCCCGCCAGCACGCTCCTGGAGCGCTCACATTCGTTGACCGCGGCGCTGGACCTGCCGTCTGATCTCGCGGACCTTCTCAATGAAAGCGTCCGGTGGAGCGATGCCAGCGCGCCCAGCCCGGCGGCCCAGGTTCTGCGAACGGCGTTCGCAGTCGGTGAGGCCAAGCCATACACAGTGACCGATGCGGCAGTGGACGATTGGCAGAGCAAAGTTGCCAGTTCGGTGAAATGGAACCTGAGTCCGGAATTTGTGGCCCTGGCATTCGCGATCGTGCGGGAATGGCGGCAGAGCCAGCAATTGGATAATCCGCCGCGCGAAGCGATGATCGTGGGTACCACCCCCTTGGCCGACGAATTGGAGAAACGGGTTTCCACCGCGGAGCATCGCTGCCTCAAACTCGCCACGGTGGCGGAGGCTCTTGGATTGATCCGGCGGCGCACGCCGGATTTGGTGTGTGTACACGTGGCCGCGGAGACTGGCTCGACCTACGACGAATTGACTGACATCTTTGGCGCCGCGCCGCGGCACTCGACGCATGTCATGCTGCTCATCGGCGACGGTGTCAGTGTACGCGTCACCGGTCTGGCACGTTCGGGACTCGCTGAGGTCATCGCTGAATCGGATGGCGCCGATGCGATCTTCGCCCGGATGGAACACGTTCTGTCACCGCCCCGGATGGGTGCGGCGACAGACAAACAGGCAACCTCGGCAGCCGCCAAACCCGCCGGATTTCCCTCGGTGGCCGGCCAGCTTGCGGAGATGAGCCTGGCCGATCTGGTGCAGGTTTTGTCGGCGTCACAGAAGACCGCAAAGGTGATCTTTAGCCGTCTGGGGAGCAAAGCCGTCCTGTGGTTTCAGCAGGGGCAGATCGTCACCGCGCAATCCGGCAAACTCAGCGGCGAGAGTGCCTTCTTCGATCTGGTCAAATGGCACGACGGTACCTTCGAAGTCCACACCACCGACGACGTGCCCGCCCGAAACGTTCTCGCGCCAACCGCCGCCTTGTTGTTGGAAGGCTACCGCCGTCTCGATGAGTGGCGGCGTGACCGGGATTTGGTCAACACCCCGTAAACACAGCGACATAATCAGGTACGGCGGGTGATTCACACCACGGACGCGGGGAGCCCACAGCTCCGGGGATTATTGAAAAACCGGGCAGACAAGAGTGTCTGCCCCACTCTGGGCCATGGAAGTTCTTGTCTCTCAGTGGCGCCCACTCCTGTCCGCGCTCTCGTCTCCAGATGCTGGGGTTTTTCAACACGCCCCAGAACTGCGGGCACCCTTGAGACTGGCGAGCAGGTGTTTACCGCACGATGACCACCTTTACTGACTGGTTGATTGTCAACGACCAGAACTTCAGTTCCGCGAAGTACACCCCGCTGGCGAGGGGGTGCCCGAGACTGTCGCATCCATCCCATGGAATTTGATGTGTACCGAACCCCAGTGAGCCTTGGTAGGCCACCGTCACCTGTCGGCCCAGGGCATCGATGATGATGATCTGCACCGGCGCCGGAGACGCCCCCACCGCCGGAATGGTTACCGTAAACACCGTCGAATTGTTGAAGGGATTGGGGTAGTTGCCCACCAGACGCGGCGACCGCGGAATCCTGGCGGCCGGTTCGTCGGTGTCGAAGACACCGGTCGGGATCACCGCCACTTCGTTCGATGGTGCCGAGTTGTTCGCGATCGCATCGACTGCGACCACCTTGTAGTATGCTCCGGCGAGCGAATCCTGCAGGCTGTCGGTGTACGTTGTGTCGCTGCCCCAGGTCATGTTGATCTGATTGCCGATCGCGGGGATGAATGCCGGGCTGTTGCCTCGGTGAAGGCTGTAATGATCGAGATCGGTCTCGTGATTGGCGCGCCACCAGAGTGTCACGTGGGGGAATGCGTAATCGTAGGTCAGTGATTCCGGTGCCGCTGGGGGCAAATCAGGATACGGGTAAGTCGATCCGTGTGGCCCGCCCCACCGCCCGATGTCCGAACGGGAACTGTCGAGGTCGTTCACTGCCGGATCTCCGGCATCGATCAGTGGAGAACCAAGTTGCAGCTGGAAGGACGAGTCGATCGTGAACATCGGAAATAGGTTGAGATTTGCTGAATCGCGAAATTTGACCCGCCAACTGTACTGACCCGCGCAACAAGTTGTGAAGAAGGAATCACGCGGCGGCCAGAACGCATTGTGCACGAAGGTGATCAGGCCTGTGGTGTCGCAGCAAGCAGGTGACTCCGGTCCAAACTCGAATGGAACCTCAAGGTCCAGAAACGCGTTGTTCCGGAATGCCACAGTTTCATAAGATCTCAAGATCACAGTGATATTATTATAAGGTGGCAATCCATACGGAACGCCGATCGCGTCGATTATGGTATTGTTCTCAACCGACCCGCTTGCGTAAAACCAGCTAACCGGTTCACCGGAATTCACAATCACATTGTTGCGGATGGTCACGGAGTCGGCGTGATAAATCCTCACGGCGCAGGGACGGCCCCCGGTAGCGTCATTCTGGAACACGTTATGCTCGATTAGCACCTGACCAGCATAGAGACACATCCCTCCTTCGCCATTCGTTGTTCCCCAAAAAGAGTTGTGATGGATCCACGCGCTGCCTTCACCAGGCTTCAGACCGGAGGTTTGACCGTGTAGGAACTCGTTGTTGCTGACCTCGAGTGGCCCGCTACCGGCGATTGACACCTTCAACTGGAGAAACCGGCAATCATGAACATTAAGCGTTGTTGAAGCAAAAGACCAAAGCCCGTCAACAGCTTCGTTAAAACTGCTACCCAGCGGGTAGCTGAATTCCAAACCATATATTTCATTATTCCCTGACAGATTCGCCAAAATACCAAACCGATTCTGTGTGTCACTCCAATTCAAGACTACGGAGTCCCGCCCGACCCCTGCCCATGTGACGCCAACGGGGATGATCGTCGTATCGAAATTGTAGGACCCCGTGTGAACCAGCACAGTGTCCCCGTAACCCGATGCCGCAAGCACTGCGTCGGCCACCTTGTGGGCCGCCTTAGCGTAAGTGTCGTAGGGTGGAGTATTTGAACCGAACGGAGAGGCGTGAAACGTGGCGCAGTTCGCCATCCCAGCCTGCAACCACAAGCCGACGCCAACCGCGAAAACCGATAGAACTACACGCTTGTAAGAATCCCACATCGCAGTTACCCTTCTGGCCCAGACTACTGCGACTACCAAAGACAAGCTAATGTTTCAAATCCACTTGTCAAGTTCACGCTTCGCGTTTGCTAATTGGTGTGCGGCTGGTTGAGTATCGCGATGATCATCAACTTCATTGGCGGCGGGCTCGCGCGAGCCGGGATACTCGCCGAGGCCGGCCCGAGATTGCTTCGTCGCTCCCTCCGCCTTCGGCGGAGACGCACCTCGCAAAGACGCTGCTGCCACGGAGCTCTGAAAGGCCACTGAGTCATTGCGAGTCCGCCGTAGGGGACGAAGCAATCTCCGCCCTTCAATTGGGTCATGGCCTGAAATACAGGCAGCCGCCGGGGCTAAGATCAACCACTCCCGTCGTGGGTCTGGATTGTATATATTCCGCCCCGGCAGCTGGGGAGAGCGGGAGCCTTTGCAGGAATTGGTCTGGCGCCGCACTCCCTGGGATGAAGCGAGATTGGAGGAACAATGAAGGATCCACGATGGCAGAAGCTGGCGGACACGCTGGTCAACTACTCGTGCCGGGTCAAGCCGGGGGAGAAGGTGCTGGTCGAGTCCAAGGGGGATGACGCGACATCGCTTGTCAAAGATATTGTGACCGAGGTCGCCAAGGCCGGCGGCGTGGCACGGTGGTATCACAATGACGAGGAAGTCGAACGGCGCTGGGTCATGCACGCCACCGAGGCCCAGATCAAGGCGTTCGGGCAAATGCATCTGAAGACGATGAAGGACACCACCTGCTACATCTCGGTGCGCGGCGCCAATAATGCCTTTACGCTGGCCGACGTGCCGGCCCAAAAGCGGGAATGGTATCAAAAATACTACTACAAGCCGGTGCATCTCGAGCAGCGTGTGAAAAAGACACGGTGGGTGGTGCTGCGTTATCCCAACCATGCGATGGCGCAACTGGCGGAGACCTCCCGTGAATCATTCGAGGATTTCTATTTTTCGGTCTGCAATGTGGATTATGTCAAGATGTCGAAGGCGATGGACCCGCTGGCGGCGTTAATGGCGAAGACCGACCGCGTCCACATTATCGGGCCCGGCACCGAC
>JACRMA010000017.1:0-6576 GCA_016235085.1 Candidatus Zixiibacteriota bacterium
ATCTCAAAGAACGTGTGGTGGCGTGGCGTGACCCCCACGTTTTCCAAATCATTGTGTTTCCCGGACACCCGCAGGCATTTCTGGGACGAGCAGGCCGTCTTGTACGGGCGCGTCTCCTGCCCGAGGAAGACACCCTTGAACTGGTTCATCCCGGCATTGATAAACAAGAGCGAAGGGTCCCCCTTCACCAAAAGCGAGGCCGACGGCACCACAGCATGCCCGCGGGCCGCAAAGAAGTCCAGAAACGATGATCTCAATTCAGCAGCAGTCATAGGTCAAATTCCCTCACAGACTAAACAAGAAACGTCCACAAGCGCGCGAAAGCAAGCGGGTGGCTGCCATCATAATGTGGCGCGGGCGCCCTCGCCCGCGCATCGCGGCCGAGGGCGGCCGCGCCACGGTAGCTGAACAACGTCTGATTCCCTGGTGGCCCACCAGGAGCCAATTCGCCGAAGGCGAATCGGCGGATGGTGGGAGCGCGGCAGGGCAACAAAGGGAACAAAAGTAGAGCGTACCGCCCGGAAGCACCCTCACACCCGACCCCTTCCAAAAACGGGAGAGGGGAGGCGCCTGCCGCACGCGCAATGCACTCGCTCCACGGCAGGTGAACTCCCTCTCCCGCAGGGCGGGAGAGGGGGGGGGAGGGCGCCGCCGCGCGCAGGAGCGATCGAATTCACAACGACCCCGCCCTCACCTTGGTGGCTCACCAGGAGCCAATTCGCCGAAGGCGATTCGGCGGATGATGGGAGCGCGGCAGGGCAACAAGCGCACAACGTCTCCCGCGAAGAGCCCCACCATCCATCCAGTCGCCTGCGGCGACTGGATTCCTGGTGGGCCACCAACGCCCGCTGTCATGCTGAGCGACCGAAGGGAGCGAAGCATCTGCTGTCCGCCCGGGTGGCACAACGCCCACGCCACGGTTGACTCAGACCCCGCCAGATTCGATCTTCCCTACGGCGGCGCCGCAAGCGCGTGACCGCGCGGACCTTCGGAGGGGTAGACCTAACTGGTAAGGCAGCGGTCTTGAAAACCGCCGGGCGAAAGCCTATCGGGGTTCGAGTCCCCGCCCCTCCGCTGTGACCGAGAGCCACGATCCGTCATTGCGAGCGAAGCGAAGCAATCTCCGCCTTCGTAGGTTGCCTACTCTTCAATCGCGAGTCCCGGGATGATCCCCTTACGGCCCACACGCATCACACACCCCCGGTCCCCCGCTGAAGACATACTCGATCGCATAGGCGACGTCGAAGACGTCGATGAAATTGTCGCAGTTGTAGTCGCTGCGCGAGAGGTGGGGACAGTATGGGTCCTTGGGGGCCTGGGGGCCGCCTGAGAAGACTTCATCGATGGTAAAGATGATATCGAACAGGTCGATCACGCCGTCGTTGTTCGGGTCGCCGGTGTGCGAGCAATCGCAGATGGCCGGGCAGTTCAAAATGCCGTGCGCCGACATTGCGTTGCAGATTTGTTCGTAGTGAATGCCGTAGACGACGGCGCCGGATTTGGCCGCGGCCGGATACAGGACCGCATCGGCGGCCAGCAGCGCATTGGCGCCATCGGCAAAATCCGGAGTGGTCGGCACCAGGAAGTGGGAATAGAGCACCAGCCGGTCGGCAACCGTCCGGCCCACCGACCCGAACAAATCCCACAACGCCGCCGACCAGATCTCGCCGTCGTTGTGCACCTCGTCAGACATATCCGCCGGATAGACCTTCCCGGAGTTGACCACGCGCAGGTACGGCTCCCCGGTCGGGGTATACCCTTTCGAATCCCATTCACCGACATACGCCGTCGGGAATCCGTGCGCCACCGACGAATCGTACCCCGCCGATGCCCCCCAGTAATCGCCGAATCCCTCCCCCATCGCCCCGGTCTCGTCGCCGTACCCGTTGTTGGCGATCCCGAAATAGATCCCGTGCGAGGAGTTGTCCTGAATCGAATGTCCGTACTCGTGCAGGATGATGTCGGCGTCTTCAGCGTCATCGACACCACCGTCGCCATAGGCGATATACCCCGCACCCACGACGCTTTGTACATAGTGCGAATTGTCGGCGCCGCCGTACCCGTGCGCGTCAAGCTGATGCCGCCGGTTGTCGGCATTGGTGAACCCGAGCGATTGAATGTACACCTGACTTTGGTCGATGGTGTGGTACACCATCACTTCTTCAAAATCATTGTCCCGCCGCAACAACAGAAAGCTGCTGTCCTGCGAAGTTGGCGGCGTGTTGTTCGGCAACTCCATATTCTGCATCACCGCGTACGATCCCTTCAGCGAGTACACCCCGCCCACCGCCGGATCGAGATGCTGCAGTACGACCGTGCGGTATCCCGCCAACGGGACGGCACTGTCGTTGTCGTTGTGGTCCAGAAGCGTCGTGTCGTTCAGCGTCGCAACTGGATTGGGATCGAAGACGAACGACGTGTCCGCGTCCAAGACCATTCGCCGCTGCAAGAGAACCGTGCCATCGTGCGCATCGATCACAAATCGCCACGGCTCGCCAAAACCAGCGTCAAACGTCAGCCTTATTTCATAGGCAAGACGCGGCGGATCGGACGGGTAGATTACCAGGCGCGGCGCCGGATCGGATCCGGTAATGCGCGGTTTGCCGACCGCGGCAGTGGCCATGGCAATCGCTGCCGTGGTAAACACCGCGGGAACTGTGTCCACAGCGGGAATCTGCCGCGCGCTGGAACTAATGTGGACGACTGAGCCACTCCCGTCGACAATCACACCGATCTGCGCATCGACGACCGGAATACCACCGGCCGATTGTTCGAAGGTGACTTTCGTCCCCCCTGGAAGCTGCTGTTGATTGAGTTGCCGCACTGCCGAGATCATCCCGCCGGCAACACTGTCCAAGGCAAACAGCGTCCGATGATCGCCGAGAAACGAGGCGGCCGCCTCTGCCACACTTCCAGTGTAAGCACGAGACTGCCCGGCCAACATCATGCGCGGCAGGCCGGTTTCGCTGCTCCAACGGACATTCCACGAGCGAAGCGCTTCTTTCTGCAAAGCATTAACCGCCTGCACGGCGGTGGCGAGGGGAGCGCGCGCCGGACGGGGAAGCACCGCGGCGGCCATACTGGTGCGCGCGGGAACCGACGGAGCGCGTTTCGATGAGACCGGCGCCGCCACAAACGCGACCAGCCCGGCGAGAACAGCGCCGCGCAAAAGTCGAATGGCCAATTGATGTGACCGGTGAGACATTGAGTGCCCGTCCGTTGTCCATCAATCGCCGGGAGGGGGCGATTGATAATGACTCCTGTGTGGAATATCGGTCAAAACGGTGGTTTGTCAATCGGTTGCGCGGGGCATCCCCCCGTGCGAACAAGGGGCTTTCAGCCCCTTGCAAGGGGTTGAAAACCCCTTGTCCGCGATGTAGCGGAATGACGGTCTAATGCAAATCCAGACTCGATGCACCGTAGCGGCGGCCCTGTGTGGCCGCCTGTCTGCCACGCACAACACACGGGCGCCCACACAGGGGCGCCCCCACGCTCACCCGCAAGATTGCGGACAAGGGGCTTTCAGCCCCTTGCGCTCCTAATGCCTACATCGCTGGATTGAGGATGACCTGTCGCTCTTTGCTGACCGGGTTGAAATACCGATTGAAACCATCCTCAATCACACCCGCCACGCGGTCCGCTTCCTCGGCGGCAATGTCGAGCGGGAGATACCCCACGACGGCCACATGCCGGGTCTCAGGGGAGATCGAGGCCCGCCCCGAGTCGGCCACCGGGCTGCCAAACACACCTTCAGAGTCGGCCAGGACCAGCTTCCCCGCCGCATTCTTGGGTTGGCCCGAGAACGTCTGATACGATTCCCCATGATGGCCGATGCGATACACCCACGGCGATTGGGGCAATCGCCCCAGATCATAGATTCCCAGCGGAATCCGCAAGCGCGCCGACAGCAGATTATTTGTATCCACGAGTGGGTTGATGCGGAAAAATCCGCTGTCAGAAAAACGGCGCACCAGCGCCTCCGATGATGGCCGGTAGCGTGTTGGATCCATGTCCGGCATCGCTCGAAACATGGTGCGCATCGCCTGCACCCGGCCCTCCAGGAGCACATCCTTGCCCAGCGTCTTCAATTCCGCTTCCAGCCCCCGGACCTCGCCGGCAAAGTCGCTGTCCGGGGTAAACTCGTCGTCGGCAACGGTCATTTCGCAAATGGTCAGCACGGCATCTCCCCGCCAAAGCCGGGCAATCGAGTCATCGACGGTCACATTTCGCATACGGCCAAAAGGATAGTGAAATCAGACTCCCACGGGGACGGTTGTTTTGTGCCCCCGCAGGAAGTATCTTCCCGGTCCAGTGTTCGGCGCCCCGAAATCTTAGGATCGGGGGGCGCACAGACCCATCCTTGTCATGAAGGAGTACACGATATGGCCACCACCCAGGACACACTGACAGAACTCGTCCGCCAGTGCCGTGAGATCTCGATCATCGACTCGTGCGGCTCTCTGCTGGGCTGGGACGAGCGAACTTACATGCCGCGCAAAGGGGCGGAACACCGCGCCGAGCAACTTGCGTTTCTCGCCGGACTGTCGCACTCGCGCCTGGTCGATCCCCGCATCGGAGACCTCATCAACACGCTGCGCACCAGCGGCAGCACCAATGGCGGCGATGACGACGCCTCGGTTATGGCGCGGGAGGTCGGGCGAATTTACGACCGCGAAGTGAAAATTCCCCAGGCACTGGTCGAGGAGATCACCCGGGTGACAACCCTGGCCCAGGGGAAATGGGCCGAAGCGCGCGCCAATTCGGATTTCAAGGCGTTCAAGCCATGGCTCCAGAAAGTCATCGATCTCAAGAAACAGGAAGCCGAGGCTGTCGGATACAAAGACGATGCCTACAACGCCATGCTGGACACATACGAACCCGGCGCCACGGTTGGTTCGATTGAGAAGATCTTCACGCCGCTGCGCAATGATCTGGTAAAGCTGCTCGACAAGATTCGCGGCTCCGGACGCTCGCCCAATGTCGGCATCATCACCCGGGAATACCCCGTCGAGCGGCAACAGCAATTCGGCACCGAAGCGGCCGCCGCCATCGGCTTCGATTTCACCGAGGGACGGCTCGACATCACCACCCACCCGTTCTGCTCCGGCATCGGGCCGGGAGATGTGCGCATCACGACCCGTTACGATGCCCATCATTTCCCCTGCGCCTTCTTCGGAATCCTGCACGAAGCCGGGCATGGCATCTACGATCAGGGCCTCGACCCGAAACACTTCGGCACGCCGATGGGCGAGATGATTTCGCTGGGCATCCACGAGTCGCAATCGCGCATGTGGGAAAATCTGGTCGGCCGCTCGCGCCCGTTCTGGACCCACTTCTTCCCCAAAGCGCAAAAGACGTTCCCCGAAGCCTTGGGCAATGTCAAAGCCGACGAATTCTACTGGGCCATCAACGATGTCCGGCCTTCGCTCATTCGTGTCGAAGCCGACGAAGCGACCTACAACCTGCACATTCTCCTGCGTTTCGAAATGGAACGCGCCTTTTTCTCCGGCGGCCTGTCGGTTGACGATATCCCCGGCGCCTGGAACGAGAAGTTCAAATCATACTTCGGGCTCACGCCGCCCAACGACAAGGAAGGCTGTCTCCAGGATGTGCATTGGAGCGCCGGGTACATCGGCTATTTCCCGACCTACGCTCTCGGCAATCTGTTCGCCGCGCAGTTTTTCGCCAAAGCGCAGCAGGACATTCCAAACATGGATGCGCAGTTCGCCAAGGGCGACTTCAGCGCGCTGAAGTCATGGCTGCGCCAGAACATCCATCGCCATGGCCGCCGTTACCGCTCCAACATCCTTGTCGAACGCGTAACCGGCCAGCCGCTCAGTTCGAAGCCGCTGATCGATTACATGACGCGCAAGTATGGCGAGCTGTACGGGTTCTAAGAGAGTCTTTACGCTTCTATAGTGAGCAGGGGTGTGGCCCGCGCCGTGCCCCTGCCAACTACATCTCTCGGCAATTCTAATAGAACGCGTGGACACCCCATGTCGCCGGAAAGCAATCATGGTCATCCCCGCGAAAGCGGGGATCCAGTTTTCCGCACGGCTGGATTCCCGCTTTCGCGGGAATGACACCTTGGGTGAGACGCAAACGGTCTGAAACAACCTCATCGATTGTTAACGACACTAAACGAATCGCGCAGGGAAGCCCAACATGACCCGCAAAACCATCGCCGAATTCAAAGCCGAGCGCGTCGCGCTCAACGAAGTCCTCCTCAAATCGCAGCACAAGTACATTCAGCGCTTCTTTAACGTCGACAACGGCGTCTATCTCGATGGCGCCCTGCCGGCCAAGACCAAGGAAATGCTGGGACTGGCCGCCTCGATCGTGTTGCGCTGCGACGACTGCATCACCTACCACATCCTGCAGTGCGCCGAACAGGGCGTGACCGATGCGGAATTCGATGAAATCTTCTCGGTGGCACTGGTGGTCGGGGGATCGATCACGATCCCGCATCTGCGCCGCGCCGCGGGGACTCTGGCCGAGGCGCGTGGATTGGGATCAGAGGTGTGAGGAAGTTGCAGACTAGAGTATGAATTGAGAGGGAGGGCGAGGCCCCTGCCG
>JACRMA010000017.1:6598-23568 GCA_016235085.1 Candidatus Zixiibacteriota bacterium
TCCTGCCGAGCCTGTTTCCGCGCGGAAACATGGCTCGGCAGGAGCCTCGCCCTCCCACATACCACTAAATATCAGTTCGTCTTGGCCTTTGACTTTTCCGGATTCTTCAACTTCGCCAGCTCCTCTTTGGCGAACTCGGCGTCTTCACCTTCGGGCCAGCGGTTCAAATAGTCGGTAAACGCGGCGATCGCTTCCTCGGTCATACCACCCTGGGTGGCGTACCAGCCCATGTAGCTGAGAGCGTCCGGGGCGAGATCGCTCTTGGGCCAGCGCTTGCCGATTTCGCGGCATTGCGTCACCGCGCCGGCGTAATCTTCCTTCTTTCCAGCGGCATTGGCGCGTCCCAACTGGGCGTCGTCAGCCTTCCCCGACTTGTCGTCCGGATCAACCGCAACGACAGCGGCATACCGTTGGTCCGCATCATCCCATCGGCTGTGGGTGAACAGCTTCTTGCCCAATTTGTAAAGGAACTCGGGATCCTTGGACTTGGATTTCTCCTCGGCCAGCATGGCCCCCAGTGTGCCGATCCCCTTCTGATAATCGTCGACGGTGGTAATGAAGTTCGCGGTCTTGATGTATCCCAACGTGCGGTCGATTTCTCCGCCGCCTGGCTTGGCCGTTATGACCGTCGGCAGGCCGGCGATCTTGTATTCTTTGCGCTTTTCGGGTTGGTCGAGCGTGTGAACTTTCACCAACACGAACTTCTTTTCTTTGGCCCACGCCTGAAACTTCGGGTCGGCCCACGTGGACTCTGCCAGAGTCCGGCATCCCCCTCAGTGGCGGCTGTAGAAATCCACCAGCATCGGGCGGCCTTCGCGCGCCGAAACCGCCAGACCCGAGTCCAACGACGTCAGCCACATCTCATGGCCGGAGAATACATGGTCCCATTTGACCTCTGGCTCGTCCGCCGCCTGAGACTGGGGCGCCATCAATGCCAGTGCGGCCAATAATGCGGCGGCACCAATCAACTTTCGTGTGTGTTTCATCATTCCTCCCATTTAATCACATCATTCCCATCAATCGTCGCCAATATAACAGCCGCCGGCCGCATCCGCGCCGGGTCTTCTGCTTTTACGCGGTAAATCGGGGTAAAATTGAACCGATTTTTTCTGAACAAATGATGATTGACCTCGGATGGCGCCGCAGCATTGCTTGTCCTTCACGTGGGCAAGTGCGACACGGGGTCACCGTATGGAACAACTCAAGAGCCTGCTGAAGAAACATTGGGGATACGACTCGTTTCGGCCATTGCAGGAAGAGGCGATCAAAGCCGTGATGGCCCATCGCGATACAGTGGTCGTGCTCCCCACCGGGGGCGGCAAGTCGCTCTGTTTCCAGATTCCGGCGATGGCCTTGCCCGGCGTTGCGGTGGTGGTCTCCCCGTTGATTTCGCTCATGAAAGACCAGGTCGATGCTCTGGTCGGTAACGGTGTCCCCGCGGCATGCATAAATAGCACACAGTCCACGGCCGACCGGCGAAGCACGCTCGAACGATTGCGCAAGGGCGAACTCAAGCTCCTGTATGTGGCTCCCGAACGTCTGACCTCCGATGGATTCCTCGATTTGCTGAAACAGAGTTCCGTGTCTTTCTTCGCCATCGACGAAGCCCATTGCATCAGCATGTGGGGGCATGATTTCCGCAAGGACTACCGCGAACTCAAGATTCTGCGCAAGACTTTTCCGAAACTGGGCGTCCATGGCTACACCGCCACCGCCACCCAGCAGGTGCGAACCGATATCGCGGCGCAACTAACTCTGCGCGAACCGGAATTCCTGGTCGGTTCGTTCGACCGCCCCAACCTGTACTATCGCGCCGAGCCTCGCGAGGGCGACGGCTGGGACCAGATACGTGAGGTCATCGGTCGCCATCGGAAGGAATCCGGGATCATCTACCGCATCAGCCGCAAGGATGTCGACACTTTGAGCGCCATGCTGGTCACGGCGGGATATCGCGCCCTTCCCTACCATGCCGGCATGCAGGATGACAATCGCAAAAAGAATCAGGAAGCGTTCCTCCGCGAGGATGCGGATATCATCGTCGCCACCGTGGCGTTCGGCATGGGCATCGATAAGTCCAATGTCCGGTACGTTCTCCACGCCTCCGCTCCCCAGTCGCTGGAACATTACCAGCAGGAGAGCGGTCGCGCCGGACGCGATGGCCTCGAAGCCGAATGCGTGTTGCTCTACTCCGGTGGGGATTTTGGCGTATGGCGTTATCTGCTGCGCGAATTGCCGGCCGAAGCCCACACCATCGCGGTGAAAAAACTCCGCCAGATGGAGGCTTACTGCGCGAGCACCGCGTGCCGCCACAAGGCGCTGGTGAACTACTTTGGCCAGGAATTCGCCGGTGCCTCGTGCTCTGCCTGCGATGTTTGCCTCGAGGCCACGGACACGTTCCCGGATTCTCTGGTCACCGCACAGAAGATTCTCTCCTGCGTCCGGCGGCTGGAGGAACGCTACGGTGCCGATTACACTGCCACCGTGCTCACCGGTTCGGATGATCCCCGGATCGATGAGCGCGGCCACGGCAAACTCAAAACATACGGAGCGCTCTCTTCGGTCACGCGGCAACAGGTGCGCACCTGGATTGAGCAGCTTGTCTCCGGGGAATACCTCGAACGCAATGGCGAGTTCCGTGTGCTCTCCGTCACACCCAAGGGTTGGAAGGTGATCCGAGGGGAGGAGAAGCCCGCACTCTCGGTTCCGAGTGAGCGCAAAAAATCGCGCACTCGCCGGGTGCGACTCGCAACCGATTCATGGGAGGGGGTCGATGACCGGCTCTTCGAAGCCCTCCGCACGTTGCGGCGCGACATTGCCGACAGCCTGAACGTCCCGGCATTCGTTGTCCTCAGCGATGCCACTCTGCGAGACATGGCGCGGCGGCGCCCCTCAACTTGGGATGGCCTGCTCCGAGTCTCCGGTATTGGCGAGCGGAAGCGCGCTGACTACGGCAAACGGTTTCTGGAATGCATCACGGCCCATTGCAGGAATAACTCGGTGGCGACCGATGTGGATATGACCAACGCTTTCCTCACGCCGCCGGACAGTGAGGCAGAGCCGGGCGTCACGAGTGTCGCGGCCAGGCTCGCGTTCGAGCTCTTTTCGCGCGGTGGGTCCCTGGACGATATAGCCCTGGCCATCGGACGGGCGCGCAGCACCACCGCCGGGTATCTGGAGCAGTACCTCACCATCAACCGGATGACAGACCCGGCGCCATGGGTCGATGCCAGGACGTTTGCCCGGATTCGCGATGCCGCCAAAGAACACGGCACCGACCGTCTCAAGCCGCTCTTCGATTCTCTTGGCGGAACGGTCGATTATGCTTTGATTCGGATAGGCCTGGCGTGCCTCCGCAATGTGGCACAGGCGCCCTCGCCTGCGGTCTCTGCGAAGCAGTGACCGGCAACCGCGCTCGCGGAACGGGCGCACGTGGCCGAAGACAGCCGCGCCACATTATCGAACAATGGACTGCGAGGATCAGGAACCACATGATGACAACCTACACGCGCACATTCCCGATTCTGATCCACCACGTCGATGCGGCCGGCATCGTGTTCTTCGCCAACTACTTCATTCTGGCCCATGACACCTATGAGCATTTCCTGCAGGATATCGGTCACGGGATTCCCAAAGCCATCGATGATGGGGAGTACATCATCCCGATCGCCCATTCCGAGGCGGACTACTTCCGCCCCATGCGCCACGGAGAGATGATCACCGCGCGGCTGATTCTCACCGAGTTGCGGCAGGCCTCGTTTACGGTGAAGATGGAGCTTGTCGGCCCGGACGACATCAAACGCGCCACCATCACGACCCGCCATGTCTGCGTCAGCACGGCCACGATGAAACCCATAGCCATCCCGCCCGATATGCACGCAGCCCTGGCCGGGTACGTGGCATAGGTCCTAAAGGACAAATAGGTCCTATCCAGGTTTGTGAAGCGCCGGCTTCTTGGCAGAGCGCAATCGGTTCGCCAGTACAACGCCAACCAGCATTCCCACCAGCGCCGATCCCAGCATCAGCACGATCCGCGACATGCTGATCTTCCAGAGCAGCAATCGAACGGTCACGATTTCGGTGTTTTGCCCCAGAACAATCAGGAAGAGGACTGCCAGCACGCCGACGATGAGTCCTTTGGGAGTCATAGCGGTCGGAATCAGGAATCCAAGAGTTGCAGCATTTCCGGCAATGCCTCCACGAGATCGGAGGCCACCAGCGAACGTTCACCTTTCTCGGCGGCAGCATAATCTCCAGCCAGACCATGGATGAAGACACCGAGCAGCGCTGCCGTCAGGGGCTCACATCCCTGCGCCAGGAACGACACGATCATGCCGGTGAGCACGTCACCGACTCCACCCGAAGCCATCCCCGAATTGCCGGTGGGATTCAGATAGATCTGCCCGCCTGGCTCGGCGATGAACGTCGGCGCTCCCTTCATGACGACGATGCAGCCGAACTTCTCCGCCGCCTGCCGTGCCGCCCCCTCGCGGTCTAATGCGACCGTCTCCGGAGAACTCTCCAACAGTCTTGCCATCTCGCCCACATGGGGCGTGATGATGAGGGGAGCCTCGGTCTTCACGGCCAATTCCGCGGGAGATTTGGCAAATGCGTTAAGCCCATCGGCATCAAGAACAGTTGGCCGAATGCGGCGGGCCACGAGCCGTCGGACAAGCTCCTGTGTTTCATGATGGATGGACAGTCCCGGTCCAATGCCAACGGCATCGACACGCTGGGAGTGTTGCACGATCTCCCCGATCGCACGCCGCGCCAGAACCCGTTTCGGACGTACCTCGGGGAGCGGGAGAATCACCGGTTCGGTAGCTTTCATGTCGACCAGATCGGCCAGCGATTCCGGACAGCCGACGTAAGTCAATCCGACGCCGCAACGCATGCAGGCATTGGCTGCCAGGGCAATCGCCCCCGACATCCCCACCGACCCGCCGATAATGATTGCCTTGCCAAATGTTCCCTTGTGCGCATCAGGTGGACGTACGGGGAGCGCCCGACGAACAAAACTCTCCGTTACCAGCGCGAGGCTCGCGTTCTCCGCGTCCACCGCCGTGCGGGGAATTCCGATATCGACGACCTCAAGCATGCCAACATGCGACCGTCCCGGCCACAACCACTGCCCCTTCTTGGAACACGCCAGGGTCACGGTCTGGAAGGCGCGAATCACACTGCCGTCGCATTCGCCCGTGTCGGCATTCAAACCGGAGGGTGAATCAATCGCGACGATCCTCGCACCGGATTTGTTCATCGCATCGACCACACTGGCGGCAGCCCCGGTGATCGGACCGTGGAATCCCGTGCCGAAAATTCCATCGAGCAGCACATCAAACTCATTGAACGCCGGCCTCGCCCCGGTCTCGCCGATCTCGACGACCGGCAGATGAACTTTGACCAGCCTCTCGCAATTGATCTTCGCATCGCCTTTGATTGTACTGCGCGCACCGATCAAATAGAAGGTAACCCGCGCCCCCCATTCGGCCAGAATCCGTCCGGCGACAAATCCGTCGCCGCCGTTGTTCCCCCGGCCGCACACGACGGCAATGTGTTTGCCCGAAATGCTGCCCTCGAAGACCTTATCGCGGACCAGCGTGGCCACACCCCGCCCGGCGTTTTCCATCAGCGTCAGACTGGGAATGTTCATGCCCTGAATCGCACGCTCATCGATCGCGCGCATCTGGGCGGCGGTGACAATTCTGGGAAGTTCGGACGGTTTCATCGCAGGTCGATTCCGTCACACTGGCTTCAAACCGGGCCTTTGCGCGGCGCCGGGGGCCTCTTGAGCGATTTCGCCATTTCTTCCGTGTACCAGCGCGCTTTGGCCGCCGCCGCCTCGGCGAAATCGTCCCCCTGCGATGCGTAGAGAACATCGCGGGAGATGTTGATCAGCGCCGGCAATATGCCACCGGCGGTGCCGGTCGTGACCGCGTCGTGAAGGTCCCCGCCTTGGGCACCGACTCCGGGGATCAGGATCGGCCAGTCGCCGGCAAGACGGCGCACATCCTCCAGCATCGGCGTGTGCCGCGCCCCGACAACCAACCCGCACGGTTTATGGAAACGCCGCAACAGGACAATGATCCGCTGGTAGATTCGCTGCTCCCCCGCCATCACCATCTGGATATCAGACGAGCCGGGGTTCGAGGTCAGGCAGAGCACGAAGGGGAGCTTGTCGGGATACTCGAAGAACGGATCGAGTGAATCGCGTCCCAGGAATGGATTCACGGTCGCGGCATCACCGCCCAAGTGTCCGAAGAGAAAGTGCGCATACATGCGCGCGGTGTTGCCGATGTCGCCACGCTTCGCATCCAGTATTGTGGGAATCCCGGCGGGCATTTCCGCCATCAGGCGTTCCAACTGTGAGATCCCGATTGATCCAGACGCCTCGAAAAACGCGAGGTTGGGTTTATACGCCACGGCGTACGGCGACGTCGCCTCGACAATTCGGCGGCAAAACTCATACAATGGCTTGGGTGACGACGCAATCTTTGGGGGCATCTTCTCCAAATCGGGATCCAGTCCGACGCAAAGTATGCCTCCGGTTACCCGCTGCCGTTCCGTCAATTTCTCCAAAAAGCCCATGCTATCCCCCGCTCTGGGCGGGAAGGTAGCGAACCCGGATTTTTGCGCAATCAATAAGAATTCACCTCCGACTAAAGGATGACGCCTGCCCTGCTTGGCTAGCCGCCTACCCTGTCATGCTGAGCGACCGACCCTACCCTGTCATGCTGAGCGACCACAGGGAGCGAAGCATCTGCTGTGCTGGCGTGACTCCTGCCCACGCAGGGAGGGCGAGGCTCCCGCCGAGCCTCGTCGCCGCGCGAACAACTGACTCGCGCGGTGCAGCATGGCTCGGCGGGAGCCTCGCCCTCCCAGTCGACCCAACCTTTCAGCGAAATTCGGAAGTTCGGAAGTGACCGGATTACACCGCCACGCGCCCCACCAGATCACTCGCATGCGCCAGGCCCTTCGAGCGAAGATATTCGGCAAGCTCCGCCGCAATCTGGATTGGTGCCGTGGGATTACGGAACAAGGCGGTGCCTACCTGCACCGCACTGGCGCCGGCAATCAGAAATTCGGCGGCGTCGATGCCGGTCATGATGCCCCCAATGCCGATCACCGGGATCTTGACGGCGCGCGCGATCTTATAAACCGCGGCCAGCGCCACCGGTTTGATCGCCGGGCCCGAGAGCCCGCCGGTAATATTCGAGAGCCGCGGTTTGAACGTGTTGTGATTAATCGCCATGCCCACCAGCGTGTTGATTGCGGAGATCGCATCGGCGCCGTTGTCCGCCGCCGCCCGTGCCAGCGAAACAATGTCGTTCGTGTTCGGCGTGATCTTCACAAACAGGGGAAGCCGGGTTGCACTACGGACATCGTGCACACACTGGCTCACCCACATCGGGTCGGAACCCTGATCAATTCCCCGTGCCACGTTGGGACAGGAAAGATTCAATTCGAGGCAATCGACGCCTTCGACATCGTTCAGACGCCTGGCCAGCTGCACATAGTCTTCGATGCTCTCACCGACGATGTTAATGACGGCGCGCGTCAGCATCCGCCGCAGCCGGGGCAGTTCGTCTGTGATGAACGCCTCGATTCCCTTGTTCTGCAGGCCGATGCAGTTGAGCATGCCGCCCGCCGTCTCGACTGTTCGCGGATAGGGATGGCCGGAACGCGGTTTCAGCGAGACCGATTTGGTGACCATCGCCCCCAGTTTTTCCGGGTCGCACCACTGCTCGATCTCCTCACCGGTCCCGGCGGTTCCGGATGCGGTCCAGATCGGTGTGGCAAAAGTGACACCCGCGATCGAAACCTGCATGTCCGGCGTTGGCGCAGTTGTTCTTGGCATACTATTCAAAAAACGATTTGTGCGGAATCAAACACCGGACCATCCCGGCATACCCTCTTGAATGTCTCATATCCCGTTCCGTTTTGGGTCCTGATCACGCAACCCATGCACACCCCGTAGCCGCACGGCATGGAACGCTCGAGGGACACCCAGCAGGGGAGATGATGTTGCGCACACAGGCTCGCCAGCCCCGCCATCATCGGCTCCGGGCCGCAGCCGTACACCACCGATTGCTCCGGCACGATCCGGCCATCGGCAATCTGATCGGCCAGCAACGCCACTACCGTCCCGTGGAACCCGCGCGAGCCATCGTCGGATGCCCACGACGCCCGAATCCCGATTCCGCCTAGTTCGAAAGGCGCGATCGCGAGGGAGCTGGTACGCGTACCGAGAAGAAGAATCGGCGTCCGCTCCAGCGCGGTCCTTCGCGATGATCGCTTCGTCAGTTTTTGATTCAATTCCAGCGCGAACAGTCGCAACGGCGCCATCCCCAATCCACCGCCCACGAGAATCGCGCGGCGTCCCGGGTCCGGAACGAGGAATTGATTTCCCAGCGGTCCCAGGGCATCGACCGTCTGTCCCTTTTTCAGCTGGGACAAGCAACGCGTGCCTTCGCCCAAAACCTGGTGGAGCACGTCAAATGTCCCGGCTTTCGCATCGGTCGCGTAGACCGAAAGCGCCCGGCGAAAGAGATGCCGTGTGCCCGGCAACAGATGCACGAACTGCCCGGCACGGGCATGGCGCGCGATATAGGGCTCCGCGAATCGCTGATGGAAAACGTCGCGGGCGACTTGACGAGTCCAGAGCAGCGCGGCCGGGCGGGGATGATTCATGGTTGATTGGGGTCGAAGACGGGCACGCCCATCTGATTGAGCGGATCGATCGCCTTCGCCGGTGGCATCACGTCGATTTCATACAAGTACGGCATGTTCAGCGATTCCGGTGGAATCGAATCGAAAAAGAAGGACGTTTGCTCAATCGCCTGACGCGCCGCCTCATCAATGGCCGGGTAGGGCGACTTGCCGAGAAGTTCATAGCGGGAGATCTGCCCGGAGTAGTCGATTTCAATCCGGTAGACCACTTTCCCCTTCCATCCTTTGCTGATCTCGGACTCGGGGTAGACAAACTCCCCTCTCTTCTTGATCTTTGTCGGCGCCTTCGGCAACGCAGACTTCTTGCCGGCGGAGTCCGCGTCGGCGCTGGCCAGCTTTGGTCCGGCGGACGCTGTCGAATCCAGAATCTTCGGGGCCGCCCGTTTCGGCGGACGTTTGACGGGCGTGGTCAGCTTCTCGGTGGCCGCCATCGCAATGGGTGTGTTCGGGTACTTTGTTGCGATCGCTTTGTAGGCGAAAACGATTGAGGAATCTTCGGAAGCAAGATGCGCCTCGCGCAATTCCGCGATGGCGTATTCGGCATTGGGAACCAGCCGCGATTCCGGGTACCGGTCGATGAACTGTTCCAATTGCTCCAACGTGTGCTTGCCGGTGCGCTTCTCCTGCAGAGCCCGCTCGATTTTCTGATAGGCCAGACGCGGATGTGCGGTATCCGCCGGCGTCCCCTCCAGATGCAACCGCACAATCGCATCACCGGCATAATCGGAGTACGGGTACTCGTCCAGAATCCGATGCAGCCGAGCCTTCGCGGCGACAGTGTCACCCAGCGACTCCATCAAAACATCACTAGCCCCAAGCAGCGCCTTGGCCGCATAGGGAGTACCGGGGTAGCGTTCCACCAGCTTATCGTACTCGGTCAGCGCCGAGTCAGGATAGCCCAGATCGAAGCGATAGAGCTCCGCCAATTGCATCTGGGTATTCGCAGCCGACTTGACCTTCTCCAGCTCCGACATCCTTGCCGCCCGCAACGAATCCCGCTCCACGCGTTCCTGCGCCTCAACGGAATCCGGAGACGTCTCCACCAGCGCGGGAGCGATCGTGTCGAGCGGTGTCGGCGGACCCAGTAGAGTCCCCGTGCCGAACTCGTACAGATAGGCCGGAGAGGGCGGTCCGTACACCCGGGTCATCGGTGAGGGCGGTCCATAGACCGATTCCACCGGTACCAGCGACTGCCAGACGGCATCTGGCAACAGCTCGCTGATACGCTGATTGTAGGCCAGATCTGCCGCGTTAAACGGCGGCCCCAAAACGGGAATCAGTGAACTCGGCGGCCCCTGCGTCATCATGGCCAACGCTACCGAATCGGCCCAAGCCGGCGTCGCGGGACCCAGAGTATCCTTCACGATTCTGGCCAGCGAATCTGCGACAACGATTTCACGCGGCGTCTCGGGTCCGAACACGGGTTTGGTCGTGTCGGGTGGAGGCGGAGGTTCGTAATCCGGCGGACGGGCCTCGATCGGCGAATAAGTCAGAAGCCGCTCCAGCCGCGGAAGTCCGGCGGGATCGTACCGCTCACCGGCGGCCCGGCTTTGTTCCGATGGGTTGAGCTGCCCGCGGCCAAGTTCTTTGCGGAATTGCTCCAGCTTCGTGATGTTGGCCGACCGTGTCAGCGCCAACTGCGACATCGGCCCGACGGAACTCTCCAATCGTGACTTCTCATACAGTTCCCTGGCCCGCACAAGGTCCTTTTCGCGGAATTGCTTGATCTCCGCCATCCGGAAAAGCGCTTCGGCCGACCATTTGGTCCTCTCAAAGAGGGCTGCGACCTGCTCATACTGCCGCCACGCCGCATCGACGTCCCCGCTTTCGTAGAGCCCGCGCGCCAGATCCAGCCGCACACTGCCGAGCGAGTCGGCGTATTCTTCCTGCTCCGTCATGCCGGAGAAGATGGCCATGCCGGAATCCAGGCGCTTCGCTTCGTACAACGCCTCACCCATGCCCCGCAAAGCCTGAAAACGGACCCCCGGTTGTTTGTGCTCGATCAGCGATGAGTACAGCGTGATCGCGGAATCAAAGTGTCCCAGATACCGTAACGCGTCGGCACCCTTCTGGCGCGACTCGACCTCACGTTCGCCGTCCTTGAATTCCGTAAATACCCGTTCATACGCGACGGCCGCCGAGTCGTACATCGCATTGCGGAAGAAGTGTTCGCCGCGCTGGAAGGTGGCCTCGGCGCGCCACTCCTTCTTGCGCCCGGTCTCCGCCAGAGCGGAGAAGGTGTGGAATCCGTCGACTTCGTCCCCGAGTTCGATCCGGCAGCGCGCCAGATACAGTTGCGATTCCTCGGCCAGATCCGATTTGGGGTGCACCGCCAGAAGCTCGCGAAATGCCGCTTCCGATTTCGTGAAATTGTTGATCCGGAAATACGACACCCCGATCACAAACAACGCATCGTCGTGGTATTTGCTCTTGGGATGCTTCTCGACAATCTTGTTCGCCTTCTCGATGGCACGTTCGTACGAGACTTTCCCCGCGTTGATGGCCGAATTCGGCTGGAGCATGCTCTTGCGTGCCGACTCACCCTCGTTGAACGACTTCTTGGCATGGTAGAACGTATTGAAATACGCACACCCTCCGCTCGCGAGACTCGAAAGCAAAAGCAGCGTCAGCACCTGGAAGAGCCCGAATGCCCGGGACGTCCGCCGATGGGTCTTGTCTGCTAGGGGAATGCCCTTCACCATCTAATAGTCCTGGCAGTATCCATTCTCAAGTCCCGCCGCTTCGAATTCGGCCAGAACGGTCCGGTACTCGTCTTCGGTCAAGCGGCGCTTCAACAGCGAATCGTCAACCGCCTTGTGCGCCGGAAAATACTGGCTCATGACACTCACCGCGGTCTCCGGCGTGATCGAATTCGCCAGAAACTTGAAAACCTTCGCGGAACCGGCCACCCCTCCGGGCAGCACCAGATGCCGGACCAGCAGCCCACGTTGCGCAATGCCATCCGTATCGAGTGCCAGCACGCCCACCTGGCGGTGCATCTCCGCAATCGCCGCCCGGTTGACATCCACATAATCCGGAATCTTCGAGTACTTGCGCGCCTGGTTGTCGTCGCCGTAGCGCATATCGGCGAGATAGATGTCAACGATCCCATCCAGCAGTTTGAGCATTTCCACGCGCTCGTAGCCCGACGTGTTCCAGACGATCGGGATGGCCATCCCCTGCCGCCGCGCCCGCAGGATCGCATCCATAATCTGCGGTGCGTAGTGCGTGGGCGTCACGAAGTTGATGTTGTGCGCGCCCATCCCTGCAAGCTCGAGCATGATCTCCACGAGCCGTTCGACGCTGCATCCGTCCCCGGCGCCATACTGCGAAATCGGATAATTCTGGCAGTACAGGCAACGCAGAGAACAACCGGAGAGAAAGACCGTGCCCGACCCGCTGTGCCCGGAAATCGGCGGCTCCTCGCCACGGTGCAGATTCCAACTGGCGATTTTGAGTTCCTCCCCGGCACGGCACAAGCCGATCTCTCCCGCCAGCCGGGCGGTTCCGCACATCCGGGGACAAACCGAACATGCCTCCAACATCGCCATCGCCTGCCGCACGCGCTGGGCCGCCTCGGCGGAATCCGGGGCCAAGCGGTGGGAGGCCACCGGCGGCATCCGGTCCAACAGGGCGCGAGGACGAACAGCCGCCCGGCCGGCGCCAGTCTTCGGAGCGCGTTCAGGACTCATGACTCTCAACATGGATGTCTTTCACACCTGAAGTGATGCCGTGGCTCTCCCCATCAAAGACGCGCTTTCCGATCTCGGGAACAATCGCACCGGCGGGGCCGCGCAGACACTCATCGAACAAACGCGACATTGCCGTTTCCTCGGGATTAATTTCGATCAGATACGCCCCCGCCTCTTTGGCCACATACGCCAGATCGGCTGCCGGTTGTACGATGCTCGACGTGCCAATGGAGAAGTATACGTCTGCCCGTTCTGCTGCCTCACCAGCCAATTGTAGGGTCCGCTGGGGCAAAGGTTCCCCGAACCAGACAACTGCCGGACGGATCTTGCCGCCGCACGCACAGGCCGGCAGCTCGCCTTTTGGCCCCAATCCCACGCTCCCTTGAGATTGTCGGCAACGATGGCAGATTGATTCGGTGATATTCCCATGCAATTCAAAGGGTTGCCTCGACCCGGCACGACGGTGCAGACCATCGACATTCTGGGTGATCAAGGTAAATCCCGCCAAAGACATTTCCCAGCGCGCCAACTCGATATGAGCCGGATTCGGCTCGGCCCCTGCAACCAGCCTGCGCCGGTGCGCATACCACTCCCAAACTGTCCGGGGATCGCGAGCGAACGCCTCCGGCGTCGCGAGATCCTCCGGCCGATACGATTTCCAGTACCCGCCCGCCGACCGAAAGGTCGGTATGCCACTCTCAGCCGAGACTCCAGCGCCCGTGAGGACCACGACACGGACCCGGTCTGCCGTGAGCGCATCAATCAGCCGTTCCGAAATGACAATCGGGGACATCAAAGTAAAGATAACGATTCGAGACCGCTTTCCCAAGCGGCAACAACAGCGCGGGATAAACAACGGAGGGATGTCATTCCCGCGAAAGCGGGAAACCACGGTGCCGCGCGCTATTGCTGGACCTCCCCAGCCAAGGAAACCATATTGAGGTGCCGGGGTGAGAACTAGAGGATGATTAAGGCCGCACAGAGCACAAGACACACGACAGGCGCCTACCTGGCGATTGTGGCGATTCTCCTCATTGCCCTTACTCTTCTTTCCCCCACCGCCAGCGCCGGGCCAAGCAAGACGGTGAGTGGAAATTACATTGGCTACACCCTGCTCGATGATCCTTCGGATCAGACCGACTCCACCCGGATCATCGCACCGAGCCTGCGCGATTCGCTCTCTTCGCCACGTGACTCGTCAACTCAAGCAACCAAAAGTCCCGGACCGACAGCCCACGGTCGTCGTGCAGGACATGGTCTCCCCCCAAGGCCCGGCGGATTCTTCCGCTCCCCGACCGGGACCCTCCTGAAATCGGTGGCATTTCCCGGCTGGGGACAGTGGAGCAACGGCAAAAAGCAGAAGGCGGCCGTCTACTTCGGAATCGAAACGTTCTTCCTGACCAAGGCCCTGATCTGGCGTCACCGCGCCGCTGACCGTCTCCGCACCTGGGAAAACACCGACCCCACAAATGAGACGGCGTTGCGCGAGGCGTTCAGCAACTACGATTCCGCGCGCAACAGCCGGAATTACTTCTACTGGCTGGCCGGCATCACGACGTTCATCTCTATGTTCGATGCTTATGCCGATTGCTATCTGCTGACTCTGGAAAACACGCGCAAGATGGGCGACGACTACTGGGGCGGCCAGGCCCGCGTCGCCCCCGACGACGAACTGCGCGTAGCCGTCACCTGGCACTTCTGAAAAACGAAGTCCCGGCTTGCCCTCTTCTCAATGTCCACCTCGTCCACCCGATCCCTTCGTCCACAATCCGTCTGCGATAGTCATGCCTCTCCGCGAAGGCAAATCACTCCTTCTGTCACATCGGGGTTTGGCGAAATTCGTCTTGACACGGTTCACATCAGCGATTCACTATGACTCTCGGTGAGAGTTATTACCAGCGTTGGTCTTGCAGAGATCACAGCGCTGGCATAGTGGTGGATAGCGCAGGCGTTGCGGTGTGCATGTTTCGGTGATGCGCTGCAGGGGGTACGTGTGTGGGTTGTCGTGCTTGACCGGTCGCTATTAACCTGTGGTCCAAGACCACGATTTGGCAGATATCGGGAATATCCGTGGCATTGATTTGTATTGGTTCTGACAGCGAGTGGTGCAGAGCAGATGAGATCCCGACCAGGAGGGGATCCAAGTTGTGATTGATCGCAGGCGACCAAGGGATCCTCGTCAAGATGCCAATGTCAACTTCGGCAATGACGGCAACGGATGACGCGGCGCAATCTAAACGAGTGCGCCTCCACGTGCCAGGCACTGGCAAGAGAATACGCACTTTCAATCATGGTAAGGCATGAAACAAACGCAAACCGCCCGGCGCTCCGAAGAGAGCACGCGAGCAATCCCGGGGCGCCTGGGCGGGCCTCGTAGAAGAAAGGAGGCACCCAAAATGTAACCTCAAGAGCCTGATTCAGCAAGCGCAATGACCTGAAGCGTGAAAGAGGAGTCGTATGACAAGCCACAAGTCGAATACCTGGTGTGTGTTGTGGGATTGTGTCGAGATCGTATGTCGTATCACCGTGCAGGGCTGCATCGCAGCGATCGGCGTGAGTCTATTCCTGATCGGCTGCAGCAAGCCCGACACGCCGAAGCCCCTCAAGTACAACATCTACGTCGGCTGCAACAACACCGATCAAATGTATGTCTACGACGCCGACAGCCTCACGTTGATCGACTCCATTCCGGGACTGGGAAACAGCTACAGCATGGCGGCTTCTTCTGACGGTCGCACGTTGTACGTTTCAGTCGGTCGAGGGCCGACCTCAGGTGATCTCGTCAAAGTCAGCTACCTTTCAAAGGATGTGGTTGCCGAGATTCGCGGTCTGGGAGTGGCGGAACATATGGCGCTGGTTCGGGGTGGCGATCTGATCCTCTTAGGCAATCTCCTGTTCTTCAGTGCAACAGTTGATGCGGATAGATTCGCAGACTTCCAACTCGTGGAGGACAGTCTGTATTGGCGGGACGGACCCCCAAATGGGAACAGAATTGCTGCCGTGGCACCGGGGAATGACCACCGTGTCCGCGTTCTCGATCTAGAGACTGGGGAGGTCCACGGCAACTACATACCCAGGCTGCAATCGGGAGTGACCATCTCGACATACCGGGTATCACTTCATCCCGACGGCAGACGGGTCCTGGTGATGGGTCCATCTGCCCCGAATGCGGTGTGGTTTGTCATCGGGGATGTCATTACCGACAGCACTTTGCTGCAACAGCGACTCTCCGCACCAGAGGGAAGGGTCGCAATCAGCGATGACGGCCATTACGCGATCGTCACTGATCCCAGCAGCTTCGGGCATATTGAACTCCCACCTCTGACTACGGATGTTTTTGACCTGACCACAAACACGCACTTGAAACGATTCAACGAGGGCGACTTCAGCGACTGGGTCTACAACGCGCAGATTCAGTTCCTAGCCGATGGGAAACGCGCCGTCCTGGCGCCGCCTCCCGGCAAAGGCGGGCCATTCTATGTGATCAATCTGGTGACCCTCCAGGAAGAGAAAGCGATCTGGCTGCCAGGTGATGTCCCGTTGACCGGCGCAATAGGAACCGGTCTGCGACCAGAGCAATGAATTGGATACGCAGTCTTCAGCCGCACCTGCAGGTGCGGCGATGGAGGAATCCATGCAAACAAGAACCATACTCGTTGTCTCAACTTTCTTGCGAGATAAACGAACGCGCGCCTCCACGTGCCAGGCACTGGCAAGAGAATACGCACTTTCAATCATGGTAAGGCATGAAACAAACGCAAACCGCCTGGCGCTCTGAAGAGAGCACCCAAGCTAACCAAGAGCGCCTGGGCGGGCCTCGTAGTAGAAAGGAGGCGAAGATAATGTAAACGGATTTCTCAATTTCGAAAAGCAAGACGAACGATGCATTGAAAGAAGGTTTCATGATCACTCGCAAGCTAAGAATGTGGTGCCCATCGTCGAATAGAGCGGAGGACATCTTCCGCGGCGCATGGGTAGCGATTAGAGCGCTGGTCGCGATCGGCATGCTGATACCAGCATGCGGCAAGACAACCAAGTCCCAACCGGTCAGATACAACATCTACATAGGCGGGGGCTACAACCCATCAGTCTCGCCGGGGTATCTTTACGTGATCGATGCTGATAGCCTGTCAGTGCTAGATTCGATTCCTGGCTTCCCGTCGGTGCGAAACGTTCTCATCTCACCGGATGGTCGGTCGGCGTTTCTCGGTGTCAGCTACCGCCGCGCTGCGACCTACGATCTCTTGAAAATCGACCTTCGAAGTAAGGAGCTGGTTGATCGGTACCCCAACAGTGATTGTGCGCTTCATCTGAGTTCGGCAGACAGCGGGAGGCTGCTTGTTGGGGGACGGTACTGCAATCAAGTGATCGATCCCCGGACATTTGCCAGACTCTACACGGCGCCCGATAGTCTTGACCTGTGGCATGGACCTGAAGGGGGAACACAAGTCGCGGCGATGCCAAGAGACATGGGAACCCGCGTTTACGGATTCGATCTCAGAACGGGCGCGGTTTCAGGGTACTACGAGCCGCATCTGACTTCGGGTGACC
>JACRMA010000017.1:23585-53560 GCA_016235085.1 Candidatus Zixiibacteriota bacterium
GACGCATACACAACATGCTTGCACCCTGACGAGAGGAGGATCCTCGTGATTGGCCCACGTTCCAGCCTGCATGACTCTTGGTTTCTCATCGGGGATATACTGACCGGAGCAACTCTGCTGGAACATCCGCTGGTTTATCCTTTCGGCGAGATCACGATTAGCGGAAACGGGGCGATCGCTACGGTCACCGATCCCAGTCGAGCTTTGCTTTGGGATTCAAGACAGACGTTAGATGTATTCGATTTGAACTCGATGACTCATCTCAAGCGATTCGTCCAGTCGCTTGAAGGATTTGAGTGCGCGGGTCAGGTACGCTTTCTACCAGGCGATGAAACAGTTGTCTCGGCTCCCGGCATTCGAGGATGGGGTCCTATACAGCTAATAAACCTCAAGACGATGTCAGTTGAAAAAACAAGCTACCTCCCAAACGTTGAAGCTGATATTGGAGCCCTGGCCGTCGGCCGCCGACCGCAGTAATGCTTGGACGCCCGCCCTGAAGAGATCACACGTTGGCGAATTGGACTTTCTTTACCAAAGAGGTGCACAATGAGATTTCGATATCACGCTGTCGGGTTAGCGATCGCTCTTGCTATAAGCGTGTACCCCACTTATGCAGTCTCTGACGACTATTTCTACAACGGAGACACAGTCGTTTCCGTCACGTCATCCTCGGCGCGAATTGTTGTGCAACTGGATTCCACCCAGATCGGTATCCTAATCTGACGCTTTCTTTGTTGCGCATCCCTGCCTTGATCCTCAAGGCGGTGTGCAATATCTGCATCGCGGATTTTCCATCTTCAGCCTGAAAGCGTCCTGCGGGGGATACTTTGCAGCTCGTGAGGATCTTCTGTCCGATGCCACAGTCAAACGTGTCGCCCCTGTTTATGTTGGAGTAGCGGACTCGTCGGAAATCATGGTGACTGATTTGGTCACCATTCAATTCGACCCGCTTCTGCCAACGTCGACACTGGTCCAGATCATCGAGGCCAACGGTTTGCAGTTTGTGGATTCGACACCTTGGACTCATAACCGATGGCGGTGCGCTTTGAATGACACTATTGCCGAAAGCCCGCTCGATTACGGCAACCGCATGCATGAGTTGCCGGAATCCGAATATGCATGCGCAAGCTTCTACGGCAAGTGGCTCCCGGCTGTCTTTTCTTGCCTGGAGCTTGCTGATTCACGCGAGCGGCCAAGCCGCCAACAATGTTTCTGTGGAATCAATGACCGTCACTGCTGGAGCACAGGATGTACTCATCGGTGTGCGGATCACCAACGATGTCGAATTGTGTGCCATGGTGATCCCTTTGGAAATCCGTGCAGTAACACCTGGTTCCTTCATCAATTCAATGGCCCTGTCTTACGGCGGCCGGCTCGACAGCGTGATGACCCACATTGTCATTGCGAATCAGTTCTTCGCGAAAGATTCAGCCTGTCAGGGTCATCGTCCCGGTTTTGGCGGTGTACCCTTTAAAGAGATCGGCGCCAGTCACCCGATCAGCAGTTCGCCGGTCGGGGCATTGTTCTTCCGCATCGGGTTTGTTACCGCGAATCTGCTGCCCGGAACCGACACAACCCCCTCAGTACGAGTGAAGGTGAATGTGACCGCGGTTCCGGGAACTTTCGAAATCGACACCGCCTGCATTGCGTTAAGCAATCATCTGATATTCGCCACTTCCTGCCAGGATCAGGTGAGGGTTCTACCAACATTCACGAAGGGCGTGGTAACCATCGCTGCCTGTAACTGCGCCCATCACGGTGATCTCAACGGCGACGATGTACTCGACGTGCTCGACTTGTCTTTTCTGATCGACTACGTGTTCGGCGGCTACCCGATTCCACCGACGGATCAGGGCTGCCCACACATCGACCGCGGCGACGTCAATTGTCACGGAGGCGACGACGTTTTCGACGTCATCTACCTCAACGACTACCTGTTCAGCAGCGGCCCGGCGCCGTGTGATCCCTGTACCTGCAGTCCGTACCCGACGAATTGCCCTTGAAAAAGATGGTACAATCCGCAACGAGAGGGGCGCCGTATGGCGCCCCTCTCCGTTTTCAGCAGTCATCGAATCCAAGCCTTTCCGGCGCGAAGCGCGGTCCTATCTCTTGATTGGCCTGGTTCCTTCCCACTGGCACCACCTCTTCTTCGAACCCGCCTCCCCTTCCCTCTTGCCCGCTGCGATCACTTCGCTGTTACTTGCGTATAAGGCCAAGCGGGCAGACAGTCTGCCCCAGTCGTCACCCAAAGGAGTACGCGTGCGTCGTCTGGCTTTCCCTCTGCGAATCGCAACACTGACTGGCGTTATCCTGATTCTGTCGCTGGTGTGCCTCGTCCCCGACGCGGGTGCGGCCAAGATGCTGATCCCCATGGATTTGAAACAGACTGACCATCTCAAGGCGTATGGCGTGACCTTCCACTGCCTGACCCGCGGGATCAAGGTCGAGTGGCTGCTGAATTACCGCGCCGGATCATTCCTGCTGGATGTCTACCCGGATGTTAAAGATTCCTGCGACGTCCGTGGCGTGACCTACGAAATCATCAATGGCGACCAGGAAGCTCAGATCCGCCAGACAATCGAAAACGAGAACATGGAGGCGATTCTTCTCGAAAAAGCGCCCGCCATTGCCATCTACACCAATCCCACCTCCGAGCCCTGGGATGACGCGGTCACCATGGCGTTGAAGTACGCGCAAATCGAATACAAGACGCTGTGGGATGAGGAAGTGCTGCGTGGTGATCTGGAGCAGTACGACTGGCTGCATTTGCACCACGAGGATTTTACCGGGCAATACGGCAAGTTCTTCGGGACCTACCGCAACGAACTCTGGTACCGTCAGGATCAGCAACTCTGCGAGGACATGGCGCGCAAGCTGGGATTCCGCAAAGTCACCGACGAGAAAAAAGCGGTCGCACTGGCCATCAAAGACTACGTGTCACGCGGCGGATTCCTGTTCGCGATGTGCTCCGCCACCGAGACATTGGATATCGCGCTGGCGTCCCAGCACACCGACATCGTGCCCGCGGCGCTCGATGGCGATCCACCCGATCCCGACTGTCAGAAACGTCTGGAATATGACAAATCCATGGCCTTCACCGGATTTTCCGTCTCGCTCGATCCATTCGAATATGCGCACTCCGACATCGATACCACGCCCGATCGCGTGGCGTCGCGCATGGGCCCCGAGGGAGACTATTTCACCCTCTTCGAATTTTCCGCCAAGCTCGACCCGGTCCCCACGATGCTGGTGCAGGATCACGTCAATGTCGTCGACGGATTCATGGGCCAGACCACCGCGTTCCGCAAATCACTGTTGAAGAAGTACGTCACCATTCTCGGTGAGGCGGAGGGGCAGGACGAAGTGCGCTACATTCACGGGAATCTCGACAAGGGCACCTTCACATTCTACGGCGGCCATGATCCCGAGGATTACCAGCACCTGATTTACGATCCGCCGACCGATCTGAGCCTGCACAAGAATTCGCCGGGTTATCGGCTGATTCTCAACAACATCCTCTTCCCGGCGGCGCGCAAACAGGAACGCAAGACGTAAGGCCGGGTAGCGCATCGTCCCCGGGGAATCACACGGTGACACCTTGTTGACAGGATGCAAGACCCGGCGGCAATGGTGAACCGGCCCGCTACGACTCCCGACAGGTGCGCGGGATCGGCTCCGTTTTCACTCTGAAATTCGAGGGAATCTGCAGCGGCGGTGCACAGACTGTGTTTCGCGATGACGCGAAATTCACCCGTGAATTCTCCCGAATTGGACTTGCGGAATTCGTGCAATTTCGTACATTTGAGACGCCGCAAGGTTGTGCCGATACTCTATCTGTCCGGCTTCGGAGCAGTGCGTGTCGGAATTTTAACCGTTTGGCGGTTGTAAACTGACGGTTGGGGTTTTCGCGGGGTTCCCCTTTGCACTGCGAAAGTCGCCGCTGGCGTTCCCGACAGTCAGTCTGGCAGGAACTTCCGGGCGTGTGAACTGTTACACCTAGAAGAAATCAGAAGCAAGCGGCAGTATGGTCGTAGAAAGGACTACGGTTCGTGAAGACTCTGACCTTGATCGTTGACAGTTACTCTTCCAACGGCAACATCGTGCAAGCTCTCAAAGAGAAGGGACTGTCGATCGTGGAGACCTCCCTGAAGTGGGGGCAGTACATGATCACCGACTCCTGTGTTATCTATCACATGACCTCGGCCGAGCTGGCCCGGCTGACGGCCGACAAAACGATCTTCCGGCGCATCCTGGATTTCAAACGGACCGCGGCCGAGCCGATCGTGATTGTCGAGGGCGACCCGCTGGCGCACAACGATATTGTCTCCAAAGGCGCTTTGCGCGGCGCTCTCTCATTTATTGCGATGCACAATCGCGTGCCGATCCTCACCGCCGCCGATGTGAACGAAGTGACCGAGATGATTTACATCATGACCAATCAGGCTCAAAACGGTATGGGCATGACGTTATCGGAACCCGCCCCGGTGGAGACTCCGGCGGAGACCTTAGAAGGCGACAGATCCAACGGCGGGAACGGCTCGCTCCCCAAAGAACCGACCGAGTTGCGCGAGTACATTGTGCGCGCGATTCCGGAAGTTGGACCGGCAACGGCCAAAGCGATCACCAAGAAGTACGATTCGCTCCGTGCGCTGTTCTCGGCGACCGCGAAAGATCTCACGGCCGTGGAAGGCATTGGCCAGAAGAAAGCCCGGAAGATTGTTGAATTTCTCGATGGCAAGTTTGAAGAGTAGTTCTCTCTGATCTCCGCCCGTCTGCTCTCCAATCTGTGAGACGATCCCGCGCAGCCGCGCGGAGAATTCGTGTGCCCAGCGCCTGATCCGCAGCCGCAGAGACAACCGGCACATCCCCAATCAGTTATGAAATTCTGACTATTTCCGCTTGACACCCGTCCCCTGCCCCTCCTAATTGCTGTCGTAGTAGCATAAGGTCCCAAGCCTCTTGCCTGTGGGTGGTCGGATGATCACCCGAGCACATCGTCGCTCCGACCCCCGTTGGGAGCTGCGAACAAGATTGGCGGTTGGCCGTGAGGCCCGAGGTGGGCTGCCATAAAGGGGGAGCGGCTATTGGCAGACGGTACTCTCGTGCCATCGGGAACCGCAGGGTTCGTGTGCCCGCGTCGCCACCGTCTCCGGTGCCGGACTGCGCGTCGTGCTTCCTTTACGCCGGCGCATCGGCGTTGCTGTTGCTTCTTGCCCACGCCTCGAATTGTTGGTACCTGTCGTTCGTCGCATTGATCCCATTCCTTTATAAATCCAACCGGTCAAATGAAGCCATCGGTCTCAAGCTGGGATTTTTCATGGGGCTCAGCTTCCTGACGGTTTCCGGCATCGACACTCTGGTGACGACGCCCTGGATCGCGCTTCTCCGGATATCGATCGGGACAGCCCTGTTCTCACTATTTGGCTGGACCCTGGCGCGGGTGCGGCACCACTGGGGATTCCAACCCGTTCTGGCCGCTCTGCTTTGGGTCGCTCTGGAGGCCGGCCTGATGCAGACGGGATTCGACAACGGTCTTTTCGCCGAGACAGAGTTGTCGCTGTCGGTTCCAATGTGGCACAGCATCGCGACACTATTCGGATGTCTCATCGTCGCGCTAATTATTGTCCTCATCAATTCGCTCTTGCTCGCCGCCCTCGAGACGGCAGTCGCCATCGTACGAGCCCGGGGGCATCTCACAACGGAGGGTAAGAGTAATTGGGACCTTATCCTGTCCCCCGGGCTCGTCACTCAAAGCCTGCGACTCGTCTCCGAGGAACGGGGACCGCCGCCGACAGCTATCCAACAACTCTGACCCGGACGGCCAGGAAGAGGCCGTAACTTCCGGTACGCCTTGACGGCAGCGCGGGGGTTCTGGATGCACCCGGGGTAAGCGGCTCAGTGGCGTCAATGAGCGTAACTCATGTAACGGAAGATGAAGAAGGGAAATCTGTGATGAAGAAAGCGTTATTGCTCACACTCGCAATGCTGGTGCTCGTCGTGCCATGCACAGCCTTCGCCGGCAGCCAGGAAGTAGAGGGAATAGGTGACAAGTACTACCGGATTCAAAGCACAACTCCCGGCCCCGATACACTGAATTTCAAACCCACGTGGAATGGCAGTGCCTGGGTGTGGAACACTGGGGTCTTGACTGCTGGCGTGCCGCCGGCCTCAACACCGCTGCCGGCCGGAAATTATCTGGTGCTGGCTATGGAGAACTTCCGGATAGCGGCCAACATGAAATTCGTCACGGTGAAGATCACTTACACCGGGACAAGTACACTGCAATTTCAATTGGCAAATTACGGATCCAAGAATGGTCTGGCGAGCTTCGGGGAAATCTCCAGCGAGACAGCGTCCGGCTCGCCATACCAACTCATCTACAAGATTAGACCTCAACCCGATTGGGAATGGCTGATCATCAGGAACACTGGTGGAAGCGCCATTACCATGACCGAAGTCAGCTTTGGGTCGAATTGCGAATACGTCCCGTCCCTGACAACGTGGGGTCTGTTGGCATTGGTGCTCCTGCTGGCAGGTACCGCGTTCTTCATGGTCAAGAGGAGAAGGCTGGCGATCGAATAAGGTTCGCGAGTGAGATGCTGGTGGCGACGGGAGCGGAATGTTCCGCTCCCGTCGTTTTTGTCTTGGCGACCGACTCCCGCCTCTGGCGGTGATGAGGTTGACTGTCAATGGCTTACCCGCCAAGTACTCGCATCATCTCCCCTTGGCCGTCGCAAAGTGATATCGTTAAAGCGCTTGCCCATTTTGAAATCGGCAGTCATTTACGTATATTAACCATTCTGTCAGGTACGGCTGCGCGGGCCATGACAGGTTGGTGACAAATGGGACCAGATACGACCAAACCAGACCTCTCGTCGTTGCGAATCCATCGTGATGCGCCATCCCCGGCTGCGATGGGCGCGGCAAGTAAACGCCGCGGGCCTTGGATCTGGCTGGGCCCACTCGTCGTGGTCGCACTCGTTGCCATCTTCCTGGCCATGCGAGGACGGGCACGCACGATTGAAGTTGAAACCACCACCGTGCAACGACTCAGCCCGGCCAGCGCCCAGTCACTGCTCACTGCCACGGGCTACGTGGTCGCCCAGCGGCAGGCCTCCGTCGCCTCAAAGGGTGCCGGACGTCTGGAGCAGCTCAATGTCGAAGAGGGGGACAGGGTCAAGTCTGGTGACGTGATCGCGCGGCTGGAGGCCAGGGATGTTGATGCTTCTCTCAACGCCGCGCGCGCCCGAGTCGCACAGGCGCAAGCTCAAGCCCAAAGCGCCCGCGCCACCGCCCACCAGGCCAAAGTGAACTTCGACAGAGTGCGCCGGTTGCTCGACGCCAAGCTCGTCTCGCAGTCGGACTTTGACAACGCGCAGGCCGGCGATAATTCCGCTGCCGCCGCAGTCAATTCCGCCGATGCCGCCGTGCGATCCGCCGAGGCCGACGTCAAGTGGGCCGAGGTCCAAGTCGAGAACACCTACATCAGAGCGCCCTTCGACGGCACCGTACTGACCAAGGACGCCGACGTCGGCGAGGTGGTCGCCCCCTTTGCCTCATCCGCTTCCTCCAAAGGGTCGGTCGTCACCCTGGCGGACATGACCTCACTGGAAGTCGAAGCCGATGTTTCCGAATCGAACATTCAACGCGTCCAGCCGGGGCAGCCATGCCTCATCGTCCTGGATGCCTTCCCGGCAGATCCCTACAAGGGACGGGTCAAGAAAGTCGTCCCCACCGCCGACCGCTCCAAGGCGACGGTCAAGACCAAGGTGTCATTCGACACTCTGGATGCCCGTGTGCTGCCGGAAATGAGCGCCAAGGTCAGTTTCCTTCCAGCGGACATGAGTGCTGCCGCGGTTACCACGAAGACCGTAATGAGCATACCCAAGGCCGCGATCACGGAGCGGGCGGGGAAATCGGTTGTGTACGTCGTGCGACAGGGATCGGCGTATGAAACTCTGGTGACAACCGGCGAGACGTACGGCGGCGCAATTGAGATTACCAATGGGCTCGAAATCGATGAAGTCGTTGTCCTCTATCCGCCCCCCCAGATGCAGGATCGGGATCGGATCAAACTCAAGCAGTAACAACCCAGGATAACAGCATGGCAGCTTCGGTCGTTGAAGTCCAAAACGTCAGCAAACAGTATCACCGAGACAAAGTCGAGATTCATGTTCTCTCCAATCTCTCGCTCTCGATTCCCGAAGGCGGGTTCGTTGCCCTCATGGGTCCATCGGGATCAGGGAAGACAACGCTGTTAAACCTGATCGCCGGAATTGACCGGCCCGATAGCGGCCAGGTGATTGTCGCCGGAACCGCCGTGCACAGTCTGGGTGAATCCCAACTGGCCAAGTGGCGCACCCGCCACATCGGCTTCATCTTCCAGTTCTACAACTTGCTGCCGGTGCTCACGGCTTACGGCAATGTGGAACTCCCGCTGCTGTTGACCAAGCTTTCCTCCAAAGAACGCCGCGAACATGTCGAGACGGCGCTCAATCTGGTCGGCTTGGGCGACCGCATGAAACACTACCCCCGGCAGCTCTCCGGTGGACAGGAACAACGCGTCGCCATCGCGCGGGCGATTGTCACCGATCCCACCGTGATTGTGGCCGATGAGCCCACCGGTGATCTCGACAAACAATCGGCCACCGAGATTCTCGACCTGCTGGGACGCCTCAACACCGAATTCGGCAAGACGATTGTCATGGTCACCCACGATCCGCGCGCTGCCGAACGCGCCAAGGTCGTCCGGCATCTCGATAAAGGTGAACTGAATTGAGTCCGGTCGGCCGGAGCATCTGAATTCCTGGGGCCCATCTATGCGCGTTTTCAAACTCATCTACATGAATGCCCTGCGGCACAAGCTCCGCACGTCGCTGACGATTCTCGGTATTGCGGTCGCGATCATGGCCTTCGGCCTGTTGCGCACCGTCGTCTCGGCCTGGTACCTCGGCGTGACTCAGGCGGCGCCCGACCGGTTGATCACGCGCAGCAAGAACGGGATCACCTTCACTCTCCCGCTGGCACAGAAACAGGCAATTGAACGTATCCCCGGTGTCGCCGCCGTGAGTTACAGTGCGTGGTTCGGCGGATTCTACAAGGACCCCAAAGATTTTTTCCCGCAGATCGCCGTGGAAGGAGTGCACGGACTCTCGCTGTACCCGGAATTCATCATCGATTCCGCGGTACTGGATGTGTTCGACAAAGAACCCAACGCCGCGATCGTCGGGAAGACTACGTTTGATCGATTCGGTTGGAAGATAGGCGATGCCGTACGTCTCACTGGGATGATCTATCCCGGTAACTGGGACTTCGTGATCCGTGGCGTGTATACGGGCCGCAGTGAAGCCACGGACCTCTCCCAGTTCCTGTTCAATTTCAATTACCTCGACCAGCGAATGCAGGTTAAAATGCCGGCACGCGCCGGGCAGGTTGGCTGGTGGGTGATCAAGATTGATGACCCTGCCAAGTCGGCCGCCATCTGCAGCGCGGTGGACAAAGAATTCGAGAATTCCTCGGATGCCACCCTGACCGAGACGGAAGCGGCGTTCCAACAAGGCTTCGTCGCCATGGCCGGCACCATTGTCTTCTCGCTCCAGGTGATCTCATTCCTGGTCATCGGTGTAATTCTCCTGGTCGCGGCCAATACCATGGCCATGACGGCGCGCGAGCGGATCTCCGAGTACGCGGTCCTCAAGACCCTCGGATTCAACGGAAAACACATCATCGGGTTGATCGCCGGTGAGTCGCTCTTGATCGCCTGTCTGGGCGGAGTCGTGGGCATGATCTTCCTCATTCCGCTTCTGCACGGCGTGGGGGTTGCCTTAAAACAGTGGTTCCCGGCATTCATCATCGACCCGGACACCTATCCCCAGGCAGCCGCCACGGCTGTGCTGGTGGGGATTCTCGCGGCCGTGTTTCCAGCGTGGCGGGCCATTCGGGTATCGATCGTCAACGGACTTCGGAGAATCGGCTAGGAGCGCTGTTCCATGAGTCTCTTCCTGACCTACGGTCTGCGCAATCTCTTCGTGCGAAAGCTCACCACCACGATGACCGTGCTGGGCATGGGACTTGTCGTCTTTGTGTTCGCGGCGGTACTGATGCTGGCCCACGGCCTGGAAGAAACGCTGGTCGACACCGGGTCTCCCGACAATGCGATTGTCGTGCGCGCCGCCGCCAGCGCCGAGACCGTCTCGATCATGTCACGGGATCAGGCCGGCATCGCCAGGACACAGCCCGAAGTCGCGCTGAAAGCCGACGGCACCCCTGTGGCAACGAATGAATTGATCGTCATGGTCAATCTCAGCAAACGCAAGAATGGCGATGCTGGTAATGTCATCATCCGGGGGACGACTCCCGACATCTTTGTGCTCCGGTCGGGCATCAAGCTGACGGCCGGCCGGATGTTCACTCCCGGGACATCGGAGATTATCGTCGGAAAACGCGCGGCGGAGAATTTCAAGGGTTGCGCGTTGGGCGAGCACATCACCTCCGCCCTGCGAGACTGGAATGTTGTGGGCGTCTTTGATGCCGGCGGCACCGGCTTCGATTCGGAACTTTGGGGTGACGTCGAGCAGATCCAGCAGGTATTCAAGCGGCCCATTTATTCATCTGTTACGCTCCGCCTGAAAGACCCCGCCCAATTCGACGCCTTGAAAAAACGGCTCGAGGCCGACCCGCGCATGACCGTCGACGTCAAACGTGAACGGCAATTCTACACGGAACAGTCCCAGGCCACCGCCACGTTCATCCGCGTCATCGGCCTTCTGGTCAGCATCATCTTCGCCGTCGGCGCCGTCATCGGCGCCATGATCACGATGTACGCATCGGTGTCGAATCGCACCGTCGAGATCGGAACGTTGCGCGCGATCGGGTTCTCGCGCACCCGGATCTTGGGCGTTTTCCTCATCGAGTCCGTCTGGCTATCGATACTGGGCTGGGTGGTCGGTGTCATCGCGGCATCGGCCATGTCCCTGGTCACCGTGTCCACGACCAATTGGGATACTTTTGCCGAACTGGCCTTCAGCTTCGCTCTCTCCTCGCGCATTCTCATCGGTTCCCTCGTCTTCTCGGTCGTCATGGGCCTGGTGGGTGGCTTCCTGCCGGCTGTCCGCGCCTCCCGCGCCCGGATCGTCGAATCGTTGCGCGAAGCCGCCTAGGAAACGCCACTCCGCAATTCCGGCGGCGTCCATCCCGATCATCAAATCCTGCTGGATTTCACCTCTGTTGGCGCGTATCAAATGGGATGAATTCGCTCGTGATTTGCCGGCATGGGGCCGGCCATCGGACGGGCCGGGGAGAAATTCATGATTCTGATCAGAAACGTCTTTCAGTTGCAGTTCGGGCGCGCCAAAGAGGCGCGTGAGCTATTGAGTGAGGGTGTGAAGTTCGCCGAACAGGATGCCCACGGCTCCGCGCGCGTCCTGACCGACCTGACCGGACCGTACTACACGCTCGTTCTGGAGATCACTCACAAGAGTCTGGCCGATTACGAGGCCAGCATGACGAAGATGGCCGGCTCACCGGAGTGGTCTGCCTGGTACCGCAAGTTCGCTGCTTTGGTGCTATCCGGAAGCCGGGAAATCTACTCGATCGTCCAGTGACCCGAACGCGTCAGGGTGTCACTTGAGCACGGCGTCGATCTCACCGTACGATTTCGGGAAGAAGAGCGTATTGAGATGGACGCTTTGCACATTGGGGAGTTCCGTTCCAACCATGTTGCCCAACAGGAAGAACTTCACCGGACCGGGCCCCACGGTCAGCACGCGCTGAATCGCGAAGTCCTGCGATGTGTGGCCGGCGGGGGCATTCGTGGCAACGTCGAACTTGGCTGTATAAGAATTGTCGTGCATCGACCGCGATGCGGAGATGGAGAGGGTCGCGTGTGTCTCCAGGCCGCTGGTGTGGTAGTCATAAAACCAGCCGCTGGCAATGACCAGGACATAGCCCCAGGCAGGAACGATCATGTACGCGGAATCGATGATCCGCATTGCCGATGGCAACGATACCAGCGCGTCGGATGTATGCGAGATCCCGGGAGCATCAAGGATCTGCTGCGAGGTCAACGAAGCGTCGACAATGTTGCTCGAGTCGATGGCATGCTTGGGCAGCCGTGCCTTGTCGAGCGTCCCAATGATCAAATCGGCCGCATTGATTGTCTTCGAATGATGCGGGTCGCTGGCCGCCAGATGCTCCGCCATCGCATTGTCGACGTATCCCGTTGAGGCGAAGTCCGATGCCGCCATCCCGCTCAGCAGATCCGCGCTTTGCGCGTGAAAGGCGTAGGGGACCGTGGCGATCTTCGATCGCGGCGTCAGCGGCGACGATCCCTGCGGTTCCAGCTCAAGGAAGCAACTGTCGGCAGCGAAGACGTACGGAGGAAGCGAATCGACCCCGCCGAGCAGGACGGAGAAGATCCCCTTCGACGTCGTTACGTTCTGGGTCTCCTCCCACAGCAGCGTCCCGCCGGAAGACGCCGTGAAGAAACGAAAGATCACGACATGCGCCCCATCGGCGACCGGACTGCCGACCGTGTCCGTCAAACGGCCTTGAAAATTCATCAAACGCGGAACGGCCGCGGCCATGGCCACTCCAGCGAGAGCCAAAGCCAGGCACACCGACAACCAAGACATCCGTCTAATCATTTTTTTCACCCGCCACGAGGTATTGAGCTAATACGTCCTTTGACAAGATCGCTGATCGGCCCGATTTGTCAATACCCCTGGACTAGAATCAAATGGGCTCCATACCGTCGAGGCATGAGGCCACCCCTCAGGCATCGGGAGTTAACCTCTTGACTAGTATCGGCAGAACGGCTAGGATGAACCACTCAACCCCGGGCGGGACCAGGCCCTCCCCCGGGGTGGAACGGATATTCCCTTGGCCAAGCCCCCAGCTTACGATTGGTCCGCCTTTGAAGTCGGCATCTATATCATGGCCAAGCCGGATGAGGTTTTCGATCTGCTCGGCACCGCCAAGGGGCTGACACGGTGGTTCTTGAGGACAGCCGGCTTTGCCGCCTCCGAAGGACGTCCCGCCGATCGAAAGCTGATCGAGCAACTACCGCCATTTGATTCGCTGTCTCAACGGCCCGAGAACGAGCGCTGCCGAACGAACGACCGCTACCAGTGGGAATGGCACTACGGCGGCGGCGTCATCGGTGAGGAATGGATTCTCGACTGTCGCCCCCCGACTCGGCTCGTCTTCGGCTTCGGTGATCAAATGGAGGTCGCCGTCCGACTGCGCAAACTGGGGCGGTTCTGCGAAGTCAATCTGCGCCAATACAATATCCCGGACAATGCCTCCGGTCGCCATAATCTGCACATGGGCTGCCGGGTGGCGTGGGCGTTCTTTCTGGCCAATCTGAAGTCGGTTGCCGAAGGTGGGCTCGACCTGCGTGAAACCGATCGGGCACGGACCAGACAGCTCCACTTAGTGAACATTTGAGGTCGTTCAAACTGGGTTTTCAGGTATCGGATTCAGTCATCACTTCCAACTGAAAGGGGGAGTCCCTTGAAACAAGCACTGCTGCTGACCATGATCGGTGCGATTCTGATCGCCGGATGCGCCAAGAAAGAGGCCCCACCGCCTCAACAGGTTCAGAAAGAAATGACTCAGGCTCCGCCGCCTTCCCCTGCGCCCCAAGACGCAATGCCCAAACTCAGCGGCGATACTGTGGTCACCTCTTCAGGATTGAAGTACGTGGAAATCACTGTCGGCCAAGGCCCTATGCCGATTCCCGGCCAGAATGTCAGAGCCCACTACACAGGCTGGTTGACCGACGGGACCAGATTCGATTCATCGCGCGACCGCGGGCAGCCACTCGAAATCGGACCAAACCTTCCCCCAGTGATCAAGGGCATGAGTGAAGGGCTGATGACGACAAAGGTTGGCGGTCGTCGCCTTCTGATCATCCCGCCCGAATTGGCTTACGGCACCCGGGGCACACCGGGAGGCCCCATACCGCCAAACGCGACGCTCGTTTTCGATGTGGAAGTGCTCTCGGCCACCGATCCGGCGGCAAAGCTGTAGCTTTAGACCTTGTTGTGCGCAACTTGCGGAAAGGGAATCAAGTATGAGCGAACCACATCTGGCGCAAAAGGGCCCATTCGTCATCGACGAAAAGGCACGCCGGGTCAAGTGGTGCCAGTGCGGGCTGTCTGCCACGCAACCGTATTGCGACGGCGCCCATAAGACAACGGATCTACGTCCGATCATCGTCGATTTGACGGAAGACCGCAAAGTCGCTTGGTGTGGCTGCAAACGGTCCGGCAATAAGCCGTACTGCGACGGCACTCACAAGACCCTCTAAACACAAGATTGCGCAAGATTTGTGCCCGATGCGCGTGCATCGGGCACTGCTTTTTGTTATCTTTGGATCAGTGGGTCGCTCGTATAACAATCACCGAAAATTGGAATTGGACGGAATGGGTATAAAGAGCGTGAAGACGTCGTGCGCAGGCTGGCCGGCAATACGGCTGGCGTCTCTGGTGATCGTCGCGGTCGCCATGATCGGATGCAGTAAGAGCACAGATCCAACCGGCTCCGGCGCCCTCACCGGTGTCGTACGAGTGCCATACACCACCGCCGCTACCGGAGCACCCGCCATCGGCGCCCAGGTTCGTGTCACCGGCGGAGATTTCGATTCCCTGACCACCTCGGACAGTACCGGGACTTTCTTCCTGGCACAGGTGCCGGTGGGAACAGTCTCGATAACAGCATCATTGACTTCCTGTTTTTCCGGCTCCCAGACCGGCGTCCAGATTATCAAGAACGACACGGTGAACGTCGATGTGACGATGCAATCTCAAAGCGATGTCGACACGATCCCCCTGCCTGCGATCGTCGAAACTGGCTCGGCCCGGCAGATGGAACTGGTTCCCGGCGCAAATCGGGCGATTCTGCTATACGACACGAGCGGCTTCTCGCCCCTTCCCCCGTCACTGCTCTCCGTCAACCTGACCGACGGAGCAACACAGTTGACGCAATTCCCCGACCTGCGTCAGTGCTACGATCTGAAGATCGTCAGCGCCAATCTGGCGGTGTTCAGTTTCCTGAGCGGGGCCGGATTTGGGTTGCGCTTCGTCGACTTGGGCACAATGGCCAAGTCCGGCAATGATGTGATCTATGACGCGGTGCCGAACGGGTTCCCCGGGCACATCGTGCTGGACAACTCTGCCCAACAGGTTTTCATCGCCCACGCCCGGCAGCAGGGCGCATTCTTCAGCGGCAAAGTCTACGCGGTATCAGTGGCGGAGCGGACTGTAATCGATGCGGATAACAATCCGAATGATGGCAACACAGCCTTTGACTCCACGCTCATCCGCCAGTCGGTCGGTTGGGTTTACGGCATCGCTTACGACAATTCCACGAATGAGATCCTGGTTGCCAATCGTGACGCCGGATTCGTCACGGCGATATCATGGAGCCAGTGGGGAACGTTCGATCGGAGCGCCCACCTGACGCTGCCGACCACCGGCGTCCGCGCCATTCGGGTCACCACGCAACTCGATCAATTCCAGCCCTGGTTTCTCGGGTTCGCCGAGGGTACAGGGATTGCGCTTTGGCCCCAGAGCGCAGCCGGCGTCCGCTTCCAGTCGGGCGCCGCGACCGCAGACTTGGCCTATACCGATCCCTCCGTAGCCATGTCCTCGGAGGCCCATTTCCTTGTCATTGTGCCATCGCGGCAAAGCTGGTTCACACTGTTTTCCGATTTCACGGAACCCAATGTCGATAAGCAGCAGCGCGCCGTGGAGGAGCGTTCCCTAAGCACGCTCCATCGGCTCTATCGCTACGAGTCGCACCATTTCAATCTTCCCGATCGCGGCAACCCGCGCACGTTCGCAGTCGACGCGGCCAACAAGAAGCTCTACGTCGCCTACGGCAACCGGCCGATTTTGGAAGTGTTCTGCCTGCCGTGAGGCGCTGGGAAGATCATTCCCGCGCATCCAGAAGTTTACATTGGCCGGGATCGATAAAGTGCAAGATCGGCGCCGGTCACCTCGTCAGATGGTACGAGACGGTAATGCTTTTCGGCTGCGATCTTGACTTCATCCTCTCCCATTTCCAATTCGAATAGAGCGATTAGGTTTTGCTTCAGGAATTGTGCGGCAAGCGGCCGGCAGATTAGAGTCGGGAATTTCGCATTGCAGAGTGAAATATCCTGCTCAATCTGAACGACGCTGAGCGTGTCCTTCCCGCCCTTCGCTTGTACCGGGAACACGTAATGCGCGCCCCGTTTGTCCACACCTATATAGATCTCGTCGGTTTCGACCTGCCCCATACCGGGCACGGCGGTTCTCAGATGATTCTGGAGGGAGTAACAGGCGACTCCTGTGAAGATATCTACCAGGCGATTGTAGCGAAGTCTGGCGAGCAAGGCCTGTTCATCGCTGAGCGAGTACATCGCGATCACTCCCGGCGTGGAATCAGGCACCTTGGTCTCTGCAAGCCTGGATGTTGGAGTGATTGTGGGTTCTCTGGTGGCGACGAACTTGTAGCGAGACCGCCCGGCGGGCCGGATGATCCATTGCATCCCCTTGGGGGCCTTGGATCGCACTGATTTTGGCAGGTTCCTTCGATACCGAAAGCTGTAGATGACGTCTCCGATGTTCTTGGGCAAGCGAATCTTCAACTCGGCAGCAGCCCGTTCGATGTCTTCTCTCTCGAAGAGCAATTCGCGGGTTCCTTTAGTGTACCGCGACAGAAAGACACTTTCAATAATCCGCCCATATCGATTGAGTGTGATTGAAGGTGGTTCAGGTGGAGGTTTCATAGATCTGGACGCTCCGTTGATGCTATTCACAGGCTCAAGCCTGCCGACTACGCCTTTCGGGGTTGGCCGGGCCATCGAAGCACCACGACTTCTTCCCTAAGCTGTTCGCGGGTAGCGGTAGCCAACCGCGTACGGAAGAGGTCGATTGCAACCAGTTCGTAACCCAGCGATTGCGCAATCCTGCCAAGTATCTCACCCGTGCGAATCATCACTCGCAAATAGGAAGCCTGATCACCGACCACATAGGCTAGTCTTGCACCGGGGCGCAGCACTCCGCGCAAGTCTGCCAGGTGACGGGCCATTCCGCCAAAGTACAGCTTGGCAACCCGGCCGTACAATCGTTCAAAGCCGGAAGTCTTGCCCAGAAGGAGGCGACGAGTCTCGATTTCCTCTGCAATCCCCTGGATTTCAAGGTGGCTGGACACCCAGTTGTCGTCATCATCTCCCTTGTAGACACCGCGCGTATTCGATCTCACCAGATTGCGCTTCAGCGCCCGCAATTCTTCCTTGTCATTGATAAATCCGAGAATGACTGATTCCAGCCGGGTGGTGCGGGTGTAGTCCTTCTCATTGGGATATGGCGGGGACGTGATGACCGCGTCGATCGACTCCTTTTCAAGAGCACTCGACGCTGAACGCGAATCGGCCATTAGAACCGATGATTCCGCAGTTGAGCTGTTCCGAAGCGATTCTAAGTCTCGGGCAATGCCGCGAACGCCTTCGAGCCATGGATGAACCACTGCCGCGTCGGTCTTTACTTTCCCGAGGCCAACTTCTGGTCCAAACCGAAGATTGCTCGACGTGAATACCATCGTTTTGGCCAGTGCAAGCAGATAGTGGCGTCGACATTCAGCGGGTCCAGTCTTCTTGATGCGCTCCAACAACACGAGGGTCTTGTGCAATGGGAGTGGGCTAATCGAGTTCGCCAGGAGAAGGCGATTGGCCGCCTCCGGAAGAGATCGCAACGTCGCGTCTGGAGGATGATTCTTGGCGAAAAGGGGGAGAGGATCATCCGAAATCCCTTCTTGCCCTAAGAGCGTAAGCACTTCTCCTGCAATGCGTTCTGCGATCCTGACCAGTCGGCCAGGCTCTGGACTCCAATCGACCTTCACTGAACTGGCGAAGTGCGCCATCGGGTTGGCTTCTAGCCCCACGCTGTCGATACCCAGCTTCTTGCATTCAACCAGTGTGGTTCCGGTTCCGCAGAAAGGATCAAGGACACGCTGCCTTCCCCCCAATCCGAACGCCGTCAAGTACTCACGGACCAGATGAGGCGGGTAAGAAAGGACGAACCGGTACCAATCATGCCCCGCTCGATCTCCCTCGAAGAGCTTGTTGCAGTCCCCATTCGTCAAGACTTGAGGGACATTCGGCGTCGTTGGTCTCTCTTGAAGAAGAGTTGCCGAACTTGAGTCAGGTTGTGCCGTTGACCGCCGCCTTGCCATTGTGCCCCGAACTTCGTAGAAGCGGGCGAAGATATCAATCACTTTCGCCTCGTCAGGCGTTGGTGACCCTGAAGTAGCTCAAGAGAGGATGGGGGCGAGAATGACGGTGCTTTTATGATGTGAGCATGGCTGCCAGATTTTCCAGCCCGGCTTGATCTTTGGTCAGATGCACATGAACCAGCGGCCGTCCGCGTGTCACCAGCGATTCGGCGTCACCCATGGCTTGTGCCATCTTCAGCATGGAAAACGAGTAATCGGCGCCGGGAATTCTCACGTCAGAGGATTCATCGCTGCTGATCACGAGGAACGCCCCGGTCTGGGGACCGCCCTTGTAAAGCTGCCCGATCGAATGGAGATAACGCGGACCGTAGCCGCGCAGGGTCGCGCGGCCAGTCTGCTGGCCAAGAAATCGGCGCATGCTGCCCAGCACCGCTTCGTTCTCCGCGGTGTCGTCCATGAACGCCAGTATCGATATGTACCCGCATTGCCGTGCCTCGTCGAGCCAGCCCCGCATGATGCCCCGCGCGTCCCCCTGGCTGGAAAGCGTCCCCGGGGAAACTGAAAGTATCGAGAATCCCTCTCCCGATGCGACACCATGCGGCTGGGCCACCGCCTTCCCGGAAACCAAATCTGCCAGTACCCGCTGTGTGTTGTCCTTGGATTCCTGGACATTCGGTTCATCGAAGGGATTGACCCCAAGCACCCATCCCGCCACCGCCGTCGCCAGCTCCCAACGGAAGAACTCGCCGCCGATCTGAGTGGTATCGGCCACTGATATCTCAACCACCGGATGACCCAGACGGATGAGTTGCGATCGCAATCCCTCGTGCAGGTCAGGCTTCCCTTCCATTCGGAAAAACACAAAGGCGCGGTCGGGGCCGTATTGCTCGGCATTGGCCAGGGGCTCGTTTTCGATCGGGATAATGCCGGTCTGATTCTTCCCTGTCGATTCGGCGATCAACTGCTCGATCCACGGCACGAGCGGCCCCAATACCGACGCTGCCATGAACGTGAGCTTGTCCCGGCCGGCCTTGGCCGCACCGCCGATCAACAGCCCCAATTCCACTGCGGAATTCGACGCGTCGGAGTCCAGTCCGGCACTCTGTGCCGAAACCGCACATTCTAAGAGAGGCCGCAACGGCACTCCCGCCAGCGCCCCAGGCACCAGACCGAAGTACGACAGCGCGGAGTATCGCCCTCCGATATCCGATGGATTCAGAAACACCCGGCGGAAACTCTTCGCCCGGCCTAATTGCTCCAGCGCGGAACCTTTATCGGTAATCGCGACAAACCGTTCCTTCGCCCGAGAACCGACCGCCCGGGTGACCTTCTCCCAGAAATACTCGGTATGGGATCGGGTCTCGACTGTCTTGCCCGATTTGGAGGCCGAGACAAATAGGCAGTTCGCGATGTCGATTTGCCGCTCGATCCGCTTCACCGCCGATGGTGACGTCAAATCCAGGACAAGGAACTTGCCCCGACCCGGCAAGCGCCGGAAGATCTGCCCGAAGACGGCCGGGCAAAGCGATGATCCTCCCATTCCCAACAGCACGACATCACGGACTCCATCCGCAAAGACGCCTTCGGCAAAGTGCTCAATGTCCCCAAGGTTCAGTTGCATCGCCGAGGCCACGTTCAACCAGCCCAGCCGGTCCGATACCAGTTCCCTGATGGCTGGATCGGACGACCATACCGATGCCTCTCCGGCACCGATTCGCTCGGCCAGCCGTTCCGACTGCGCCCGGCGCAGCAGTTCGGCGAACTCGGTCTGGATGGCACCGGCGGTAATCGTCTGTTCGGCCGAATGAATTGCGCTTGTCATCATTAGGACACCCTGTGGATTCACTGATTAGGATTTCAACGTCTTGATCGTTGCGGCGTAATCTTCGGTTTTGAAGAGTCCCGCACCCACAACCAGAATATCGGCACCAGCCTCGACCACCTTGCGGCAGGTCCCGATGTTGATACCCCCGTCGACCTCCACCAGGCATCGAGATCCGCCCCGATCGATGGCGGCGCGGGCCTGACGAATCTTCTCCGTGCTCGTCTCAATGTACTTTTGCCCGCCAAACCCGGGGAAAACCGACATGATCAACAAAAGATCAATCGCCCCGAGGTATGGAGCCGCCCGTTCCAATGGCGTGTCCGGATTGATCGACAGACCCACCCGTACACCCAGACCCCGGACTCGCTCGATGAGATCAGGAGGCTCCGGTACGGCCTCCATATGAAAGGTGATGCTGTCCGCGCCATTCCGAACGAATGCCTCCGCATACCGGCCCGGCTCGGTCAGCATCAGGTGGACGTCGAGAAACGTGTCTGTGGCGCGATTGAAATACCCGGTGATGTCCGGTCCAAAAGAGATATTGGGGACAAAATGCCCATCCATAATGTCGACGTGGAGCCAGTCGGCGCCGGCGGCGACCACGGCTTTGACATCGGCCTCCAGATGAGCAAAATCACAGGAGAGTACAGACGCGGCGATTTTCGGCATTCCTACTCCTCATACAATCTGATGGCATGAACGGACTATCGGCCGGATGATCTCTTCATCCGGCAACGCAGCCCCTCCCAAACACGTCGAATTTGCCCACCCGGCCAGACATGGGCTAGTGGAATCTCCCGACCGGTGTCTCAATCGGCCTATTCCTTCTTCCGATCTGGCTGGACCGATGTCGGCAGCCACCGCAAGGTGGTGCGCAGATACTCCCACGAATAGACCAACCCGGTCGTGGGCACCCACAAAAGCGCCTTGAGGAAGACCTGGTCGTACCGAATCTCCTCTACCCGGCGCACTTCGCGCAGGTACCGCCAGAATCCGATCGTAATCGTCAGACGGGCCAGAGCGGACACAAGGATCGGCAAAAGCAGGTTGGTCCCCCGAAATGTCCCCATGGATGATATGAGTACGCCCAAATTCATCCCGAGGAAGATTCCAACTCCGTTAATCGCCTGGTACACCGCCAGAAGGCGCGGACGCCTCTCCGGGGGGATCGCATCCAGCAGGTAATAGAATGAGGATAACTCGAACGCCGCCCACGCCGCGCTGGAGTAGAGTTCCGCGGTGGCCAAGAGCATCGGATCCCGGATGAAACACCACAGCAGCGGGATCAACCCCAGCGAAGAACCGGCCGAAAGCAGAATCTTGCGCGCCCCATACCGGTCGCACATCCTCCCCCAAAACGGCATCATCGTGAACTTGGCGAGCATCGACGCCGCCGAGACAATCGTGTAATCCAGATAGGTGAACTGAAGCCCCCGAAACATATAGGGGGAAAAGAAGGGCACCGAGACATAGACCGAGAAATACATCATCGCCAGATAGGCGATCAGCACCGCCGTGTTGCGCTCCCCCGGACGAAACGCGAGCCCCTTCAAACTGAGCGCCGACTGGGTATCCTCGGACGGCGAGGCCGGCGGTTCGTATTGATTCTTCAGGAATGCGATCGAAATCCCACGGGCAACAAAGGCGAGCATGAACATGACCGCAAAGGCGGCTGTCCGGCCCCGTCCCTGGGCAGCGGAGAGGTTGAGGATGATGCCGGTGGCGAAGAACGCCACAAACTGGACTGCCCCACTGGCGCGGTTCCGCCGCCCCAGGTAGCTCCCTTTGTCCCCGCTTCCCAGCAAATCCCCCATCCAGGCCTGCCAGGCGGGGGCCAAAAACAGCAGCGCCGAATGGTAGATGACTGCCAGCGCGATCAAGATCCACACAGGGCTGGCCGTCATTACCGTCCCCGAGCGGAAGGCCAGGTACGCCAGAGGCAGGTAGATCAATCCCTGGAGTCCCGCCGCCCACAGGACCAGCTGGCGGCGCGAGTGCAGAGCGTGGAGGGCCGCCGGGGAGAGGAGTTGCAGGACCGATCCCACCAGGAGTGGCGCCGTCGTCAGGTACCCGATCTGGGGCGCTGTGGCCCCTATGGAAATGGCGAAGGCGATGAAGTAAGACTCGCCCACGCCCATCATAAACGCATAGGCACACGCATCATAGACCGACAGCCGCAGGCCACGGGCCACCAGCGCGGCATTGCCCGAATTCACCTCGGACGCCTCCCCGCCAGCGGGGGGTACGGCCTTCGCCGACGGGGGTGGAACGGGGGATTCAGAGGCTGCCATAGGTCACCGAACGTGAGGTATGCAACACCCAACGGAGGGAAAACTCAAGCGGCAACCGGCCACTGAGTGCGGCCAGATCGTGGCTCAGACAGACACAACCGCCCCCGCGCCGATTTCTCATAGGTAACCGGCGATCTCCCACCTATGAAAAAAATGCTAATTTCATGGGTGAAATCGCGGATTTTTCTTGCGGCCCCCCGGTAGAATATCCATGCTACGAGTGAAATGATGGCGTTTGCCCTATGAAGCGAGACCGATCGACACGGAGGCCGTTCGAAGACGCAGAGTGTATTGTGGCAATTCCACGGAGAGCCGCAGACGCATTATGCAAACATGAACATAGCAGCGAAAAGAGAATGCGCATCACGTGTACGCGAAACCAGCAGAAGTTTCATATGTCGTCCAACGTAGTGAACCAACCAACCCTCTATCCAATCGGGAGGCACCAATGCCGATGAAGAAGAAACCGGCGAAGAAGGCCAAAGCCAAGAAGGCACCGGCCAAGAAGAAAGCGGCTCCGAAGAAGAAAGCCGCCCCCAAGAAGAAAGCGGCTCCCAAGAAGAAAGCCGCCCCCAAAGCCAAAGCGAAGCGCAAACCAAATCCGGCATTCATGAAGCCCATGATGCCGTCCGAAGCTCTTTCGGCGGTCGTGGGCATGAACGCCATGCCGCGCACCGAAGTCACCAAGAAGCTCTGGGCGTACATCAAGCGCAACGGACTCCAGGATGCCAAGAAGCGCACCATGATCAACGCCGATGACAAACTGCAAGTGGTTTTCGGCGGACGCACCCAGGTGTCGATGTTCGAAATGACCAAGCTGGTCTCCAAGCATCTGAAGTAGTCCCGACTCCTCGCAGACTCAAGGCAAGGACTTGCCTCAACGCCGCCCCGGTCATCGGACGACCGGGGCGGTTTGATTTTTGGTAAGCTCGAAAAGTCGTGCGTAAAGTGATGCGCCCCGCCACGGCCGCCCGCCCCACGCGCACGGGTATCGGCCAAGTACCGGTTGTCATCAGTGCAAAGGCAGTCTTACCTGCCCAGGGTGCCTATCGGCCCCAAACGAACAGAGTCGGCCGCGGGTATTGTATAAGGGATGCATGTCCGGCTTGTCGGTTTTAACCGGAGGATTCGCACATGGGCGACTTCTTTCAAAATGGGATCGTGGCAACTTTCCATCGACTGGGTCAGCCGAATCTCTCGCGGCTGGAAGACTATCTCGTGCGGATCGCCAAGGTCCGCGGAATCTCGCTCGTGCTGCCCTCCTTGTACTCTGAACTGGAGCAGCCGGCCCTTGCGGGCATCGTTCAGGAACTGCGTGGGGCCGCGTATTTGCGCGAAATCGTTGTAACCCTCGGGCCGTGTTCCAGTGAGGAGTTTCAAACTGCCCGGCGATACTTCTCCATTCTACCTCAAAAGACAACGCTGCTATGGGTACACGGCCCGCGAATGGAAGGATTGCTTGATCTCATCCGCAGCAAGGGACTGGATCCGGGGCCAGACGGCAAGGGCAAGCAGGTTTGGCTCGCCTATGGTTACGTGCTTTCCGAGGGGCAGAGTGACGTCATTGCCCTTCATGACTGCGACATTGTGACTTACTCCCGGGAATTGCTGGCACGGCTGATCTATCCTGTCGCCTCTCCGCAACTGGATTTTGAATTTTGCAAAGGGTATTACAGCCGCGTGACGAACAATATGCACGGACGTGTCATGCGCTTATTGGCCGTACCGTTGATCCGGGCACTCATCACGATGGTGGGACCGCGCCCGAGTCTGGAATACTATGACAGTTTCCGCTACATACTTTCGGGGGAGTTTTCAATGATGGCCAATCTGGCGCGCCTGAACCGCGTACCGGCGGATTGGGGTCTGGAAATCGGCGTTCTGGCTGAGATTTATCGCAACTGCTCCGTCAAACGAATCTGCCAGGTTGAGTTGTGTGAAAATTACGAACACAAGCATCAGGCGCTGTCTGCCGGGGACAAAACTGCCGGGCTGCATCGCATGGCGATCGACATTGCCAATACGCTGTTCGCCACGCTGGCCGCCGAGGATGTCATCTATTCGAGCGGCTTCTTCAATTCACTGCGGGCGACGTATCGGCGAATTGCCCAGGACATGATCCTGCGCTATGAAGGCGACGCGATGCTGAATGGATTGGAATACGACCGCCATGAGGAAAGCCGCGCCGTTGAGATGTTCACCGAAGCGATCCAGACGGCCGGATCAATCGTCGATGCCGATCCGCTCGGGCCCCGTCAGATTCCGAACTGGAATCGGATCTTTTCAGCAATCCCCGATTTCAGTGAGCGATTGCTGGAAGCCGTCCGGCTCGACAACATGGTGGCCGATAAGTGAATCCCGAAACTTCGCTTCGCAGCGATCTTGCCCGGCAAATCAAGAAGATCCGCCGGGCCGATCTCGTTGTCGGCATCCCCTGCTTCAATAACGAGGAGACAATCGGCCATGTGATCGAGACCGTCTCCCAGGGGCTGTATGATCACTATCGGGACATGAAAGCTGTGTTGCTCATCTCCGACGGGGGGTCCACTGACGACACACGAGAGTGCGCCGTTCAGGCATCTGTCAGACTTGGACAGCAGAAGCTGGTGGCCATCTACCGGGGGCTTGCCGGCAAGGGCTCCGCACTGCGATCCGTGTTCGAGGCGGCGGACCTCCTTTCGGCGAGCGCTTGTATGGTCGTTGATTCCGATCTGCGATCGATCACCGGAGAATGGGTGCATCATCTCCTGGCCCCCGTTCTGGATCACCATTACGATTTCGTCGCGCCGATCTATACCCGGTACAAGTACGATGGCACAATCACCAACAACATTGCTTACAACCTCACCCGTGCGTTGTACGGCAGAAGAGTGAGGCAGCCGATTGGCGGCGACTTCGCCTTTTCGCTCGATTGTGCCCGATCGTTCAGTTCCAAGGCTGTCTGGGATTCCGATATCGCCCGATTCGGTATCGATATCTGGATGACAACCACCGCCCTTGTCGAGGGGTACAGTGTCTGCCAATCGCGACTTGGCGTCAAGGCACATGACAGCAAGGACCCCGCCGCCCATTTGGCGCCGATGTTCCGTCAAGTGCTCTTCACCCTGTTTCTATTGATGGAACAGAATGAAATGTATTGGAAGATCGTCACCGGTTCGGAACCAACAGAGGTATTTGGACTCGATGCCGAACCCGATCCGCCACCAGTGGCGATCAACCATGGGGCCCTGTGTGAGTCATTCCGGAACGGACTGCGGCAATTCGGAGTCTTGTGGGAGCATCTGTTCCCGCCGGAAATTTACGCGGACATCCGGGAGGCCGCGGCGTCACCCGACGAGTCCATGCAGTTGAAGATCACAACCTGGGTCCAGATTCTCTACCGGCTGGCGGCGACATTCCACCATTGGGAATCCCATCGGTTTAAGCTTCTGGAGATCGCCACACCGCTTTACAATGCGCGTGTTGCCGCGTTCGTGAATGAGACTCGCGATTTGACAAGCCGCCAAGCGGAGGAAGTTGTGGAGGCGCAGGCGAAAACGTTCGAAGAAGAGAAACCGGAACTGCTTCGTCTGTGGGAGGACCGCCAGCAAATCAGCCGTGGTCTTCCTGATTCCGGACCACTGTAGGCTGCCTGACACCGCCGGAAAATCAAAGCCCAACACCAAACGCAAAGTAAATCCGGCGTTTATGAGGCCCCGGCAGCCGTCCGAGGCTCCCACAGTCCCGACTCCTCGCAGACTCAAGGCAAGGACTTGCCTCAACGCCGCCCCGGTCATCGGACGACCGGGGCGGTTTGATTTTCCACCCACCCCGCTTCGTACGAAATACCAGGCCGCCTCCCAGGTGCACTTTTATGGAATAGTTGACCTGGCCGCGTGTAATTACCTGATGAATGTCGCGAGGCGCCGGAATAACTTCCCGGCAGCCTCCCATGGATACACAGGTGTCACTGTGGTACTGTGTGAGAATCTCGTTTCGCCGGTTTTCCGGTCACCGTCGTGAGAGGAAATCTAATGAGTGAGAAAATCCGGAGGGCCGCCGGCACCGCCACATTGCTCTTATTGCTGGTGGCGACACTGCAAATATCGCCCTCCTGCGCCAGGAAGGGTCACCGGGGAAATCCCCTCGATTCGCAGGCCGATAGCATCTTTCGCGCGGATTCGGCACTGACACTTCTCGCCTCGGCCAATCTGTGGATCCTGGGTGAGTGCGGTGGCCTTGTCGTGGAGGGCCGGTACGCCTACGTCGCCGGATACAGTGAGGCCGTCTGCATCATAGACATCGCCAATCCCCTCAGCCCTCGCATGGCTGGAATCAAATTGCCCGAGGTGGGCGCCAGCCCGGCATACTGGATCTCCCGCCCGGTCGCCAAATGGGGAAGCTGGTTATTCGTCGAGGATAATTTGGGAATCGGCATCTTCGACGTCTCGGCACCCTCATCCATAAAACAAGTCGGTGAGATACACACAGCGCGAAATCAGGTGCCGCGCGGTATGGGAGTCTCCGCCTGGCTTGGCAGGACGCTTTGCTACTCAGGGCAGAACGTATACGATGTCCGGTCCCCAGCCAATCCTCTCTGCGTGGACACACTGCAATTTTCAGACGGGTCCTGCCCGCCTGGTGAATTCAAAACCTATGTGTTGGGCAAGGGTTTCTGTGGGAAGTATTTGATTGCCGTCGCGTTCTGTGATAGCGATCCGCGGAATCCGGAACTGTGGGTTCTTCTCGCCAGTGAGGCGCGGCTTATCAAGTCGATTCCATTGCCATACGATGGTGGTGGAAATCTCGCGGTCTGCAGCACGACGGTTCTCGTCGGCGGAGGGTGGTCATATTGCCGGGCCGATGAATCCGAATCGAACAATTGGACGGAAGTCGACGTCTCCAACGTATCCGCGCCCCGTATCGTGCGAACCGTCGACCTCAACACCGTGTTTGCAGAGGGCCGGTACAAGGGCTTCCGTCCCCAGATTGCCTGCCTGACCGGCGACAGAATCGTATTCGGAGGACGGCGGGGATTGATCGTCTGCGATCGCGACTTCAACTGCCTCAGGAGTGACATAAGCGAAGATTCGAATCTTGAAGTGCGCGACTGCGTTGTGAGTGCCGGGCTGCTCTATGTAACAACAGATTTGGGACTGCGTATCTACCGAATGCCTTAGCAAACCGGGCACAGGCGAAGTGACTCTGCCTGGTGCCCCGCAGCATCGGGGGCCGTTGAAGCAATCCGGACAGGAGCGTGCGGCCTCTCGAATTCACGAGCATGACGCACTCTCAACACGCCCCGCGAATCGCGGTCAGGCGGCTGATACACACGCATTCGCCAGCTTGCCTGACAGCCCTCGGCGCGAAGAGCGGCAGTCCTGATCCGTCGCCACGTGTCTTGGTCTTGCGTCCGGGGGTGGACGAAGTCAGTGATGACAGAGAGCTGAGACGTTGGGCAGTGGATCCACTCGGCGGAGCGATGGCGAGGTCGTTCAAGATCAACTACGTAACCAGGATTGTAAATCGGGTCGGCTCACCGGCTTCGCTTTCCAGCCGAAAATCGAACCCATGGAGACTGAGAATCTCCTGGACCATCGTCAGTCCAATTCCCTGACCGCCCGCTTTAGTGCTGAAGAACGGCGTGAACAGATTGTCCTTGAGTTCGGACGTGAACCCCCGGCCCGTGTCCTCGACAATCACTGCCCGCTTGCCCTGCTGAGTCACGAATCGGATGGTGATGCAGCCATCCTGTTCGATCGCTTCCAGGGCATTCTTGACGATATTCACGAGAGCCTGCTCGAGGAGTCCGGGGTCGGCGCGAACCAACCCAAGCGGGGATTCAATCGCCCAGCGCCAGTCGATCCGGCGCCGGTCGCACTCCGGTCTCATGAGCAAAGCGATGTTCTCTAGAACATGGCGCAAATCGCACGACTGAAATCTCGGAGGGGGCAATCGAACCACATCGGCGAATCCGCGCATGAATTCATTCAGGTGCGCCATCCGTTCGATCGCGACCTGGAGTGCGCTCTCGAAATCCTGTCGGTCGTTCTCATCGATCTGGCTGCGGTAGTTGAGGCACGATTGAAGCAGTGACGTCGTGGCCGCGATGGAGTTGTTGATCTCGTGCGACATGACACGGATCAACTTCTCGTAGGCATCCTTCTCCGAACGGCGCAGTTCCTCCGTCAGTTCTTCGATTACGATGAAGCTGCGCGGGAATCCGCGATAGTGAAATTCGGACCGGCTGCATTTGAATCGCCGGCGGCTGTAGAGCGTGACCACCCTGGATCCTCCTACCGGCAATCCGTCGATGGCAGAGGCGAGTGGCGTTCCCAATTGGCCCGGGAGTTGACCGGTGGGAGCGTTCGAAGAAACGCCCAGAAGGTCAGCCGCGACCGGATTCACAAGGTCTATGCGCCCATCATAGTCAAAGATGATAATCCCCGCCGGTGAAGCCCGCAGCAGCTTGTCCATGAAGTGATGCTGCTCCTCCGCGTGGATGCGCTCGTCACGCAACGTGAGAATCATTCGGTTATAGACGGCAATGAGCTGATCCATTTCCGCCTGGCCGATTCCACGGAACGTCGAGGTAAAGTCGCTGTCTGTGATCATGTCGGCCCCGGCCACGAGCAATTCGAGCGGCCGGAACATACTGCGATGGAGCCGCCGCGCGACGATGAACGACAGAATGAGTACCGCCTCTACGCCCAGCAACCAGACGCGCTGATGGCGAAGGACGTATACGGCGAAGACGGCAAAGACGAGATGGAGGGCGAGGAGATAGCCAACGAACTTCGTCCGGAGACTCACGGCTGCATCCCGTATTTCTCGAAGCGGCGATACAGAGCGGCGCGGCTGATACCCAGAGCCTCGGCCACCTTGCTGACATTGCCGCCGTAGTGGGCCATGCACTTCTCGATCATCGCTTTTTCCATCTCATCCATCGTCATGCTTCCCGGAGCCGGGAGTACCTCGTGACCGCCCGAACGCCCGGCCATCAGAGCCCCCTTGGCCAGATCACCGGCGTTGAGCACATCAGAGTTGGTGAGCAGCACAGTGCGTTCGATAAGCTGCTTTAGCTCGCGGACATTGCCCGGCCAGGTCCCGGCCTTCAACCATCGTACGCCACCTTCGTTGATGGCCATTCCCCGCCGGCGATAGAGGGCCGAAGCTTGCTGCAGAAATTGGTTTGCCAGCAGGGGGACGTCATCCGGCCGGCTGCGCAACGGCGGCAGGTTCACCGTGATCAGATTCAACCGATAAAGAAGGTCTTCTCGGAATTCACCCTGATCGATCATCTCAAGCAGGTTCCGATTCGTCGCGGAGATCACGCGAATGTCGAGTGTGCGAGCCGTACTCGAACCCAGAACTTCGTAGGTGCGGTCCTGAAGCACACGCAGGAGCTTTACCTGCGACCCGATATCGCAATCCCCGATCTCATCTAGAAAGATCGTTCCGGAGTCAGCCAATTGGAATCGTCCCACCCGGTTCTCGTGCGCGTCGGTGAACGCCCCGCGCCTGTGTCCAAACATCTCCGATTCGAAGAGCGAGTGACTAATCCCGCCGAGGTTGACTTCTACAAAGGGCCGTTCCTTGCGCGGGCTGTTCCGGTGAATCGCCTCGGCAATCCCTTCCTTCCCGGTCCCGCTCTCCCCAAC
>JACRMA010000018.1 GCA_016235085.1 Candidatus Zixiibacteriota bacterium
AGTGTCATCTGGTATTAGACCCCCTTTCGAAGGCTTATCCCAGACCGATGGGCAGGTTGCCCACGTGTTACGCACCCGTTCGCCGCTTTACTAACGCCCCGAAGGACGCTTTCTCGCACGACTTGCATGTATGAAGCACGCCGCCAGCGTTCGTTCTGAGCCAGGATCAAACTCTCCGTGAAGAAAACAAAATCCAATATTCTCTTCGCAAAGACGATCCGATTTGAACGTCTTCATTGTTCGAATGGCCTAAGAATTCCCAATGAGAATTCTAGAGCCCGCATCTAATTCAACTTCAGGCCTGTCTACGCTATTTTGTTTTCAAAGATCAGAATACTGCCAGCCGCCATCTGGCGGCAAACCCCGAATATATACCCGGCCCAAATACAGTCAAGCAAAATTCGTGGGGCGGACGAAGATTTTTTCACGCGTCCATGCTACTTACGGGGTGACCCCCTCTTCGTTGGCCTTGGCCCATCCAGATTCGCAGATAAAGGGGTGCTCAATGCCGAGGATTGTGCTTTCGGTGCGGCCACGCTGCACCACGAATGCCTCGGTAATCGACATGCCATCAAGAGCTTCCATGGACTTTGGAGAGGAGCAGCCGGAAGCCATCAGCCGCGTCCGCAGGCTTCAAACAAATGTCGCTGCCCCAGAATGAAGGCGCATGAGAAACTGAGTTGAATTACGGGTGTGCCAGTCGTGGAGTAGAAAAGCCATCGAGCGGGATCGAACCGCTGACCTGACGATTACGAATCGTCTGCTCTACCAGCTGAGCTACGATGGCATCAGCAACAGAAAAGATAATGAAAGTGCGCGCTGGAAGCCAATCGAATTCTTCCAGCAGGTGGTCGTCCTCGCGAGCTTGCGCGAGGAAATCCTGGCTATCGAAAACACGGCACGAGGATTACCTTGATATCGAGGTCAGATTCAAGGAGTCACTTTGCCATTTGAACTGACGCCCGAACAAGCGCTCGTGTGGGACTGGACCTGGTTCAAAGTCTGTGCCCTCGTGTACCTCGCGGCCGGCCTTGGCGGACTGGTGCTGGCGGCACGCGCGACGGGGAAACTCCAAGTCGCCGCGGCGCTTGCAGTCCTGCTGATCCTGCTGTGCGGACTCGCCTATTACTACCCGTACACGAACGATGATTCGTATATCTTCTTCCGATACGCAGATAACATAGTGGCGGGGCACGGACCGGTCTACAACCCCGGCGAACGATGCGAGGGGTTTACGAGCCCTGCCTGGCTGGCACTGCTTACCGGCGCGCGATTCGTCGGATGGAATGTGTTGCTGGCCGCAAAGACCGCTGGAATCATACTGGGCGTTTTGACCCTGCTGCTCGTCTGGCGATCGTGCCGGGCACTGTGCTCGGACCAGGTCAGCCTCTACCTTGCCGGCTTCCTGCTGGCTTCCAGTGCGTTTTTTCAGTCGTGGCTTTGCTCCGGAATGGACGTCGCTCTATTCCTCTGCTGGGAGGTGCTGGTTGTCTTTCTCTTTGTCCGCGAAAAAATCCCGGAGCATTACTTATGGATCGCCACCGCGATCGCGGGTTGGATTCGTCCGGAAGCCAATATGGTGATCGTCATCGCCTGGGGGTGGCGACTCTGGTCGGCGCGCCGGACCCACACGATGAAGACGACCATCCTGCGGGCAACGGGAGTCGCTTTGCTGCTCGCCTTGCCATTCGTGATTCGGTATTTCGTCTATGGCACGTTGCTGCCGACGACGTTCTTCGCGAAATCAGACCGCACGCTGAGAAGCGGCGTCGGATTCCTTTTCGGCGCCTCGCAGAGCCTGGGGCCGCTCGTCTGGATTCTGGCTCTGGCCGGTCTTTGGCGGCTCCGACGATCTCATGGCTGGCTCATCATCGTGTGCGGGTTCTATGCGATCTACTTTGTCCTTGCGGGGGGCGATGTCCTTACCCAGAGATTTTCTCTGTACTGGATCCCGTTCCTGTGGGCAGGCGTCGTGGTGGGACTGAGCGAAACCGGCCAATGGCTCGGCCACAGGCAATTCGCCATGGCGATGGCCCTGCTCTTGCTGATCTGCGCCCAGGAGTTGCACCGTATGTATCAAGTCACGCGGGCGGGCCGGGGATCCGAGGGGTACCTGTACGTTTCATCAAGCTCCATAGGAACTTCGGAAACCGATGAGGGACTGGGTCGGTTCCTCGCCCGGCATGGCACGCCGGACCAGAGGCTGGTCACCGACAATATCGGGGCCATTGGCTACTACAGCGGATTGCGAGTGATCGATTACAACGGGCTCACCGACACCACCATCGCCGGATACATCAGCCGGGGCCGGCGGGATCTTGCCTTGGACTACGTCCGCACCCTTGCCCCGGAGTGGATTGCCTGTTACCCGGGGCCGCCCGGACATCCCGCCGACTTCGGCTTGAATACCGGGCCGCTCGGGCTCTGGGCGAGCGAGAGGTACGAGTCGGTGCTGTCACTGCAATCCCAGACCGGGTATGCCCGGGTTTTGCTGAAACGCCGCGACGTCCGGTCGGTCCAAACGCAGAATTGAATTCATTATGGGAGGGTATTCCTGGCAAAGTGCCGCCCCGCAGAGTTGAACTGCGGACACACGGATTTTCAGTCCGTTGCTCTACCAGCTGAGCTAGGGCGGCATGGCGACCCCGCCGGTTTCCACGGGGCCAAATCAGACGTGCGTAATACCACCTTGGAGTGAGGACTGTCAACCGCAATTTGACAATGATCGTGAGTCTCGCCATTTCGTCGTGCTGCAATGCACGGCATCAAAATCGACCCAGAAAAACCAGCGGGCCGAACACACGTGCCCGGCCCACTTTTATCCCTTCCTGATCAGGCCGGATTTTTCCGTCCGACCCGTCACCAATCTTCAGATCTTCTTGCCCGCTTTCGTCCCCGCGGACGGCGGCGCCTTGCGCACGAACTCGAACGCCGGATTCACAGTGGCGTAGGCGTCGGTCACAAAGAGCAGCACATTTTCGGGAGGAAGCTGCACCGTGGCCATCTTGACCTTGTCGATCGGGAATTTGTTGTCCGTCCGAAAATACAGGGTCACGAGCGGCCCTTCGCCCGGCGGAATCGGCGGCATTTTATGCGTGATCGTGTCTGTCTTCGCGATCATGTTCATCAGGAGTGTGGCGTTTTCCGGCTTGTAGAGCGGCGCCGTCATCAGGAATTCCGCCGCACGGCTTCCGATCACGTCCGCCGAGTCCAGGCGGAGGGTATCTTCCCCGATGGCGAACTTGAACGGCAGCGTGATGCCGATCACCGGGTTGATGTTGGACATCCAGATCGCAACGATCGCTTCCTTATCGGTCGCCCCCGGCGTCACGTAGGCGGTCACCTTATTTTGCAATTCCTTGCCTTTTTCTGCCCACGCAGCCGGGACCAATGTTGCCGCAGCCAGCATCAGGGCGAGAATTCGCAGCCAACTCCTCACAATTTCCTCCCCGGTCCGAACTGTCGGACCATCGTTCAGTATATCGTCTGGGCGGGGCTCCACCTCGAGTCTTGCCCAGCCTCTGTGCATTATACACCCGAAAACTCGGGATTCCAACGATTGGTGAGTGGCGACTGGGGCCAGACGCCCGGCGAAGATCAGAGCTGGAGACGCGGTCGGATGATATCGCGCCAGGCTTTGGCCGCCTCAGCCCATCGCCCGGTCACTTGAAGCAGGAGCGCCCGCAGGACTGGAAGACCAGGGTCAACCCGATCCAGCCGGTCCAGGGCTGAAATGCTGCGTTTCAGTTCGACTGTATCCCTTGCCTCCGCCGCCAGACGCCCGTTGATGACCCACCCGGTGGCCAGAGTACTGTCGAGCGCCATGGCGCGTTTCAGCGCCGCACGCGAACTGTCCGGGTGCGACCGACGCCGTTCCACCTCCGCGCGGGCCAACCACGCCCACGGATCGCTCGGGTCGGCGGTACAGGCACGGGCGGCATCACGGCCGGCGTGGGCGGTGTCGCCATTCCACCAGCGTAAGACGGCCGACAAGGCATACGGATAGGCCATCGTCGAACACATTCCTGTGGCACGCGAGATCTGCATCATGGCGGCGGCTCGGTCGGATTGCTCCCACTGCAGCCAGGCTGTCCCCAGGCGGCGCAAGGCGGCCTCACACGTATCTACCTGCTGCGTGATTACCTTCTTCGTCGTGTCGGTTCTCGACAACACTCCGTTCAAAACCTGGTTCGACCTTCAGCGACTGGGGCGACCAAGTCGCCCAGAAGAGAAGAAGCGTCGCCTTCCCATTGGGCAGACGTGTGACACCAGCACCGGTTGTCCTCAGACGGGTGGATTGGAGGCGGTATCCCGGACACACAGGGATGCGCATCAAGTCATTCGCGCTGAACTTCTCATACGCCTGAGAATAGAGCGCCGCTGCGGTATCTCCTCCCCCACTTTGTTCGTGGATGAGGCCGTTGCAATAAGTGACGCGGGGATTGGTGGAGTCGATCCGCAACGGGAGGGCAAGATACTTTCGTGCCGAATCGGTCAGACCGGAATCGCAGAAGATTTCCGCCATCGACTGATGCGCTTCCAGAAAGTCGGGCGCGATCCCTAGCACACGGCGCAGTGCCGCCTCCTGCCCCTGTCGGTTGCCGCGCTCTCCAAGAACCCGGGCTCTCACGTTCCACAATGGCGCACTGAGTGAGTCGGCAGCCAGACCGAGATCGACGATTTTGGCGGCCGAATCAGTTAGACGCCGGTCCAGCAGATTCCGAGCCAGGACAGATTGGTTGAAGGATTTGACGGATTGGGCGTTCGCTGATGAACTGTGGAATAGCAACGCGAACAGCGCTGCCGACAACAGGCCACTTCCCCACGCCAAGCACATTCGCCGTGGATCAAACCTCATCGGATTCCCGTTTGGAGAAATACATGATGTCTTTGTGGAAGTGGTATCCACTCTTCTCGAAAAGCTTCTGGGAGAGTGTGTTTTCGCGATCGATCAAGGCGGCGATCACCCGCACACCGCGGCGGTGCAGTTCCCGTTCCGCTGCGGCAATGAGCCCGCCGGCCAAGCCGCCCCGGCGAAAATCGGGATGGACCGCCAGTCGGTTGATCCAGCCACGGCGGCCGTCGTCGGTCGCCAGCACGCATCCGACCATCCGGTCTTCGAGAAACGCCGCGATGAATCCATCGCTGTTGGCCATCCACTCGTCCTGCAGCTTTTCGCGGGAGTCGCGTCCACGGGGACGATACTCAAGCTGGGCCGCATCCCACAACGCGTGGAGCAATTTGATCTCATCGATGCGCATCGTGCGAATGGTGATTTGACGGTGGTCGGATGAAGTATCATTCATGCATCTGCCTCCGCGCGGGAGGTCGCCGATTCCGGGGGCGTCCAATCCACGATACGGTCCAAACGGAAATGACGTTCGGCATTGCGTTCGAGACATTCCGCCACGAGATACATGTACGAACCCAGCCGCACGACCTTTCGGGCGCGAATTCGCCGCACACTCTTGCCGCCGGTGGCGGTGACATACTCAATACGCAATTCACCGCAGCGCGCGATGATGTCCACCAGCGACGGCGGCACCGAAAGGGCATCCAATTCACTGAGGTCCTCCACCGGCTGATACGGGAGATCACCCAGCGACTCGACGATTTGATTGAGCACGACGGGCGAGTCGCCATACACCTGCTGGAGCATCTTCCTCAGGATTTGCTGAGTCATCCGCGTGTCGGCGAGCGCCCGATGTTCCTGCTTGTTCCGGACTCCCAGCGCGCGCGCCACGGCTTCGAGACGGTTCGAGGGAAACTGAAAATGCCGGCGGGCCAGCGACACGGTGTCAATCACCGGCTGTTCCGGAAATCGATGATCGCAGCGGGCGAACTCGGAGCGCAGAAATCCCAAATCGAATCGGGCATTGTGCGCCACCACGGCAGCATGACTTAGCAGATTCGAAATCGGTTCGATCAGATCTGCAAAACGCGGCGCGCCGGCGAGCATCTCCGGAGTAATCCCATTCACGGCGAAAGCCCCGGCGGAGATTTCCCGTTCGGGGTCCACGAAGGAGACAAACTCATGTTCCGAGCCATCAGGCTCCTGGCGAATAATCGCGATCTCGCAAACGCGGTCTCCCCTGTCCGGACTGAGCCCGGTGGTTTCGACGTCGACATATGCGAGAGCAACCTCGGTGAGAGGACGATTGAGCAGAAGTTCAGACACAGGTGGCCTTGAGTGACTGTCAACTCAGGAGCAGGTTACGGAGCCACGCCGGGGATACGCCCGGAATCGACCGGGAATCCTGCCGCAACCCACGCATTGGTGCCGCCCTTGACACTGAAGAGACGCTGATACCCGAGTTTGGCAAGCGCGTCTCCCGCCAGAGTGCTGCGGTGCCCGCTGCGGCATATCAGGTAGATCGGGGTGGCCGAGTCGGCGGGAAAATCGGCTTTCCGTTCGGCGATTTCGGTATGCTCGATAAATTTCTTGATGCCCTGCACGCGGACGGCCTGCCATTCCTCGGGCGTACGGACATCGACCAGAAGGAGGTTGGGGTTGGCGGTCAGTGAATCGCGCAGAGATTCAACGGAGATTTGCGTGACCTTGGAGGCACTGCCGATTCCACTGCACCCGGGCAGGGCCGAAAGCAGGATTGCCCCCAGCGAGACAACCCCTCGAACCGCAATCTTCAAGTATTGCGACTGCTTCACTTTCAATCCGGTCCTTGACCCTGGTACTGGTTACATCGTGCGAAAGTCCGTGACCATCCAACGGCCGCCACGGTAGTGAAGCCTCATCTTGTTATAGTATTGAACCCGCGTCACACGGTCGAGAAATGACACCTCAACCAAAGCGGAATCGCCGGTGACCTCAGAGCGGCCCAGAACGATTTGATTGTCCGTCATCCAGCGCCGACGAATCGCACCCTCGCCGGTCATTTGCCGTAACAGAAGCCGTCCCCAATCCTGCGCGACGGAAGTATCCATGGTGGAATCGATGATGTCACCGCGGAGATCGTGGGAGGCCGCCATCAAGTCGACATTGGCGGCCAGGGCCACTGTGTCGGACTTGCTCATCGCCTCAAACATGTTCTGCACCGTTTCCTTGGGGTCGGGGCGGCCAGATCCCGAGCAGGCCAGGGCGAAGAGCGTTACGCTGAGGACCGACAGATAAAGTACTCTCGCCGACCCGACGCAAACCGCACCATGCCCTCCCTCGCTGCTTCTGGGATATCTGAATTCGGTTCGTAGAGGAGTGAGTCACAATCCGACGCTTAAGACCAGCCGTCGAGAGTTCTGAGGCAACTGGCGGCGCCATTCTCTAGAACCCCGTGTTTAACGTGAAACGATGGGTCGAACCGAGCTTGGACCTGAATCCGAAGGCGTAATCGATGGTGACCTGCCGCATGGTGAAGCCTGCGCCCAGGCTCAGTCCGGCCATGTTATCAGAGCTTGTGCCGGTGTCGATTTGTCCGGCCAGCGTATTGTATCCGGCGCGAAGCCTCATCGGCTTGGCGACCGCGACCTCGGCGCCAATTGCGCCGCCGATCTTGCTGTCATACGACTTCATCACGTCGGCCACGAACAAGGCCGGTGTACCCCGCAATTGGTGGGAAATCCCGACCACGCCGGTAATGGGAAGCTTGTCTTTGGCACCCTGCCCGAACGCCTTCATCTGGACACCGGCATTGCGGACGGCGAGACCAAATTGCGTGTGCCCGTCGGCAAACCGATAGAGAAATCCGAGATCAAATGCGAGGGCCCATGAGGATTGGCTGTCGATCGACTCGGTCACAAGGCGTGCCGTGCCACCGATCGCCGAACGTGAGGCATCCGGGGCATCCTCCTCGCCGCCCGATAGCTGCCGTCCCCAACTGAAGGCCAGGGCGAGATCGGAAGCGCCGAAATCGGGACGGGGTGTGCCATCGGCTTTGGCGCCACGGAAATTCCCATAGTCGAGGTACTGCGCTGAAACGCCGATCCGATCCGTTTGCCCCAGTTGCCAGGTCCCTGCGATGAAGCCAGATTGAATGTCCGTCAGCCAGTTGTTGTAGGTGGCCATGAACTGTTTAGGCGCGAGCAGTCCCAGACCGGCAGGGTTATAGGTCAGCGCTCCAAGCCCACCGGCCAATCCGACGTAGGCACCGCCCATCCCCTCGGCCCGCGCTCGACTCTGTCGGACGCCAATGGGCTGAAAGCCCCTTGCCCGAACGGGTAATATCTGGTGCTACGGGCCGACTAACAATGCCGACTTTCATGGCCATACGGTAAGTCAACAGTCGGCGCACACTTCTGGTTCCGGAATACTTCGGCAAGGGTCACCAGCTCTTCACCGTGCGATTGATGATATCCTCGGTGATCTTCTTGATCGCGCGCTCCTGCCCGACCGTCTCGGCGGTGTCCGCGCCATAGGTGCCGAATCCGCGAATGCCGGCGGCATTCCAGACCGAGCCGGTGCCGTCCCGTTTGACCAGATCGGCGGCAACATTGATTTCGACCATATACTCTTTCACCTGATCATTCTGATCGAAGGTGTACGCCTTGCGCTGGTAATCCAACACGCGCCCGTTGAGGACTGCTTCCGCCGTGGACGCATCCTCCACTTTTACCTGATTGTCCTCAACCAGGCCGTCAATAATTCCCTTGGTCAGCGCCTCGGCGAGCCCGAATTGCGTGGTTTCGTTCTCGAACACGGGGACGGCCACCGACTTGACCAGAGCGGTGCGTCCGCCGGAGAAGGAATAGGGCGTGCAGGAAAGGCACGCGATAATCCCTATGGTGGCGACAGTAGCGATCAGGCTCCGGAGGGAGGGCGAGGCTCCTGCCGAGCCTCTTTGTACGGCGGATAACGACTTCATTCGGAAACGACTAGACCCTCGACCGATGTCACGAACAGAAGGTTGCATCGGCGAACGAGGCTCGGCAGGAGCCTCGCCCTCCCTCATCGAGCTTACCTGAGATTCGTGGAACCAGCGGTTCACTTCCCGACTTTCCCGTTCTTGATTACAGTGACCGCCAAATCGACTCCGTAATGATAAGCAATCTCACGATAATCACGCGCATCCCACACCACAAGGTCGCATTGCTTGCCAATCGCCAGCGATCCGATGCTCTGGGCGCGTCCGAGCGCCCAGGCGGCGTTCAGCGTCCCGCCGACCAGCACTTCCGCCGGTGACATCTTATACAACACGCAGGCCTGATTCATCGCCAGCGGCATTGATTCCGTCATGTTGCTGCCAGGATTGCAGTCGGTCGCGACCGCCACGGCGACTCCAGCTTCAATCATCTGCCGTACGGGAGGGCGGCGCGGGAGGTCGAGAAAATACGCCGTGCCGGGAAGCATGACGGCAACAGTCGGCGAATCGGCGAGCGCGGCAATCCCCTTTTGGGAAATGAACACGAGGTGATCGGCGGAGACTGCGCCCATCTCGGCCGCGAGCGCGGCGCCATCGACGTCGGAAAGTTCATCGACATGGAACTTCAGGCCAAAGCCAAGCGAGCGCGCTCGGGTCTGGATGCGTTCGGTCTGAGCGCGGTCGAAAACGCCCGTGTCGAAGAAGATGTCATTGAATTCGGCCAGCCGCCGGTCAGCAATTGCGGGAAGGATTTCCTCGACGATCAGCGTGACATACTCTTCGTGGCGACCCTGATATTCCGCGGGAAAGTCGTGAGCCGCGAGCGCGGTGGGCACCCAGTCGATCGTATGGAGCGCGTTAACCTCGCGAATCGCTTCGAGAAGCTTGATCTCGGCCTCGAGCGACAGCCCGTAGCCGCTTTTGGCCTCGGCGGTGGTGGTGCCAAGTGCGAGCATCCGATCAGCGACGCGCCTCCCCTTGGCAATCAGATCGCCCAGACCATTGGCGCGCATTGCGGCGACTGACGTCCGAATTCCGCCCCCGGCCGCAGCTATTTCCTGATAGCTCTTCCCTGCCGCGCGCATCTCGAATTCCAAGTGGCGAGGTGCGGCGAATACCGGATGTGTGTGCGCGTCAATGAGACCGGGAGTCACCACGCGCCCGCCCGCATTGCTGTCGATCGCGTCCGCGGTCAGCGTGACGTTACTGCCGGCCTGGTCGGTGGGGCCGACCCAGACGATCTTCCCGTCGCGTGCGGCGAGGGCGCCATCCGGGATGATCGCCAATGAGGAAAGCTCTCCCCTCCGGCGCGGACCCGGCTCGTTCCGCTCGGTGCCGATACAAACAAGCTGCCCGGCGTGGACAATCTGAAAGTCGGCTTCAATCATGGTCTGTCCCGGACGACGAGCTTATGGAAATTCGAATGGAGATTTGACGCGATCGCCCAGACGGATTACCATCGCGGATCGTTCCATGACCAGCGCGGCGATCTGTTCGGGATCGAATCCGAATATCAAACTCGCCCAATCCGATGGACGCAGATTTCCCTCGGTCCCCAGTCCCACGCGTAACTCCCAACGGGTTCCCTCGTCGGTCGATTCGATGGATGTTGCGCGCAGATTAATGCGGGGGTCGAAGGGACGGCGATCCGGACGGTCCGGACGGCTCCAGCTCATGTGTTGCTGCGTCATCAGAAACTGAATTGCGTCCTGCGCTGGTTGCATGTCGAGCGGGAGAATCGCGGAGTAGACCGCTTCGTTCAGCGTCTCGGTGAGTGACGGCATCTGCGCGGGCATCCCCTGCACCTCGATAATCTCGATTCCCGACGGGATGGCGGCTTCGAGCGCTTCGCAATCGGCGGTCTCTACGCCACGCTCCATGACCAGATCGAAGAATTCCGCCTTGGAGGTCATCCCAAATGCCAGCGGCGGACCGAACGAGAGCTTCATGCGCGGATGGAATCCCTCGGAGTACGACGCGGGCAGACTGGCCTTGCGGATCGCGCGTTCGATGACGCGCACCAGATCGAGATGTGAGTAGAAACGCCACTCGGCCGACTTGCCCCATTGCACGCGCAGCCGATTCCGGCTGGGCGATGACAGACGGCGTGAGAAGCCGTTCTTCTTCTGGCGCCGACCAAACAGATTCCCTCCACTCGCGCTTGATACCGGGCCAGTGGATATGACGCCCGCTTCTGAAGCTTCAGACGGCATCGTGACCGTCAAATCGGGGATTCGTCGCGAGAAACTCGTTTGCGGCGGGCCGGTCAGCCCGGAATTATTCCGCAGCCAACTGCTCCAGTCAAACGGCGGTGCATCGTCGTTGGCGTCGGCAAGATTCAGTGCTTCCAGCTTTGCCCAGAGATCGACATCAGTTGCCGCGAGCCAGTTGCGGGCAATGACATCTTCGATTCGGAACAAGCCAACCGAGGCCACCGATGAGATGTCATCGCGGAAATGCCGCGATTCGGCGGCGAGACGACGGAAATCTGCCTCCGCCGGATACGACGGTGGATCGCCCCAACTGTCTACTGGGGCCGGATCGAACTGAAGTCGGATAGGACGTTTATCCGTGTATGTGGCAGCCGCTTTGGCCCATCCCTTGATTGCCTCCGAGGCAATCGGGACCAGCCGTGAGAAATCGTCGAAGTTGCCGAAAGTCAGCACCGCGGTCAGTCCATGCCAGCCGTCGTTCAAGGCACGCGTTCCGGCGGCGATCAAATCATCA
>JACRMA010000019.1 GCA_016235085.1 Candidatus Zixiibacteriota bacterium
GGATTAATCGTGCAGGAGCATGGGAAACTCACCTATCCCGAAGGGACCGCCTGCGCCGACGTGCTCATTGTCGGCGAGAAAGGCGGCACCACCGCCAAGACAGTATTCCTGGGCGCTGGTGTCGGTTTCATCTACGCTTTCCTGAATCTGGTGACCCGGTTCTGGAAGGACACATCCGACTGGACAATGAGCTTCTTTAAGGGGGCGTCGATATCGGCCGAGGTCGCTCCCCCGCTTCTGGGCGTTGGATACATTATCGGCCCCAAGACCGCCGCCAACATGATGGCGGGCGGCGCGCTGGCGTTCATCGTCCTGATTCCTGTCATCAAGGCTTTCGGTGACGCTGCGACAACCATCATCTTCCCGGCATCGAAACTGATCCGCGACATGAGCCCCGGTGAAATCCGGAACGCATACATTCTCTACATCGGCGCGGGGGCGGTTGCCACCGGCGGTATCATCAGCCTGGTCCGCTCGATTCCCTCGATCGTCGGCGCCTTCAAACGCGGGATGAAGTCTCTCAAGGCGTCGCGGGCGGGCGCTGCGGTGCAGGATATTCCGCGCACCGAGCGGGACATCCGCATCACGTGGGTGCTTGGCGGGATCGGTGCCCTCATTCTCGGAATCTGGGCGGCGCCGGTTTTGAACATCAATCTTCTCTCGGCGGTCCTGATCGTCCTCTTCGGATTCTTCTTCGTCACGGTCTCAAGCCGGATCACCGGCGAGATCGGATCGTCATCGAACCCGATCTCGGGAATGACCGTGGCGACATTATTGATCACCTGCCTTCTCTTCCTGGCAGTGGGCTGGACGGGGATTTCGTTCCGGGCGATGGCGCTTACTACCGCGGCCATTGTCTGTGTGGCCGCCTCGAACGGCGGGACGATCTCGCAAGACTTGAAGACTGGATTCCTGGTCGGAGCAACGCCGAGCCGGCAGCAGTGGGGTATCCTGGTCGGCGTCCTCACCAGTGCGGTGGTGATTGGTTGGACGCTTTTGTTCCTCAACGAGTCGAAGACGACTTTCTCCCCTCGACAGTATCCACAATTCACGGCAACACTGGCCCCTGATGCACCGGTGGTCGATCACGCCGGCAAGTCATACCGCAAGATCTCGGTGCCGGAGCTGACCAACGGTGTTCCCACGGGGCGTTACCTGGTGGACAACAGCGGTAAGATCGTTTATCTCATCGATCCCGGAGTTTGCGGAACTGATGTCGAGCGTGCCGAGGCTGTGTCGGGTGGCGAGTATGCCGCATACACCGGAGGTCCGCTTCCGGCGACGGCACCGGATTATCTGACGGTCGATGGACCGGCCAAAGTACTGGTCCTGGAATCCGCGTTGGGTGGAATTCAACCCGGTCGATATGTGGTCACCCTCAATGGCCAAATCACCCATCGTTTGGTGCCGGTCACCAAGTTCGACGCGCCGAAAGCGCGCCTGTTCAGTCTGATTATCGATGGCATCCTGACCCGTAAGTTGCCGTGGGCCTTGGTATTAGTTGGCATCGCCCTGGCGCTGATGATGGAGCTGGTCGGGGTGTCGGCTCTGCCCTTCGCGGTCGGATGTTATCTTCCGATTTCGACCTCGACTCCGATCTTCATCGGTGGTATCATCCGGTACTACGTCGACCGGAAGAACAAGACCAAGGCGGAGGAAGCCGAGTTCTCGCCCGGTGTGCTTCTCTCCAGCGGTCTTATCGCCGGTGGTGCGATTGCGGGACTGGGACAGGCGTTAATTCAGGGATTCAGTTGGGATGAGGCGTGGGACAAGTCGGCGTGGCTGGGTGGTCTGGCAGGCGGCGATCTTTGGGCGTTGATTCCGTTCGCGGCTCTGGCGATTTTCCTGCTGTACATTGCGGGCAAACCCCAGAACAACAAGGCCGCGTAGGAGTTACAACGAAACGCGACAGGTGCCATCGGGAGTGTGGCGCCAAGTACCATTTTGGAAAGTTGCCCAATCAGGATATAAATTATCTGACATGTGCAACTTACCGGGAATAAACCGGAACTCTGAAGCGTAATGCATGTATCAGGAAGTGGGGTGGACATGATCACCAAGGAGATCGTGCTGCAGAAGCTCCAAAGCTGCTATGATCCTGAAATACCGATGGTCTCGATCGTGGACTTGGGTTTGATCTATGATGTCCGAATCGACCCCAGCAACAATGTCTCAGTCGATATGACGCTCACCGCCCAGGGATGCCCGATGCACCAGCAGATGTCGCGTGACGCCCAGGCGAAGCTCAAGGAATTGGAAGGCGTAGGGAATGTGGCTGTCAATGTGGTTTGGGATCCTCCCTGGACTCCCGAACGCATGACGGCTCAAGCCCGGCGCAAGTTGGGATGGACGTCCTAGGAAGGGACGGAACCGGCGTACGGTCACGGATGATCGGCGCTTCACTTCAAGCCATGGGAGGGATTATCGAACCCAATCGCGCATCGATTTGCAGTAGGTTTCGGCCGTATTGGCACTTGACAAGCGGCGCGGCAACCACTTTATTGTTGTTGCAGTAACAGGATCGCCCTCACGATCCGCAGACACCTTGGGTTGAATTAACACCGTACCTGTTGTGCCCCTCGCCGCGATGGATTTGACCGTGGTGAGATTTGTTTGGCGCAAATCTTTTACGGAAGGGACAGGGAAACAGGATGTCAACCAAAACCAACAACCCGAACGGGGGTGGTAGAATGATGCGTTTGGGCAAATGCCTAGCTGTAATCGTGCTGTTAGTGCCCGCGATGGCTCTGGCGGCATCGGGTCCGGTGAGTATGGACGCTCTGAATGTTGGCACGCCGTCAATGGCGGCCAGCGCAGGAAATCCGGGCTCGCAGCTCATCACCGTACCGCTCTACCTGTCGAACACCAAAGGTCTGGCTGCCGCGGATATTCCGCTGCGGTTTGCCGATCCCGGTGCCGGCGTGGAATTGCGGGAAGTCAAGTTCAACGATCGGATCGCGAACTTTGATGTGAAGATCGCCAACATCGACAACGCGGCCAAGACGGTCGTCATCGGATTGATCCCGATGGCCTTCGACCCGTCGAAGCGCGAAATGCAGCCCGGCAAGGGCGCGATTGCCGATTTGGTATTCGAAGTGACCGATCCCAACCTTGAGTCGTTCACGATCCAGGCGACCACCATGGACCGTCCGCACCATCGTATGGTGTGGGTGTTCAATGACTGGTCGCAGCCACATCCGCAGATCACCTCGGCCACGCCGGAATTCGAACCGGTCGTCGTCCAGGTGGGCGCGGTCGAGCGCTCGGTACCGACTTCGTACTCGCTGAATCAGAACTATCCGAATCCATTCAACCCGTCCACCGAGATCGCCTTCGCGCTAAAGCAGTCGGGACATGTGTCCCTGACTGTGTACAACGTGCTCGGCCAGTCGGTGAAGACCCTGATCGATGGTGACCTCGAAGCGGGCACCCATCAGGTGACGTGGGATGGTACGGACAGCCATGGTTCCGTCACCGCTTCCGGTATCTATTTCTACCGGATCCAGGCGGAAAATTTCGTGGCGACCAAGAAGATGACGCTGCTCAAGTAGTCCAGCTCATCACAGCTACGTCTAACAGAAACCCCGTCGGCCAAGGCGGGGTTTCTGCTTTGGGGGGGCATGGGCTGGGAGCATGTAGGGCGGGTGATTCGCTCACCAAATACGCTCGCAGGCACAACTCTTCCTGCGAATCACCCGCCGGTCCATTCCCCGGCAAACGGCGGATGATTCACGCGGCAACGCACTCGCAATGGCACGAGTCCGAAGCGTGAATCACCCGCCCTACTCCCTGTTCCAGATAGCTTAACCGCATAGTTGACTTTCGAGACTTAATCGTTCATTATTCCACTTACTGCCGGGGTCCTCAGCGCAGGAGGTGGAATTGATTCGGAGATGGTGTGTAGTTCTGGCTGGAACTTTGTTCCTGCTTGTGGCGACTCAAACGCCAGCGACGGAGATTGCTCTCAAACCACGCAGCGTGTGGCGACTGACGTTCGGAAGTGGCGCTGATTTCCCGTTATTCCGGAGTGCGGATGGAATCCGTCCGTTGATCTCCAACTCCTATCGGTTGAGCTTCTACCCGTCAAGTTCTCGCCCCTTTGGATACTGGTGCGACCTGTACCTGGCGGGTTTCAGCAGCAGCCGCACGCGCATCAGCGTCCGAACCGCAGAATCGACGATCTTCGGCGATCTTGAGCGCCAGCGCGCGTTTCTATCACTCCTGCTCGGTGTGGAGTGGACATCCCGTTCTGCGTGCCCAAACTGCTGGCGCCCGCGTTTGGCCCTCGGGGGCGGCATCGGCCTTGTGGGCACCAACCAGCTCATTCATGTGGACGGATTCTGCGACACATACCCCCTCAATTATGACTCCAGAGCCTATTCTCTTTACTCGTTGACTGCCGTGATAGGACTGATGTCTCCGGAGATCTTCCATCGGGTGTCGCTCGCGGCTGAGATCTCCATCACCGATCGGTACACCCACGCAAAGGAACTTGCCGGGCTGCCGAAGCGGCACATGCTCACAACCGTCGGCGCGCTTCTCCACCTGGTTTGGGACATCAAAAGGTGACAATGACCACCGGGAATGGTGCCACGCATGTAGGGCGGGTGATTCGCTCGCTGATACGCTCGCAGGCACAACTCTTCCTGCGAATCACCCGCCGGTCCATTCTCCCGCAAACGGCGGGTGATTCACGCAGAACAGCGCTCGCAATGGCACAGGTCCGAAGCGTGCATCACCCGCCCTACTCCCCGGGCACATGTTAGTGCTGCGGGAGGTCCCCCTGGAGGAAGCATGATTAAGGGAAACGCGGCCGTTATCGCAATTTGCCTGTCGCTCATTTCGTCGACAATTCACGCACAAACCCAGGGACTATTGACGAGGGATGGTGTCAGTAGCATCCAGGTTTTCGGAGCGTATGACTGGCAGAAGAGCCAACATGAAATTAAGTGTGGTCTTGGCCTGAGTCAGGGCGGCCGGTTCGATGCGACCGGATGGGTTGCTCAGCGGAAACACGATCCGTTCGGCCTCTCGTCATCGATATTTGGTGGGGCTGCCACTGTGCATGTCATAAGATACGATTCGAGGAACCCCAGGAAAACGCCGGACGTTGCCCTTACGGCACAATTCTCAGCGACGACAAATACGAGCGACTGGTTATTCGGTGGCTCATTGGGAATTCCGATCCACGTAGTCTCAAGATTCGAAGTCGCACCCTGGCTGCTATTTGGATACAGCCTTTCCAACAGAAAGACCACAACTGGAAGCCGATCACGTTCGACAAGGAGCGAGGCGTACGTCTTTGGCACGGCAGTGCCGCTCCTCATCCGAGGAGAAAGAGGTGCAATCATTGTGACGCCTGCACTTACGCTTCACCCGGAGAGACTACGATATGAAATAGTAGTAGGTTACCTGCTTGACCTTGGACGCCGGCATCCATCTGAATGAACCATCGTCCCCCCGTTCATTCAGCACTTGTTATGGTTTGGGAAAGCGATGACTGGTTGAAGCTGCGTCTAACAGAAACCCCGTCGGTCCAGCCGGGGTTTCTGCTTTGTCGAGGGAATGTGGTGGCATGGGCTTCCGGCATGTAGGGCGGGTGATTCACTCGCTGATACGCTCGCAGGCGCAACGTTTCCTGCGAATCACCCGCCGGTCCACTCTCGGGCAAACGGCGGGTGATTCACGCAGCACCGCGCTCGCAGCATGTAGGGCGGGTGATTCGCTCGCTGATACGCTCGCAGGCACAACTCTTCCTGCGAATCACCCGCCGGTCCATTCTCCCGCAAACGGCGGGTGATTCACGCAGAACAGCACTCGCAATGGCACGAGTCCGAAGCGTGAATCACCCGCCCTACTCCCACTCAATCGTCGCCGGGGGCTTCGAAGAGATATCGTAGACGACCCGGTTGATGCCGGGGACTTCGTTGATGATGCGGTTCGAGATTTGCCCGAGAAGCTCGTGGGGGATTTCGGCCCAGTCGGCGGTCATGCCGTCGGTGGAGGTCACCGCACGCAGAGCAACGACGCGTTCGTAGGTGCGCTCGTCTCCCATGACGCCGACCGACTGAATCGGCAGCAGGACGGAGAACGCCTGCCAGATCTTATCGTACCAGCCTGACTTGTGCAATTCTTCCAGATAGATCGTATCAGCACGGCGCAACAACTCCAGGTCAGGACGGGTAACGGCGCCGAGAATGCGCACCGCCAGCCCCGGACCGGGGAACGGATGTCGTCCCAGGATGTGCTCGGGCAATCCGAGATGTTTGCCCACAGCGCGGACCTCGTCCTTGAAGAGCCACCGGAGTGGTTCCACCAGTTTCAGATGCATGCGCTCCGGGAGGCCGCCGACATTGTGGTGCGACTTGATCACCGACGAGGGCCCCGCCACCGACACGCTTTCGATCCAATCCGGATAGAGCGTGCCCTGCGCAAGAAACTCGATCTTCCCGATTCGTTTGGCTTCCGCCTCGAATATATCGATGAAGACGCGCCCGATGATCTTGCGCTTTTGCTCCGGATCGACGACACCGTCCAGCGCCGACAGGAATCGCTCGGCGGCATTGACGACGGTGATATGCACACCGACACCGCGCAGGGCATCGACCACCTGGCTTGCTTCGTCATTGCGCAAAAGCCCGGTATCGACAAAGACCGGGTGTGAGCGCGGTCCGATGGCGTGCTGGAGGAGCACCGACAACACGGCAGAATCGACGCCACCTGAGATTCCCAGCACGACCTGCTTCTCCCCCACCTGCTCGCGCACTCCGGCAATCGCCTCCTCGGCGAACATCCCGGCGTTCCAGCCGCCACGGCAATGGCAGATGTCATAAAGAAAATGCTTAAGAATCTCGCGCCCATGCTCGGTGTGATTGACCTCGGGATGAAACTGCACGCCCCAGAACTGCCGGTCCGGATCGGCCACGGCAGCGGCCTCGACAGTGTTGGTCTTGCCGAGGATTGTCATGCCCGGGGGCAGGTCAACCAGCGTGTCGCCGTGGCTCATCCAGACATCAAACGAATCGGGAATTCCGGCGAGCAGCGGATGATCTTTCACACGCGAAAACCGCGCCCGTCCATACTCGCGCTGATGCGATTGCGCCAGCCGGCCACCCCGGTGCTTGCCGTAAAGCTGAAGGCCATAACAAATGCCAAGCTTTGGGATCGCACGTTCGAACAAACTGGGATCACACGCGGGAGCACCCGGCGCGGCCGCGGACGCTGGTCCACCGGAAAAGATCAGTCCGCGCGCGGTATCCCAATCGATTTCCTCGGGCTTCACCGAGTACGGCACGACACGAGAGAACACGCCAAGTTCGCGCACCCGGCGGGCAATGAGCTGGGTAAACTGCGACCCGAAGTCCAAAATCCAGATTGATTCCGATTTCTTAGAATTGAGTTCCATAGCAATTGAATGCAATTACACGAGGGTTTTGCAAGGAGTTTTTGAGAGTATCAGGAAAATTGGCGCTCTGTGCGGCACACAAGGGAGGGCGAGGCTCCTGCCGAGCCTCTTCGCGGGAGGGCAGGAAGAGGCTCGCACCGATTCGAAGGGCCAAGCGAGGTAGTAAGTGGTCTTCGCCGACATAGAGGCTCGGCAGGAGCCTCGCCCTCCCACAGATCTACACCCCTCTGATGACCGTATCCTTGTTCCATTTCCGGTCGTCGGCGCGCGGGTAGTCGCTGCGGAATTGCAAGCCCCGCGATTCGGTTCGAGTCAGGGCGCTTTTCGCGATCAGAAGCCCGACCAGCGCGGCGTTGCGAAATTCGATGGTGTCGGCGTTGATGCCGTCGTCACGCAACCGCCGGTCGCCGCGGCGAGCCAGCTCGGTCAGGCGCGCCACGGCGTGCGTAAGCCCATGCCGTTCGCGAATGATTCCGACCTCATCCCACATCGTATCATGCAACGAATCCCAATCGTGCTTCAACCGCGCAATGCGCGTGACCTTCGTCAGCTTCGAGCGCGGCGGCTTTGCCGGGAGATTCTGCCGCAACCGTCGCAATGCCGGCCCCGCCGACGCCGCCGCGACATCGGCGAAGTACATTGCTTCCAGAAGCGAATTGGACGCGAGACGGTTTGCTCCGTGCAATCCCGTCGAGGCGACTTCGCCAGACGCCCAAAGTCCATCCAGTTCCGTCTTACCGCTGGCATCGGTGATGACGCCGCCACACATGTAGTGCGCGGCCGGGACAACCGGAATCGGCTGGCGCGTGATGTCGATACCAAGTTCCCGGCAGCGGCGGTAGATATTGGGGAATCGGCGGCGAAGGAACGACGGTCGCAGGTGGGTCAGATCGAGACAGGCGCACGCACGGCCGCCACGCCGGCATTCGGTCACAATCGCACGTGCCACGATATCGCGGGGTGCCAGGTCGCGCAGCGCGTGATACTTCGCCATGAACGCTTCGCCGCGGCTGTTGCGCAGAATCCCCCCTGCACCGCGGACCGCCTCGGAAATCAGAAAGCGTTTGGCCTTCGGGTGATGGAGACGTGTCGGGTGAAACTGGACGAACTCCATGTTGGCGACCGGCACACCCGCACGGAAAGCCATCGCGACGCCATCACCGGTCGCGATTTCCGGGTTGGTGGTATGCCGGTAGACCTGTCCGGCCCCTCCGGTGGCCAGGACCGTGACCGGCGCAATAATCTGGCGAATCAGACGGCGATACCGGTCGAATGCCCACGCGCCGACACAACGCCGGTTGGAACCAGTTCCGGTCACCATCAAATCAATGGCCAGATGATGTACCCAGAGCTCGGCATTCGGATGATTCGTCAGGCCCTTGAGCAGCGCCGCTTCAATCTCCTGACCCGTCAGATCGGTGGCGTGGACAACACGCGGGGCGCTGTGGCCGCCTTCAAGACCAAGGTCGAGATTGGTGAGTTTGCGCGAGGCATCGCGATAGGTGAATCGGACGCCGACCTCGATCAGATCGCGCACCAGCCGTGGACCGGCATCGACCACGCGTCGCACCACCCGGCGATTGCAAAGTCCGCAGCCGACTGAGAGCGTGTCGCGCAGGTGGCTATCGATCGAATCCAATTGTGACACCACAGCTGCAATACCGCCCTGCGCGTAGTTCGTATTCGACTCGGCTTCGTCTTTCTTGGTGATAACGATAACACGTCCATGGTCCGCAAGACGCAACGCCGCCCAGAGACCGGCGATGCCGGAGCCAATGATGAGGAAGTCGGCGTGCTCGTCGACCATGAGGGAATTAGATGGCAGAGGCCGGCGAGGGGTCACAAAGTCTGCTCCTGAAGAACCGATAACATATCGGTCCCGGCCGCCAATTCAAGCCGTATCCGCAGCCAGAAGACCGGTATTGTCAGCGTCCAGGCCGGATCGATTTTGACGGCGTCTTTATGAGTCGTTAGCATCCAGGCCGCTCCCGCTTGCCGGCATTGATGTTCAAGATCGCTCATGTCGGCGGGGGAATACGCGTGATGATCGGGAAATCGTTGCCGCCCCACTGCGGATATGCCAAGAAACTCGACCTGCCGCTCAAACCGGGCCGGCAAACCGATACCGCAAAACAGAAACGGAGCGCCCGAGGGTGGCGTGTCCGATGCACCAGACTCTCCCTTGGTCAACGGAACTACTCCCTCAACGAGACTCGTGTACCACCCGATGGGCCCTACGTACCCCCAGGAATTCAGGGTCCTGGCGTGTTGATGTTGAACCTCGGTACTGATGGCCGCTGACGTCCCCTGGCCGACCTGAATGATCGCGACGCCAGCCGCCGGCCAGGCGCGCTTCGGCGCGATCCGCCAGCGTCCGTCGGGGAGAAAACGCACCGGGCGATCCAAGTCGGACGCGGCGAGGACGACAATCCGCCTCTCCCCCTGCCAGCGGCGACGAACACCGTCATCGACAATGATGAACTCCGGCGCAAGGCCGCGCGCCACACGGGCGACAGTTGCCGTCAAGTCCTCGCCGACATAGACGACCGCACCAGTCATCTGCGCCAGCATGACGGCTTCATCGCCCGCAGTCCCGGCGCTGATAGACGCTTTCCCCGGTTCAATGGACACATCGTGATGGCTCTGCCGTTTGTAACCGGTGGTGACGATATGCGCGGCATGGCCGGAGTCGAGCAGGGCAGACACAAGGTGGGCTACGAGCGGAGACTTTCCCACCCCACCGACCAGCGGCGACGAAATGACGACGATGCGGATTCGGGACGAAGTCCCACCGACGGCCGGTTTCCGAAGTCGCGCGTCGAGTGCCGCGCCGGCTCGATATATCCATGAGAGCGGTTTGGCAATCGCCCCAAAACAAAGGAGGCCGGGCGAGCGCCGGCCTTCGGTCCAGCCCATAAAGGCAGAATGGAGAAATCGGGCCGCTGTGCACACCGGGCACGGAGTGGAAACCGATCTCTGTACACCGAGCCGCGCGCACAAGTCACGTGCGACCTCGGCACGCACATGGGAATACCGCTTCACGACCGTCTCGACACTGGCGGCGCGTTCAGACACCGTCCGGGGATGGCGAAGTGATTCGGCAATCGCTGCCGATAGCGAGGCGGCGTCCGTAACCTGGGTGGCGAAACCCAGGCTCAATAGATCGGCCGCGGCATCCTGTTGATCTTCCATGTACGGCCCAAAGACAACGGGTGCGCCGGCCAGTGCCGGCTCAAGCGGATTGTGGCCGCCGTAGGGCTTGAGACTGCCGCCTATGAAAGCGACCGTGGCATATAGATAGAGCGGTGCGAGCCCGCCCATGCGATCGATCAGGATCACGGCATCGGAGGGCACATCCTGCCGCGAATTCGTCTCGCATTCGGACCAGCGCACCACCTTGCTCCCCCGGCGCTCAACCAACCGGGCAACGGCGTTGAACCGCTCCGGGTGGCGTGGCGCAAGCCAGAGCCTCAAGTTGGGTAATCGCTGTGAAAGCGTGGCGAATGCGGCCAAGACCACTTCCTCCTCGCCCGGACGGGTGCAGCCAGCAATCCAGATCGGTGAATCTTCGCGCGCGCGGAGCGATACGGGGACACTGGGAGATATGAGTGTACTCAACGCGATCATCGCCTTCAGCGAACCGGCCACCTTGATTCGCTGGTCATCGACACCCAGTTCCCGCAGCCGGTCGGCGTCCTGTTGCGATCGCATGTAAAAGCACTCGACTGTTCCCAGCAGTCGCCGCCAGAATGAAGCTCCCAACTGGTAGCGCCGCAGCGCCCGCTCGGAAATGCGGCCATTGACCACAAAGATGCGCAGTCCGGCGCGCGAACTCTCGAGCAACAGATTGGGCCACCATTCGGTTTCGACCAGAACCAATGCCGAGGGGCGAAAGTGGTTGAGGGCGCGGGTGAGCGGACCGGGGAGATCGAGCGGCAGACGGAAACAAGTGGTGCCGGTGGGATAGACTTCCCGGCTGAGATTATATCCAGTTTCCGTCATCGATGAAGCAATGACGGAGCATCCATGGGTTGCGAGTTCATTGGCAAATTGGCCGGCCACGCGCGCCTCGCCCACCGATGCCGCATGAATCCAGACCGGTCCGGCCGAGTGACTTGCCGGGAATGATTTCCCCCAGCGTTCTTTCGCGCTCTCTTCCGGCCACCAACCCGCGCGACGCGCCCACCAGGAATAGCCGTGGGCGGCCACTCTCATGCCAAGAGTGTAGCCTTTAGTCAGAATGCGAAATCCGAATTCACTCATTTTCGACCTGACAGCCACTGCTCGATCACGTCCGCGCCGCGTTGGACCGCCCCCGGTGGACCGAGCTTCTCCCTCACTTCGGCCAATCCCTGCAGTTGTCTCTGCCGCAATGAGTCATCGGTCAGAAGCGCGATGACTTCCCTGGCCAGGGCATCGGGAGAGGCCGCCGCCTGAACAAGTTCGGGAACTACCCGCCGTTTGGCAATGAGGTTCGGCATCGCGACATAGGGCACTTTGACCAGTGATTTGGCAATGGTGTAATTCACCGAACCCGTCCGATAGGCAGTCACCATGGGCGTACCCAGAATGGCGCACTCAACCGTGGTTGTGCCGGTTTTGGTCAGCACCACGTCGGCCGCGGCCATCAGGTCATACACATCCGGCGTCATTGAGAGCGAGACCGGTCCGGCCGAGAGAGGCGTGGTCGTTTCGCTCAACGACCGATGGACGCCAATCGAACCACAGACTCCCGGCACCGATTCCGCCACCAGCTTTAATGCCTCGGTGAACAACGGCAGGTGTGCGTTCAGATCCTGCACTCGCACACCCGGCATTAATGCCACGAGACGTTGCGTCGAATCGACGCCGAGCTTCTGCCGCAGCACGTCGCGGCTCGCGCTGGGATGGACCAGATCGATAAACGGATGGCCGATCCAATCGGCGTCGACACCGTAATGCTTGAAGAATTCCTGCTCAAAAGGAAACACGACAATCGTGCGGTCGATACATTTCTGGAAAATCTTGATCCGTCCCTGCCCCCATGCCCACAGTTGCGGAACAATGTAATAGACGACCGGAATCTGATCCCTGTGAGCCCTCTGCGCGAGCTTGAGATTGAAGCCGGGAAAGTCGATTAGAATGACGCAGTCGGGACGCCGTTTGCGAATCTCCCGGCGGAGATCATGAAGCCGCTTCCGGAACTTCAGCAGTGAACGAAATACCTCGGCGAAACCCATCACCGCCCAGCCGCGGGCATCCTGCCACAGTTCGCATCCGGCCGCAGCCATACGATCCGACCCGACTCCCCAGATCGACCACTCCGGATGGCGGCGCTTGAGCTCCGCCACCAGAAGTGACCCATGGAGATCACCCGACGGTTCGCCGGCAACAAGGCAGATGGATTTGGGACGATTCATCGATCTTGCGCAACGCTCGTGCGGATGATCTCCCGCAAGGCAGGGGGCGGGAGAGTATGCAATACGCCCCTGCACATCCTTTGTCAACTTAGAGCACTAACGGGAACCCCATTGATGTGCACGACGGCGGCCAGCCCGTAGGGGCGTATTGCATACGCCCTCTCCCCGCGCGGGGATAAATCCGAACTCGACGCGATACTGTCCCTCCACTGGGCCTTATCTTTTCGCCGCGGCTCGGCAGGCATCCACCACATCGAGCGCTACACGCAGGGACTTGGCGCCCTCATCGAGTCCGACGCGGGGTTTGCGTTTGCCGACAATGGCGTCGTGGAAATCCACCAACTCTGATTCAAGGGCATCGGAAATGGCGACCGGTGTTGTCCAGCGCGCCAATCGCCGTCCCTGACTTTGGGCGAGCGTCATGTACTCTTTTGCCGATGGCTCCGCGCCGGCATGAGACAACCGGTAGGAGTCGACTGATTTCTGGGATAGATCAATCGAAGTGTAATAGTCCTGGGAAAAGATGCGAATCTTGCGCATCGGATTGCTCGAGATGCGTGATGCGGTCAGATTCGCCACGCAGCCCCCGGGAAACTGAAGGCGGCAATTGGCGATGTCATCCGTGGCCGCCAGTACGGCCACCCCGGCCGCACGGATTTCGACCGGCTCTTCGCCGATCAGCCAGCGCGCCAAGTCGATATCGTGAATCATCAACTCGAGCACAACGTCCGTCCCCAATCCGCGCATTGAGAATTGGTTGAGCCGATGCGCCTCGATGAATCGCGGCGAACCGATGCGGTCCCGCACGGCATTCACGGCGGGATTGAATCGCTCAATCTGTCCGACGGCCCCTGTTACTCCGGACTTCGCGGCCATGTCCACGAGTGATTCCGCTTCGGCATTTGTGCTGCAGACCGGTTTCTCCACAAACACATGGCGGCCCAGCTCGATGGCGCGGCGCGCAATCGTGAAATGCGATTCGGTGGGCGTGCAGATCGTGACGGCATCAACCCGGCTCAGCAGATCCTCAAGATCGCGGCAGACCGGAATGCCGAACTGATTGGCGGTGTCGAGATTGCGATTCGGATCGGTGTCGTAGATGCCGGCCAGCCGCCATCCGGCCGCACCATGGAGGATACGCGCGTGATGTGCGCCGAGATGTCCGACACCCACTACGCCAATGGCAGGTCGTTCGCCGGGTAGACCATCGCTCATCCGCGCATGACTCCCCGCTCGGATGAGGAGATAAAATCAAGAAGGTGCCGGATCTCGGCGGAATCCAATCCCTCGCTCTTGAGCTTTTCCAGCGCCTGCGTACGATTAAGCTTCGCCCGAAACAGAATTCGGAAAGCGCGGGTGAGCATCGTAACCTGCTCTTCGGAAAAGCCCCGTCGCTCAAGACCGATCTTGTTGACCGAAACCACGCGCAAGGGATACCCGCCGACAATCGCGTACGGCGGCACATCCTGGGTCACGCGGAACCCGCCGCCGACCATGGCGTGCACACCGACGAGTGAGAATTGGTGGACGACGACTCCGCCACCGAGAATCGCCCAGTCCCCAATGGTCACATGCCCGCCCAATTGCACGGCATTCGCGAGAATGACCCGGTCACCGAGCAGGCAGTCGTGGGCCACGTGTGTATAGGCCATCAGCAGGCAGTCGGCACCAACGCGGGTCTCACCGCGCGCATTCGTGCCGCGATTGAGCGTGGCACATTCACGGATGACTGTGCGGTCACCCACGTGCAGTTGCGTCCGCTCACCACCGAATTTCAAATCTTGCGGGACAGTTCCGACAACTGCGCCGTGGTGCACTTTGACTTCACGCCCCAGCCTCGCTCCGGAAGCGATCCGTACATGAGAGCCGATTACCGAGCCGGCACCGATCTCAACGTCAGCATTGATGACGGCAAACGGTTCAACGATCACGCTGCTGTCGAGATTGGCAGCGGGATCAATAATCGCGGTCGGATGTATTTGGGTCGAAGAGTTCACTGTCGTCATTGTGAGGATTCAATCTTGTAATTGGATTTCGGGTCGTAAGGTTATCTCTCCATCAACATCGCCATCATCGTGGCTTCGGTGACGAGATTGTCATCGACAAAGGCGCGGCCGGCAATCTTGCACATGCCGCGACGGAAGGAGAGCATGTCCACTTCAAAACGTAATTGATCACCTGGGCGAACCGGACGGCGGAAACGCGCACTGTCGATCCCCAGGAAATAAACGACCATCTCCTGCGGGTTGTCGATCATGTGCAACAGCATCAATCCGCCCGCCTGTGCCATCGCCTCGATAATCAGCACACCCGGCATCACCGGGTGATGCGGGAAATGCCCCATGAAATACGGTTCGTTGAACGTGACATTCTTGATCGCCGTGACATGCTTGCCCGCTTCGAGATTGGTAATCTTGTCGATCAGAAGCATCGGGTAGCGGTGCGGCATGATATTGGCAATCGCCTGGGCATCCAGCTGGATCCCCTGCTCGGTCGGCGGCGCCTTGTAATTGTCGGCGAGACGTTTCTTGTCGATTTCGGCGCGCAGCTTGCGAGCCAGCGCCACATTCGCCGCATGGCCCGACCGCGCCGCGAGGATGTGCGCTTTGATCGGCATCCCGATCAGGGACAGGTCACCGATCAAATCGACGACCTTGTGGCGCACCGGCTCATTGGGGAATCGCAGCGCGACATCGCCCAGGATTCCGGTCTTGCCGATGTGGACCTCGTTCGGATAATGGAAAATCTCCTGCAGCCGGTCGGCGTCTTCCTGGGTGTAGCCGTTGTCGCAGATGACGACCGCGTTCTCCAAATTGCCGCCTTTGATCAGCCCCTGCTTGTGCAGGAACTCCACCTCGGACATGAAACAGAAGGTGCGGGCGGGAGCGTAGTCCTTGACATACTCGTGTTCGAGCGACCCGAGCGTAGTGTATTGGGTCCCCAGCGCCGGATTGCGGTAGTCGACCATGAAGGTGACGCGAAAATCATCCGAAGGTAGGACGATCAGGTCGACGCCGCGCGCCGGCTCCGAATAGTTGATCGGACCATCCGGCTCGAAGTAGGTTTTGGGCGCATCCTGAGTCTCGATACCGGCGCTGAGCAGCGCATCGACAAACGGCTTGCTGGAACCATCGCCGACAGGCGGCTCGATGTTGTTCAGTTCGCAAAGACAGTTGTCGATTTCAAGCCCGGCCAGTGCCGAGAGCACATGCTCGACGGTATGGACCTTGGCCTCGCCGAGGGCAATGGTAGTCCCGCGATTGACATCGATTACATGCCCAATGTCCGCTTTCAGTTCAACAAGACCGTTGGCGCCCGGTACACGGAAAACGACGCCGGCGCCGACAGGCGCGGGAAGGAAACGGATGGTTGAGGACACGCCGGTATGCAGTCCAGTGCCCGTGATTTCAGTGGTCTTTTGAATTGTGCGTTGGTGTTTGTTCATGTGGTCTCAGTGGGCATCAAAGCATTTCGCGCTTCGGGTTCAGCGCAAGCATTGGTGAGAGATTCGTCCCGTCGACAACAGGTCCATGCATTGAGTCTTTGGTCGCCCTACACCCGCCCCATCCAGGCCCGTACCGCCGTTTGAATGAGCAGAATGTAATCGTTGACCAGATCGGGTGCCACTTGGGCAACACGCGTCTTGAGCATCGCCAGCTTGCCGATGGGCGTTGCGAACGCTTCTGTCTCGGTCGATTGGAACATGGCGATCAAGACCATCAACTGATCGGTCAGATGTTTCTTGGCTTCCGGATTGGACGATTCGGCCATGTCGAGTTCGGCGAAGAATGAGGCAACCTCGTCAGCAAAATGCTGTTCGGCTTCCTGCTGCCAGGCGTTGTATGCCTCGCTTTTTCCGGCGACCGAGACTTTGACCCGGTCCGGCGGGACTTCGGGCGGTACCGGCCGTGGGGCCGGAGGTTCGTCATCAACGCCGAATCCCAAGCCAATCTTGTCGTCCTTGATATTCAGTCCGACCTTCTTCGGAGGTTTCGGTTCCTCGGTTTCGCGTTGTGATGTGGCGGCTTTGGTGTCCCCGAATCCGACGCTGAAATCGCTGATACCGGAACGCGGCGGCTTGGATTCCGGCGCGGGGCGTTCGCCTTCAGGACGTACGCGCATCTGGAAGGCGGTGGCGTTGCCATAGGCATCCACCGTCGTGGCCTTGGCGGTAATCCGCCCATCCAAAATCAGCTCACCGATGGCGTTGATCAGTTCCTGCTCATTGACCTTGGGAAACTTGCGAATGACGAGGTCCGAGTGGATCGTCATCGCTGGATCCTTGCGGGCATATTCCTGCAAGAGCGCCCATACCGCTTCTCTGAGTTCGTCTTGTGCCATCGGCCTTCTCCTTACCTGCTGCCACAAGTTCCTGTCGAAACGGCGGTTGCTGACCACTGGGACCGGGCAGCCGAATGGAGCGGCCACCCCAAACACTCAAGCGATCATCCCCGCCGCCAACAGGATACTCTCCAAAGCCCAGTCGGACAACCCCTAGTTGAGGGGTGGGTCAGAGGGTCCCAAGTGCGAATCGTCCGATTCGGCACAACTGACGACAGCGCCAGCGGTTAGGCCACCACGAACATTATCCAAACCGCGCGGCCTGCTCCAGGCTTACGGGTAAGAGCGACTTCTGAGGGGCCAACGCCAGCTACAGGCCTGGCACCGTCTCACGACAATTCGGTATCAACTACTTGCTGGCTTGTTTGCCCTTGGCCTTTGCTTTCTTCGTGGGTTTGGCCGGAAGGCAGGAGACGTAATCCAGGCTCCACTGGATCCAGCGCTCCAGCGTGTCGCTCGTGCGACACCCTTTCGGCGCCACAAAGACATACCCCGCCATCGGCCGGCCGGTGAAGTCCATGGGCCGCACATGCGGCTCCTTGAGAGCGTCGTCGTATCGCTCCGGGCCCACACGCGCCATCAACTCGGTCTTGATAATCCCGGCGAACATCTTCCCATCGGCGAGGAAAGCGAGCCCGCCGAACATCTGCTTCTCAGTGATCTTACGCTTTCCGGCAAGCGCCTGTCGCATTCGCTCTGCCAGTTTTTCGTCGTACGCCATCGCTACGATTCCCTCGCCACCAACGTCGCCATCTGCCGGATCGCACCAAGATGGTAGGCGGTGTGCGCCAATATGCCCAGTGCACCGAGAATTCGAAGATCGGTCCAATCGGTAACACCCGAGAGGTACGCAATCACGGTCGCATACTCTCTCTCGAGTTGACCGCGCAGTTCACTCCACTCGCTGTTGTTCCGCGTACTGATGATCCAACTGTCCTTCCAGTCGATCTTCCGATTCAACCTGTCTTCGAGGTAGTCAATCGTGACCTGAAGGTAGAAACACGTGTGAAAGACATGCCCGGCGATGGTTGTGCCGCCGTCCAGGAGCGGACGGGATGCCTGCTCGCACGAAATTCCGGCGAGCGTTTCAAACAGCGAAGTCCCCCGATCCAGGAAGACACCGTCCGGTTTCTCGAAGGCCTCTCGCACCGACGCAAGGATCTGCTTGGTAAACTGCTCGTTGGTGATCTTATCTGACATTTGATTCCTCCAGAATTACGTGCCAGGGTGCAAGCAACAAGTGTTCGACGAACTGGCAATCACTTTGTTGCAGACTGCCACTGGCTGACCTGGCAGCCATACCAAGAATGTGGCGCGGCCGCCCTCGGCCGCATGCGATGCGAAGCATCGCACCTTTACGCGAGCAACTGCGGCCGCGCCAGGCCTACTCGGCGGAGAGCAATGCGGCGATTTTTCGAACTGTGGTGATATTGCGAAAGGTGGCTTGAATCCTCAGAGTCTTTTCAAGCTTTGCCAGCGAGAAATCCGATTCAGTGGATCGAATACGGCACAGCCAGTAAATCTCACGGCCGTTAACTTCGAGTTCGTCGACGTCACTGCGGAACGACTTCACCATGCGAATCTCGGAGGGGGCAAGCTCTCCGGCCAGGAAGCCGACGTAGATCCCTTCAGCCGCCTGCACGTCCTTCGGCTTGAACGGTTGATATTCCGCAATACGGATCAGTTCGGCGTCCGAACGGATGAACGTGGCGACTTCGTACCCAAGCGCCTTCTCCAACTGAGCCGCGATCTTCTTCTCCAGTGCTGCCGTGTTTCGGCTTGTGGCATCGAAGAGTACATTCCCGCTGGCGATGAAGGTTTCGACGTTGGCAAGTTCGAGGGAATCGGCGAACACGCGGCGCAACAGGTCCATTTTCACCACATGCCCGCCGACGTTGATGGCTCGCAGAAAGGCGACAAATCGTGTCATCTAATGACTTACGCAGATCGAAATGGAACGATGGAGATTATCGGTAATGGGGAATCTGGTCGATCTTGGCGGCCAGGATGAAATCGGATTCGGTCAGTCCGTCGATCTTGTGCGTCCAAATGCTGATCTCGACTTTACCCCACGTCAGTTTGATATCGGGATGGTGCCCCTCCGCCTCGGCCAATGCTCCGACGTTGTTGACAAAGGCGAGGCCGTCGGCAAAGGTCGGGAAACGGTAGAGCTTTTCGATGTGATGCTCGCCGACCACGGTCCAGTCGACGAGCTGGGCCAGCAACGGAGCGATCTGGTTCGCCGTCAACGGCGGGACGTTCCCGCGGCAGGGGATGCACTTCTTTTGAGAGAGCGGTTCCATATCGATTGCCCCCTTCTGTAAACCCGACTCAGCCCAGTCAGTTCCCAGCCAGCGCGCTAAGACCGGCGATTCCGGAGCCGGTCTTGGTACAGGCGCTCGGTGAAACCCCCGTCCTTGCGGAAAGCGTCGGCCAGTGCGGAAAGCTGCCGGTCCAGGAGAAAACACGCCACCGTGATCAGAGCGATGGCGCCGTTCGCAAGGATTTCAGGGTAGGTGGACTGAGTGGACGAAGTGGACGAAGTGGACTGAGTGGACGAAGTGGACGAAGTGGACTCAGTGGACTTAGTGGACGCACCGGGAAGCTCTTTTTGTCCACTCTGTCCACTTCGTCCTCTAGGTCCACTTTGTCCACTGGGTCCACTTCGTCCACTGAGTCCATTCTTAACATCCCGCGCCCACACCGCCACAGCGTCCGCGTTGGCGGGCCGCCGCGCGATCAGCTCTTCCCGGCGCGGGTCGTTGCGCTCCCAAAGCGGCAGCCCTCTCTGCCTCAGGAAGTCCTCGTAGTCCAGGCGCAGTTCCTCGAGGCTGGCTCGCGCGACATTGGTCAGTTTGAGCTCGGTCTTCTTGGATGTCCCCGACGCCTGACTCCCCTCGGCGATGTTCTGCACACCAGACCGCGCCGCCTGCACCATCTGGTCATGCGTCCGACTGCGCCGCTCGATGTGTTTCTCGCAGAACCGCACCGTCACATCATAGATCAACTCCGCCACCTGAAAGCTCTTCAGCCGCCGGTAGCCGCCATGCTTGGGAATGAGCGGTTCTGATTTCATGGCATCGAGCATCCGCATTCTCAGTCCACAATGAAGAGCTTGGCCCCCGCCGCGGTGAATGAGCGATGTGGCTCAGCATCGTCCGCGACCTGATAGCTCATGCCGGGTTTGAGATGCGACGTTCGCCCGTCCTGAAGTTCAATGTGCAACTCGCCTTCAAGACAAAGAAGAATGTGCCCTTTCGCGCACCAGTGGTCGGCCCGGTAACCCGGCGAGTACTCAACCATGCGGACGCGGATGTCACCGAAGTTCCGGGTGCGCCAGTAGGCGACCCCGGTTTCACCTTTGTGCTCAGTTCGTTCGACCGATGCCCAGTCGGTCGCTTCAAATGGAATGTCGTTCATTCGCATGAGTACCTCTCCCAGTCGTTCCGAGTGGCCCTGACCCCCGGTCAGGGCTCGCTTAATTCACCTCACGTTCGCAGAGAATATGAGGTGCCGCAGCAAACGTGAGTTACGCGGGCCCGGACCGGGGGTCAGGGCCACATGTCGTCTCCACCGCGTCGACTTGTAAGGGGACATCGGTCAATCCCGCTCGCCAGCGCGCACTTGACCATTCCCATTGAGCCGGCTCACTCACAAAGCCACGCCGCACCGGGTTCCATTCAACATAATCAATTGCCTTCGCGATGCGGTCCCAATCGGTGAGATTGCGGTCGAATCCGCCACCGGCCTGCCATAGACGATGTACTTCACGCTTTCCCTGCCGAGCCTTCATCAAGTCCAGCTTCCACGGCGCCGTCTCGCGCCAGAATTTCACGAGACGATGGCTGACCGGCTCCTTGATGTCACGTAGAATGCCCGATATCGAGTATTCCTCTTTGGTTGGATTGATGAGCAGGTGCACGTGATCGGGCATGATGACATAGGCCCAAAGCGCGAACCGGTGCTTCTTACGTGCAAGATCGATAGATTCGACCAGCCACACGCGCACTCGGTCGTCAGTCAGAAACTGATGCTTATGGTAGCATGAGAATGTCAGGAAGTGCACGTGACCGGGGTCGTTGAACGCGTGACGGGCCATCTGATTGGAATTCGCAGTTTAGATTGTAGTTGTGGCCCTGACCACCGGTCAGGGCTCGCGTATCTCACGTTTGTGTCGCCGCGTGACCTCCCCGAGTAGGAGCGAGGTAAATCATGCAAGCCCTGACCGGGGGGGCGTGTTGAATTACCCTGTCTTCGGCGGGGCGACGTGATTGTCAGGAGTTGCATCCAGCGACGGCTACCGATTGTGCAAACGGAGTCTCCGTAGTCCAGACTTCCCCTATTCTCGACCAATGGGGCGATAAGAGCCTTATTAGGGTTCTCACAAGGTGCAAAATCGGCCGCAAAACGGCCATTAGCCGTTTGAAGTTGAGAACCGCCGCCACCAACAGGCTCTGAATCAGCATGTTGGACAGACCGCGCCGCCACGCGCGTCCCAGCCGGTGCCATAGCTTCGCTTCGCCGAAGATGCCCTCGATCACATGAGAACGCGCCCGATACAGTTCCCGGAAACTCTCCGTGTGGCTGTCCGCTCGCAGGCGGAGTAGCGCGGCATGGTCCATGCTTACCTTCAAGGTGCGCTCGGGCGCGATCGTGCACTGTGTCTTCAACAGACACGCCCGGCACGCCGCGCGTGGTGCCCGATACTGCCGCTGCCGCGGACGCCCTTTCACCGAACTCATGTATGGAAGGATCGCCCCCGCCGGGCAGGTGAACTCGTCGCGCGTCTCGTCATAGGTAAAATCCGCGCTGGTGAAGCCACCCCCACCCATGTGGGCCGGTGCCTTCGGTGGTGGACTCACCAGCCGTATGCCCCGTTCCTCCAAGGCCGCCTTATTGTGACCACTCGCATACGCGGCATCCGCACACACGGCCTCGGGTGTTTGCCCCAGACGATCCATCGCCCGATCCACGGCCTCAAGGGCCCCCTCATGCTCGTTGCGATCCGCCGGTGTGACCGCTACTTCCACCACCACGCGCGACGCCGCATCGACCACCGTCTGCTGTTTGTATCCCGGTGCCAATCGCTTCCCCGGAAACTTCCCGTACCGCGCGTCCGGGTCGGGACTGTCCGGTGTGCCAACCCGTTCCCGATCCAAGTCCGCCCGGATCGTTGTCGCATCCAAGTGCAACACCCGGCCATCAATCAGCCCCGCCTCTTGGCATTGTACGATGCTCCGCGCAAACAGCGTGTCGAAGGTCCCGTCTCCAAACCGATCCAGCGCCCGCGACAAGGTCGAATGGTCCGGCAGCGACCCGTCCATCCGATACCCAATGAACCACCGATACGCCAGGTTCACCTGCACCTCGTTCATCAGCTCCCGCACCGACCGGATCCCCTCGATCGCTTGCACGATGAACAGGCGCAGCACCACCTCCGGATCAATCGAAGGACGGCCGTTGTCCTGGCAATACCGATCCCGCACTGCCTCGTGGATGAACGACAGATCCAGTACACGGTGCAGTTTCCGCAACCGGTGATCCGCCGGGATGAAGCTCTCCAAAGGCGGTAAGAGCATCATCTCCAATCCCAATTTCTCGCGTCGCGTTTGCATATCGCCAAAAACTCGAACACCTCATCAGGCGCAAGGGGTTTTTCAACACGCCCCGGGGGTCAGGGCCACGGATTCCGTCAGGGGCACCCGGCTTTGTGCTTCAGACAATCTTCTCAATCTGCGGTGGTCTCGGCAGACGCGTCACTGACCGCCTCGGTTGTGGCCCTGACCCCCGGTCAGGGCCTGCGTACTCACGTTTGTCTCGCCGAGTGACCTCCCCGAACAGGAGTGAGGTGAATCATGCAAGCCCTGACCGGGGGTCAGGGCCACGAGTCAGTCAGGGGCACCCGGCATGGCGGACAACGTCCAAAACCTCGAGAATATGCTCGCCGAGAGCGCTCCCTCGGTGTGAAACGGTAATCCGGAAGTCCTCTCGACTGTACCCGCCAGGTGCCTTCAACGGTCCGATTATCACAATCTCGAGAACGTTGCGCTCTGTCACAAACTCAATTGGCATTGCGATCTCCTTCTCTCACCTCGTCCCGTCTATGAGTGAATCCCGAACGCTCTGACCGCCCTCCCCCGTCACTGCCACAAACTCCGATCCAGACTCCGATACTGAATTGCCTCGGCGATGTGCTGGGGATGTATGTCCACAGTTCCTTCCAAGTCGGCGATCGTGCGTGAGACTTTCAGGATGCGGTCGTAGGCTCGGGCCGAGAGGCCTAGCTTTGTGATCGCGCGGCGCAGTAAGTCGAGCGATTCGTTGTCGATTGGGCAGAACTCGCGCAGATGTTTGGATTCCATGTGAGCGTTGCAGTACATCCCCTTGTGGCCGGCGAAACGCGCCAGTTGGCGGCCGCGCGCCAGATTCACCCGTTCGCGGATGGCCACCGATGGTTCACCAGCTTCCGCTGAGGAGAGGTCCTTGAATTTCACCGCCGGGACTTCGATGTGAATATCGATCCGATCCAGAAGCGGGCCGGAGATCTTCGACATGTAACGTGTGATCTGCTGCGGCGTGCAGTTGCACTTGCTCTCAGGAGTGGGGCTTCCGAAGAACCCGCACGGGCACGGGTTCATCGCACCCACCAGCATGAACCGGGCGGGGAATGTCAGCGAGAGCGCCGCGCGCGCGATAGTGACGGTCCCGTCCTCCATCGGCTGGCGCAGCACCTCGAGCACATCCTTATTGAATTCGGGCATCTCGTCGAGAAATAACACACCGTGATGCGCCAGCGATACCTCCCCCGGGCGCGGTGTCGGCCCGCCACCCACGAGCCCGGCGTTCGAGATCGTGTGATGCGGCGAACGGTACGGACGGGTGGCAATCAGCGCCTCACCCGCCGGTAGATTGCCGGACACCGAATGAATCTTGGTGGTCTCGAGCGCTTCGTCCAAGGTCATGTTCGGAAGAATGGTCGGGAATCGGCGCGCGAGCATGGTCTTCCCCGATCCGGGCGGACCGACCATAATGACATTGTGTCCCCCGGCAGCGGCGACTTCCAGCGCACGTTTGGTCAACTGCTGGCCTTTGACATCAGTGAAATCGACCGGGTATTTCAACGCACCGTTGAAGACCTCGTCGATGTCAATCGTGAAGGGCGTGACCGAAGCACCGTCCTCCAGGAACGACACCGCCTGCGCCAGATTCGGAATTGGAAACACGTTTAGACCGCGGGCAATCGCCGCCTCCTTCGCGTTTCCCTCGGGGACAATGATCCCCTTCTTCCCTTCCGCGAGCGCTTTCATCGCAATCGGCAACACGCCATGCACCGGCTTGAGCGCCCCATCGAGCGAAAGCTCGCCAACCAGAACGAAATCGGAGAAATCCTCGCGGAGAACCTGCCCGGTCGCCGCCAGAATTCCGACTGCCATCGGCAGATCGAACGCGGAACCCTCCTTGCGGATATCCGCCGGTGCGAGATTGACTGTGATCTTCTAGTTCGGAAACAGAAAGTCCGAATTCTTGAT